>JANXQX010000294.1 GCA_025353305.1 Holophagaceae bacterium
CTCCGCAGCCAGGCTGCGGAGGGGCGCTCCAGCCAATCCTGGTGTCAGTAGCCAGGACCGGGGCCTGGGCCCGTTACGACGGTCGCGGTGGCGGCGAGTTGACCCCGGATCTCACCCGCCGGGAAGGCGGCACTGTGGACATTCACGTAGAGGGATCCAGCCTTCCAGCTTGCGAACTGGGCGCTGGTGAACGTGGAGCCGGCTGGCACCGTCCATACGCCCCCACCCGCATCCGTGAGGGGAATGATGACCGGTCCCGAGATGCCCGCAGCTCCATCATGGATGTGGGCCCCGGTCCCAGTGATCCCGGTGGTGACGACGGCCCCACTGACTTTGAGGGTCGCCGGGTCGATGGAAATGCTTCCAACTCCGGTGGCCGTCGAGGCATTCGCGGGCACTTCCTTGCTGCCGGCCAGCGTAGTGGTCACAGAGATCGGCGACGCGACGTTCAGCTGGCCGCGGATCTCGCCTCCGGGGTTGGCGGCGGAATGGACGTTCACGTACAGGTTCCCGGCCTGCCAGCTGCCCACCTGGGCGGTCGTGAGGAGGGCGCCCGGGGGTACCGTCCACACGCCGCCGCCCGCATCGGTGAGCGGAATGAGGATGGATCCCGAAACACCCGCGGCCGCCTCATGGATGTGGGCTCCCGTCCCCACAATCCCGGAGGTGATCACCGAGCCGGACACTGCTCCGGTGAGGGCATTCACCGCCAGGGATCCGAAGCCCGTGGCCGTGCTCGCGGTGGCCGGTGTCTCCTGGGCTCCGGTGAGGTTGGCGAAGCTCACCCGCAGCTCGATCTGACCCCGGATCTCTCCGGCCGGAAAAGCGGTGCTGTGGACATTGACGTAGTAGCCGTTGGCCTGGAGCGCCGTGTACTGGGCATCGGTCAGCACGGTGTTGGCAGGGACGGTCCAGACGCCCCCGGGGCCACCCGACAGGGGGAAGAGCACCGCCCCCGCGACGCCCGGTGCGCCTTCGTGGATGTGCGCGGCCGTCCCGACGATGCCGGTGGTGGTCACGGTTCCCGTGAGGACTTTCGTGGCAGGGTCAACCGAGAACGTGGCCGTACCAGTGGCTGTGGAGGCATTGGCGGGAACCTCCTGGGCCCCCGCAAGTCCGGCGTACCGGACATAGGGGGGGGCGACCGTGCCGCTGGCCGCGGCGCTGGCGCCACCGCCCCCGCAGGCGACGGTCATCAGGAATAGAAAGAAAAGTGCCAGCGCACTCAGGGAATATAGCCTTCGCCGACCATCCCTATCTTGGAATCGCATATTCACTCCTGCACTAGGGGAACTCCCCCGGTCCACCCAATCTGGATCACTCGAAGCCCGCCGATCAGATCCGGTCCCGAAATAGGAACCCATCCGGTGGGCCTGGCGCAGGGCAGAGGAGGCAAGTGTCGGGATTCCAGGTAGCGACCAGTCGAATTTTTCCCGCCACCATGTGGGGACCCACTCGCCCGGAACGCCCTTCCCGGGGCTCCCGCCCTCCGCCTAACCACCCCTCGACGACCGCCAGCCTCCCCGTGGAAGGGCCCCATGAATCCCAGCCACCTCCGACCATGGCGGTACTAGTCATCCCTTTCCTTTCCCGGAGGTCGGCATGGAAGCGTTCTTCAAGCTGAAGGCCAGGGGCACGACGGTGGCCACCGAGGTGCTCGCCGGCACCTCGACCTTCATCTCCCTCGCCTACGTGATCTCGCTGATTCCCAAAGCCTTTCTCAAGGTGGCAGGCATCGCCTTCATCTTCCTCCTCAAGCTGCTCCTCCTCTCCGCCTAGCGTCCAGCCGCCCCTTCTGGAGACTCCATGTCCAAGCTCGCCCCTGCCCTCCTTGCGGTCGCGGCCCTGCCCCTGACGGCCGCCGACTGGAGCGACACCTTCATCGGCTACCGCTACGGCACCCAGTTCCGCGAGCCGGGCATCGACGGCACCGTCGAGAAGAACATCCTGCAGCTGAGCCATGCCAGCGGCTGGGCCTACGGCTCGAACTTCTTCAACGTGGACATGCTCCTGTCCGACCAGCACGATCCTGCGAGCAGCGGGAAGACCGGGGCCAACGAAGTCTACGTCGTCTACCGCGGCTCCCTGAGCCTCGGGAAGGTCGCCAAGACGGATCTCGGTGTCGGCCCTGTGCGCGACCTGTCCTTGACCGGCGGTCTCGACTTCAACGCCAAGAACAACACCTTTGGCTCCAAGAAGCGCTTCCTGGTCCTGGGCCCCACCCTCAACTTCAAAGTGCCCGGCGGCTTCCTGGACCTCGGCCTCTGGGCCTGCCACGAACAGAACTACAACGGCATCGTGAGCCAGTCCGTGGACTTCAAGACCACGTACATGGTTGCCGCCGCCTGGGGCATCCCCTTCCAGGTGGGCCCGGCGGGTGCCGAGTTCAAGGGCTACGCCAACTACGTGGGCCCCAAGGGCAAGGACGGCTTCGGCGTCGACACCAAGGCCGAGACCCTGGCCAACCTCTCCCTCCTCGTGGACATCAGCCCCGCCTTCGGCACCAGGAGGAAGGTCTACCTCGGCGGCGGCCTGGAATACTGGAACAACAAGTTCGGTGGCCCCAATCACGACGGGCCCGCCCCCGCCACCAACAAGCGCGTCACCGCCCCCATGGCACAGCTGCAGATCCACTTCTGAGCCGACCCGCTAGACTGGAGCCTGCGCGCCCATAGCTCAGGTGGATAGAGCAGCAGCCTTCTAAGCTGCAGGTCGCTGGTTCGAGTCCAGCTGGGCGCACCAGTCGCGATAGTCAGAAAGCCTATACCTACAGTGCTTTCGACTTCCGACCCCAGTCTATCAAATGGCTGACCACGCCCCTCTAGGTTGTGGTTGGACCTCAATTATCGCATGAACAGGTGCAACATAGGTGCAACAGTTTCCCTCTGAAACCCGCATGGGATCTGGCATTGCGAGGTGGGGAGGGTGTTTTCGGCACTTCGATTCATGGCGCTGGAAAGGCATGGGGTGGTCAACCTTCGAACCGAGGTCGTGCTTCCAAGAGACGGGTTCGGGCTTTACCAGGAGGTGGGTAGTGCCTGTATTCGCGGCTAGTGGGCAGCAGGTACCTGTTGGGCGAGTGGTGTCCCTCGGAGCCTTCACTGATACACAGGACAAGGCGAGTCCGTGGTCAGACGAAGGTAATGGGTACCTCACGAATCAAGTAGCTCGACGGGTCCATCTCCATCTGGACAAGCTGCACATGACTGTAGTGTCCGTCTGATAGCAGTCGGCGAACCTCTCGACGGTGAGAGTCCGGCATCTTGCTGCCGAGAAGAACGGTCCTGATGTTCTCTGGTGGTAGCGGACGTAAGTGAAGCTCTCGCCCACACACAACACGAGGGATGAATTGTGTCTGGTGGTATATGACGCGCCATTCGTCTTCGTAGGACCATGCCTTGCCCTTGGTCCTAAAGGGTCCGGCTGCAAGCGGATCGTCGTAGCGGAAGGAGGGGCGATCGTCTGAGTAACGGACAGGAACCAAGCGATTGTGAATCGTGGAATCGTCGCCCATCTGGAAGATGCCATTGGACTCCAGCTCGATAACCAGACCTCGGTGCCGGTCCCCGTAGTGCGCCCACATCAGGTGGTTATTTCGCTGCGCCGACAGGCAGAGAATTGCCAGCTGATCCATGGAAAGCATCATTGTGCTATGCAGCAGTCGGGCATCATTCACGGTTTTCTCAAGGCTTTCTTCCAGCGCATTGAGATAGCTGACTGAACTGCCTCCTGCAAGCATCCACAGGGCAGCAGCACCCTTCTTAGCAGCCTCCGATGCCTCAAGTTCATCCTTGACCAGGGTCTTCAGAGCCGCTCGGGAGGCAGGGGTCATCGCATCTGGAATGGGATTGCAGTCAAAGGGGTCATTGAACTCGCTCGGTGACGAGACTTTTATCGAGTTCGACCGAAGGACCTCGATCCCACCCGCATCGCAGTATTTATAGAGGCGCATATCGGTCACTCACGGTTTGGTATCTGGGGCAGGGAGTTACAAATCACAGATACGGGTTCGGGCTTTACCAGGAGGTAGGTATTACAGGGAGAAGGCGATGATGGGCAGCATCAGCCTGTCAGGTAGAAGTGTGCAGTCCATCAACCGCACTCCGCAGTCTCTATGCCTTCCGTGTCTCGTTGAGGGACTCCCTGTTAGCGCCGCCACGGTAGTCAGCGTCAGCAGCCTGCACAGGGGCGTCCCCCCAGTAGAGGTCCGAACTGATGGTATAGGTGCCTGGAGTCCGCTCGGGGAGCGTCAGGTGCCCACAACATGGGCAGGGGTGCTTCTCCAAGTGGGACATGTCACAAAGTCTAAGGCAGGGTCCGGGGTGGTCGCGGAACACCATTCCTCCGGGAATCGTTTCACGGCAACGTCCGAGTCTTCCTGGACCCAACCCGAAGTATTGATACACGTTCTCAACATGTCTGTTGGGCGTGGTCGAGGGCATGGTGTCCCGAATACGGGCGATTGAACATAGGTCCAAACCCTTGCCCAGCAATGCTCAGAGGCGATCTGCGGCTCGCCAGGCTCTGGACAGCACTGTTGATGGACAGGGCGAATCGGAGGGCAGAGACGGGTTCGGCGGTTTTGTTTACGGGAGGTGGTAAGGAATAAAGTCAGAGGGCGTTTGCTCCTGGCACCCCTTCCACACACCCGCCAGGAGACCCCCATTGCCCGTTGGATACGATTCCCACTACCGACGCTATGACCGCATCTACCAAGCCTTCCTGCAGGCTGGAGTGCCGCTTGCGGGGCTGCTAGAGGGCACCAAGCAGCTCTTTCACAACTCCGCGCCCGAAAGCCTGTTGCTGGACCTCCGCTATCTGGAGGCTGCTATGGACGCAGGGGCGAATGTCGGGGCGATCACGCACCAGAAGGACCTCCCGGGCACCAATCCGATGGGGTTCTGGGACCTGGACATCGACGGTCCCGACCACGGACTGGACCTGTCCCCGTTCACTTGGCGTGTGCGCCGTGACGGTGAGGCGGTCCGCGCCCACTACTTCGCCCGTCTGCCGGACCCCACGGTGCCCCTGGAGGCATCCTACAAGGGCAAGCACTACGACCTCTGCACCTGGAACACGGTCATGCCAGGGTCCGTCCACGAGAGCGGCACCGTCTACGAACTCGAATACCTGGAGGACGGGGATTGGGTCCAATGGGACGGTGAGGCGTTCAACATCGACATGCTGCCCGTGGTGGACCCGGAGCAGTATCGGTCCCAGGTGAACCAGCGCGTAACCAAGCGCCCCAGCAATGTCCACCTGCTCCAGACCAAACCGAAGAAGGCGAAGAGGCAGGTCGTGTGGGTTCATGCCACGGGCAGTCAGGAGACCCGCACCAAGATGGCGAGGAACTACCTCCGCTACTACGCCTGGCGGTCCATCTCGGGCAAGAACGGGCACGATGCCCTACTGGTGGTCGTCACCAACCTCCGCCTGTTTCACCGCCTGGAGCAGTCCGTGGCGCTGGCAATGGTCAAGGAGCACTTCAACCCGCGCTGCCAGGATCTCCAGGGCAACCTCTGCCCCTGGTCCGATGCTGAGATCACCCACAAGTGGAATGAGGCGGGGAAGCCGGATGCCTATCCGACCCTCGGAGTGAAGCACCCGAAGGCACGGGCAAAGGAAGCTCGACTAATGCTAGAGGGAGAGGTCGCCGAGTTTCTGGACCTGTTCACCCAGCAGGGAGGCACCGCCAACCCCACGACCCTCCGGTACGCCTTCATCGCGTCCAGGGGCGGGGAGGACGTGAACTCCACTGCCTTCGGTCGCGCCGTGTCCAAGGCGACGGGCATCCAGACCACGACACCCAACGGCAAGCGGGTGTATCAGGGGTTCTCGCTCAGAGAGATGGGTATCGGCTTTACCAGGAGGGGGGGAGAGGCAGCTTAGGTGGAACTCCGTACCTCTCGCCAATGAAGGAGGGCATCCACGACTCGCGCAGTGAAACGTCACCCCATCCGTATAAACTCGGGAACAAATGCACCATCATTTGAAGTCTTCTATAGGCGATGGCGGTATCCTGTAGTATTCACTTCAAGCTAAAGATCAGAAGGAGCGACATGAACATCATTGGGGAAATCAAACTGATTCTGAATTCCAAATTGCTGATCGTTCGGTCGGACCAGGATTTGTATCAGGGTGAAAAATTATCCGTTTTTTATGTGTTTGATGATCCCAAATTGATTGAGCATGGAATTGATGGTCCTATTGTTTATCCGAAAGGTGAAATTCAAATAATTGGGCGACAGGCTGGTCAATTTTATTTGGCTGAACCTTTTAGGCAAATAAAAAATGTCGTTAGAAAGGTAACAGAACCTAGTTCAAGCTTTTCGAGTTGGCAAAGCATTATTACCCAGGTTCAAGGATCTACTAAGGAAATTATTGATGAAGTCCCGGGAGAATGGTCAGCCAGAGTAGATGAAAACCAAAGCTTGAAAATTAAAATTCCAGAGACCATCCAGATGGGTGATCGTATTGGGAGGATCGGTTAATGGACGCACCTAATGCCGTGACATCCCTTCCAGAATGGATGCAAAAATTTGCTTTTTGGGGAAGTCTCTCACTAGTTTTAATTAAAATTTTTGAAATAAGCATTCAGGCATTCAGAAAATCATCATTAAATATTGTTTTAACAAGAGAGGTCTTCATAAGATTACTTAATTCTGGAGAATGTATATATACCAATGCCGTGTTGGTTTCAAATGAGACCGGTGCGCTTATTACAAGTATATCTGCAGAATTATTTAAAAAGGGAACAGCGAGTAAATTGTACGAAATGCAAATCTCCCAAATTGGAGAAAAATATAGGGACAACAGTGGTGAGATGAAATTTAGTTTTCATTCAACAAGCCCACTAGCTTTTGTTCTAGAAACTAAACCCGTCCATCAATCATATATTTGTCAACATGAAAACTATGCGGAACGAGCAATTGCGATTTATAGTCAATTTGAAAAGGATATATTTGATAAAAAACAAAGCCTTGGGGACATTTCGACTCTCGAAGCCGATGCTATTGAACAACTCTTTAAGGACATGAAGAATATATCGGATACGGCAGCATCGAATATTATGGAAACTGTTCAAATTGAAGGAGGTGATTATTCGTTGAAAATAGAAGTTAAATATAAACAGAAGGGAAAATTTATACCGATTACAAGTGAAAGAAGGGCATCTTCTTCTATTGAGTTTAAGGTTCAAGGGTGGGTTAGAGATTTTCTTCGCAGTAAATTACAGGAATCATTATTTTTGCGCGTCAATCATGTATTCGGTGTAAATTTGACTAACCAGTATGTTTCTCCCGAATATAACCCCATTGAAGTTAAAGAACTAGTTGGAAATTTGTAATATAATAATTAACCAACCCCCCCCTTCGTTTTGAGTTTAAAAGTGCATCATGGTATCGAGGTGGGGAGTTAGATAAATCCATTGCGTTCTCTGCGCGAAAACGTGTCTTAGCTGCTGCTATTCAGAGGTTGTTCGATGCAGCCCGGCGCCCGGTACTGCTTCCCCTTCTCTGATCGGCTTCAATTTCCGTAACGGCATTCCGGGGACCCAAGTAAGCCGAAGTTAGCTCACATCCGGGAGTGTTCCCGTTCTCAACCAGCTCGAACTTCGCTCTCAGGTGCCTCGACCATAAGTCCCAACCTGCGACCCATGGAGTCCTGTGCCTTGCGCTTATTTTCCAGCGACTGTTCCACGTAAATCATGGTCGTGGTGATGCTGAGGTGCCCGAGCATGCCCTGTATCTCGGTGATGGGTGTCCCGAACTCGGCATGGAGGGACGCGAAGGTCGCCCGGAGTCGGTGGGCACTGACGCGACCCAATCCCAGCTTGCAAGCTGCCCGTGCCAGGGGTTTGCGGAGGAAGGCGGGGCGATGCGGGGCACCATCCTCGGCGGGGAACACCCAGGGACTCAGGGTCCTCGGCATCTGGTTGATGGACTCCCACAACCACTGAGGGACCGGGAGGGTGCGCGAGGTCTTCGTCTTGGACTTCCCCACGCAGTAGGTCCGCTGGACGGGGTCGAACCACTCCCAGCGCATGCCCAGAACCTCAGACTCCCGCAACCCGAGACCGATGATGACCCGAATCATGACGGGGACATGGGGGTTGCGGCTTCGATCCATCTCCGCCAGATAGTCAGGCAGGACGGAGGCGGGGACCGTGGGGCGGGGTTTCCGTTGGACCTTGATCTGACTGAACTGGAAGGGGCGGGACTCCAGGTATCCCAGCTTGATGGCGAACCCCCAGAGCAGGCGGACCGTGCGGACCATCAGGTTGGCAGTCACCGGGGAGCGCCCAGCGTCCAGAATTCCCTGACGGGCATCCAGCATGTCCTGAGTGTTGACCATATCTATACGGCGATCCCCCAGCGAGGGCAGCACCCAGAGGCGCATGCAACCTTCCACGCTGACGAGGTGCTTGGTGCTGAAGACGGTGCGGTGGACCTCCAACCATTGCGCCAGCAGTTCCCGGACCGTGGGCATGCGGTGGAACAGTCCCCGCAGGGACAGGGCGACCTCTCGTCGCTTGTCCGCCAGTATCTTTTCGGCGGTGGCATGGTCCGTGACATGGGTGCTGCCTCGGAAGACCTTGCCCTCCACCTTGAAGCAGTAGTGCCAATACCGCCCGACACGACCAAGACCGTTCCTGAACTTCGCCATGACCTTCTCCCTGGGTAGGGCGAAGGGCAGTTCGTGGGGGTCAGGCATCCCACGCAGGGGTCCCAGGAACAGGTCCGGTTATCACCGGGTTATCAGTCGAGGGTTCGATAGACTGGAAAGCACCATCGGGGCGTGGCGCAGCCTGGTAGCGCATCTGCTTTGGGAGCAGAGGGTCGGAGGTTCGAATCCTCTCGCCCCGACCAACAAAGAGGGGCCAGTTGGCCCCTCTTTGTTGGTCGGA
>JANXQX010000296.1 GCA_025353305.1 Holophagaceae bacterium
CGCTGTCATGGAATCCCAATGGTCGGGCCGCAGCATGGCCACACTGTCGAAGAGGGCGAACTGGAAACCTGAGGGACGATGCCGTTCCTTGTGATGCGCGACCGAATCCCTCACGCTGCGGACGGTCTTCTTCACGCGGTCGAACACGGGCATGGAGGCTCCAGGAAACCACCAGTCTAGGGCCTTCGGCCTGCTTCAGAGAGAGGTTCTCCGGTGTTGGAGAGACAGGGTCCCTTGCCTCGCGCCGGTTGCGGAATTTGGATCGTGACTCGCCCGGCTTTGCAATACCCACTAGATGTTGATGGGGCCGAATCGCTCCCGTTTGATTCGGGTATTCAGCAATTCGGCCCCATGCCTGCTAGCTGGGTCAGCATTATGCGGAAGGCGATGCTCTCTGTTGCATCGGCTTTACTTGAGACGGAATGGCATCGTCAGTTTGACGCGGGCCTTAGCGAGCTGGCCATCAACCTTGACGGGCTTGAAGCGCCAGCCCTTCGCGAATTCGATGGCGCTGGAACGCAATTCCACTGGGCCTTCGGTGGCTTCAACGGTCTCTGGAATCCCATCTTTGCCGATGATGATGGAAAGGACCACCGTGCCTTGGATGCCCTTCTGCTTGGCATCGGCGGGATAGTCCGGCACATCGGGGCGGTGTAGGACCTTGATGCGGGCGAACCCGATGTCGGCGATGCCATCCTTATCAAGCTTTGGTTTAGAAGGGTTGCTTTGCGCCTTAGGCGCCGGCTTGGAAGCTTTGCTGGATTCCTCCTGAACGGCATATGTGGCGGCGCCCAGGAAGGTCGCACCCACCAGCAGCAGAGTCAGCCCGCGGAGGGAAGGCATAGATGCATCCTTGGGGCGCAAGAGACGGAAAATTCGGTGCATGAGAGGTCCTTTGGCGGCCGCAAGGGCCGGTTCTGAATCGGAATGGGGGGACTGCCGGAGGCACTCAAGGGTGGAAAGCCCCTCGGCCAGGACCATGGGATCGCCGCAAAGAGAGGCCGCTGCGTCATCGCAGCAGTGTTCTCGCAATTCCCGGATCTGGCCTGAGAGCCACCAGACGGCAGGGTGGAAGAACAGGAAAGACTCCGCCAAAGTCTGGAGGAGGTTGATCAAATAGTCCCCGCGATGAACGTGCGCCAACTCGTGGGCCAGCACAGCCTCCAAGGCTTCGGGGGAAAGATGCAGGAGGGCGGAAGCCGGCACCAGGATGACGGGCCTCAACCATCCGAGCACCAGAGGTGTTTCAGCCCCCAAGCTAGTGAGGATCCTGACGGGACGCGAAAGCCTCAACGCTTCGGCTAAGCGCCCGCACGTGAGCTCCAGGGCCCGGGGAGCTGGATCCGCCTGGGCCAGGTAGGTCCGCTTGAGCCACCACATTCCTCCCCCTAAGCGAAGGAGCATGGCTGCGGCTCCCGCGCACCATGCCACGGCAAGCCAAGGAGAGGCTGCTCGGATGAAATGAGTGAATCCCATTCCGCCGTCCCGGGGAGCCAGGTATAGAAGGACCGCTCCGCCTTCCACGATCAGTCCATCAGCGGTTCGATGAGCGCCTGAGATCCAACCGAAGGTCGCCATGGGCAGAATCGCCATGGCGAAGAAGCAGGCGCAAGCCCAGAGGTAACGGCTTTGCGCGCTTCGATGGCGAAGGCAGAATAGGCCCGCCCACGCCACCAAGGCCACTGCGGCCAATTCCCAGCAAGCGTGGATGATCGTGAGGCCCAGGTGCTGAAGCGTGGGATTTGCGGGAAATTGGTTCACGACCGCTCCTTCTTCAGGCGTTTCAGAAATGCCTGGATCTCGTCTAGTTCACGCTCATCGGCTTTCGTCGACGAAAGCGCGCGCATGACGAGGGACGAAGCGCTTCCCTCGAAAGCCTTGTCCATCAGTTCCTTCAAGAGGAAGGACTGGGTGGATTCTTCCTCCTGGGCGGCCTGGTAGATATGGGTCCGCGCGGACTCATCCCTTGCCACCAAGCCTTTCACCACCATGATTTGCATGAGCTTCATCACGGTGGTGTAACCCATGTCCCGGTCCTTCGAAAGTTCGGTGAGCACGTCCCGGACTGTCGAGGGACCACGCTTCCAAAGCACCCGCAGGATGGCGAGCTCACCATCGGACGGGCGGATCAGAGGGTTGGACATCAGGTCTCCAGAGGAATCTGAGACCAGATTACGAACTCGTTCGCATATGTCAACGAAACGCTTCGCATTTTTACTTCTTCATGGCAATGGAACCATTTTCAACCTCTTGGGTCATCGCCATGTCATGGATATTGAACTTCAGGGCGGCTCCCGCCGCTACTCGTACCTCAGCGCCTCGATGGGATTCTGCCGGGCTGCCTTCAGCGCGGGCCAAAGGCCGAAAATAAGACCGACTGAGGTGCTGACGCCAAAGCCCAACACCACGCTCCAGAATGGGGCGGCGGCGGGAAAGTCGAAGATCACTTTCACCAGCATGGGAATGCCGAGACCCACCACGATTCCGATGGCGCCGCCAACGCCCGTAAGGCTCACGGCCTCCACCAGGAACTGCATGGCGATGTCGCTGCGGGTGGCGCCCAGGGCTTTCCGCACGCCGATCTCGCGGGTGCGCTCGGTGACGGTCACCAGCATGATGTTCATGACGCCGACGCCTCCCACCAGCAGCGCGATGCTGGCGATCAGGATCATGGCCCCCGCGATCCCCGACGTGATCTGGTTGAAACTCGTCAGCTGGGCTTCGCTGGTGAAGATCGCGAAATCATTGGGCTCGCTCGCCTTCAAGCCGCGGCGGGCGCGGAGGATGGCCACTTCCTGGTCGGTCATCTCCTGGATCTTCATTGGGTCCTTGGGCACCGTGGCGATGTGGATGGTGTCGCCATGGCCGTTCTTGACCTGCGGCCACATGGAATCGAAAGTGCTGATGGGCATCAGCAGGATATTGTCCGCGTCGCCGCCGAACAGGCTGCCCTTTTTTTCCAGCAGGCCAACCACACGAAAGCCGACGCCGTTGATGAAGACCTCGCGGTTGATGGGGTCCTTCTTCTGGAACAGCACCTCGGCGGTCTCTGGACCCAGTACACAGGTGCGGCTGGCGTGGATCAGGTCAGCCTCCACCAGGAACCGACCATCCTGGACGAAGGAATTATTCCCCGGGGCATAGTCGGGATTGGTGCCACAAACGGTAGGTCCGTTGGCCTCCTTGCCCGAGGCGTTCTTGACCGTGACGGTCCCGATGCCAGGACCGAAGAGATAACGCTCCTGGCTCACGGCCATGGCCAGCGTGCCCAGACGCTTGAGGGCTTCCGCATCCTCGATGGTGAGGTCGCGGCGCCGCTTCTGCTCTTCGGGAATGGGACCGCCCCCTCCGAAGCGCGGCTCGAATTTCTGGAACTGCACCAGTGTGGTCCCGAAGGAGGAAAAGCTCTCGGTCACCGCATTATTGAAGCCCACCACGAAGCTCACCATGGAGATGACCGTCGCCACACCCGCCACGATTCCCAGCAGGGTCAGAAAACTGCGGAGTTTCTGGGAAACCATGGACCGGAACGCGAACTTGATGTTCTCCGGGCCGATGGAGCGAAGGGTCTTGGGCTTGATCCGCGAGGCCATGATGTCTCCGTTCACTCAGCTCGAAGCGCGTCGATGACAGGCAGGTTGGAGGCCCGGTAGGCCGGCAGGAAGCCCGCGGCGATGCCCACCAGGGTCGAAAGCGTCACCCCCATCAGGACGATGCCCGGAGTGATTTGGGCGGGGAAGCCGGTGGCCACCTTCACGAGCATGGCTGCGACACCACCGAGCAGTACGCCGATCACGCCGCCAAAAGCCGAAAGCAGCGTGGCCTCCAGCAGGAACTGGCGGCGGATATCGCGCTTCCTGGCGCCCATGGCCAGGCGCACGCCGATCTCCTGGGTGCGTTCCACCACGCTCACCAGCATGATGTTCATGATCACGATGCCGCCGACACCAAGGGATACGCTGCTCACGAGCATCAGCAGGATGAACGCCACCCGGCTGATGGCTTTCCAAAGCTCTTGAAGTGATTCCTGGGTCAGGATGCCGAAAGGATCTGGCGCGTTGTAGCTGGTGTGGCGCATGGCCCGGAACATGGCCCGCATCTCGTCGATGGACTCGTCGATGCCCGCCACGCCACCCGCGGCCTTGACATGCAATTCCAGGCTGTCGCGGGGCTTCATGTAGTTTTTCCGGTAGACCTGGATGGGGATGTAGACACGGCCATCCTGGTTGAAGCCGATGCTCTTGCCCTGCCGCGGCATATTGCCGATGACCTGGAAGGGAAGGCCCTTGATCAGGATCGTCCGGCCGATGGGATCCACGCCCGGAAACAGTTCGTCCCGGGTGTCCGCCCCGATGACGGCCACGTTCTGGGCGGCGTTGTTCTCGGCTTCGGAAAAGTACCCGCCGGCCTCGTAGTCAAGATTGAATAGGCGTCCGAAATTGGGCGTAGTCCCGATCACGCGGATGTCCGGCAGGCGTTTGTCGCCACGGTTCACGGCCATGGAGTTGCCGGATGCGGCGCTCACCTCAGCGGCGTGTTGCAGGGTCCCGCTGCTGATGCGCTCGTATTCCTGCCAGCTGATGGGCGGGCGCTTGATGGCCTGGAGGAACTCTTCGCGGCTGCGGATGATGCCGAACTTCGTCACTACGTAGACATCCGGCGAAAGGACGATGATCTTGTCCTTCACGTAGGTGTTCAGCCCCGTGATGATCCCCACTACGGCCACGATGGTGCTCACGCCGATGATGATGCCCAACAGCGTGAGAAAGCTGCGCAGCTTGTGGGCGCGGATGGCGCGGAGCGCCACGCGGAGAAGTTCGCGGGGGTTCATACGGCGGCGCCTCTAATCCTTCTTCTTTTGGTCG
>JANXQX010000031.1 GCA_025353305.1 Holophagaceae bacterium
CGTGTAGTGTCCCCCCGATAGTTGGACAAGTTCGAGGCTCATTCAGGCTGCGGGTTGGGGGTTGTGGAACGCCTGATGGGGCGTCCGGTAATCGAGCGACTGATGGGGGCGCTCGTGGTTGTAATGGTCGATATAGCGGGCGACTTCGGCACGGGCTTCCTGGATGTTGGCGACGCGGTGGAGCCAGGCGCATTCTTCTTTGAAGGAGCGGTTGAATCGCTCGCACAGGCCGTTCTGCTGCGGTGTGTAAGGCGTGATGTATTCCTGCTTCAGGCCGTAGTCGCGAGCCAAGGCACGGTAGAGCCTTGAGCCGAACACGAGGCCTCCAGGTATCGGACGCTCTCGCGTCCTCCCACTCGCAGAGATCGTGGACCTGGAGCCTCTGTCATGGCGCAGGGTGAGCCCTTTAGGAGCGCCGTGGGTCCAGCCAAACCGGTGAATCAGGGCCTCCTCCAGGGCGCGCTCGGCGGTTTGGGCCCGGGCGGTGCGATCGAGGCACCAGCCCAGCACCTCGCGGGTGCAGCAATCGAGGACGGGAACGAACGCGCACCACCCGTCCTGGCCGCACTCGATGAGGGCGATATCCGTGCACCAGCGCTGATTGGGTTCCGGAGCTATGGAACGGGACCCAGGCACTCTCGGGCGCTTGCCAATGGCCCGCTGGCGCATGGTCCAACCCTTGATCCGCATGAGGCGATGGATCTTCTTGCGATTGGCCGGTTGGTCCAGCCGATGCTTCAGCCAGGCCCATACGCGCCGGATGCCGTAGGTCGGATGCGCCTGAATGATCCCGTGGATGGTCTGGGCCATGGCCTCGCCCACACGGGCCTGTGCAGCCGTTCCACCTTGGGCTGGTGGTAGGCCGTGGACCGGGGTACGCCGAGGATCCGGCAAAGGCGGGCCATCGGGATCTCCATCCCCGCCTCCAGCACATCGCAGCGCACCGCATTCACGAGATCCCGTCCGGCAAGTCCTTGCCGAGAATGCGATGCGCTTTTTTTAAGACATCCACCTCCAAGGCCAGCTCGCCGATTTTGGCGTGGAGGCGCTGTTTTTCGGACTCCCACTGGGCCTCGCGATCCCGCGGATGGCTCCGCAGGGCTTCGGTGCCCTGAGATAGGAAGTCCTCCTTCCATTGTTCGATCTCGGCCACGGTCAGGCCGTGCTGCCGCGCCGCATCGGCGGGGGTGGTCTTGCCTCGGATCAGATCCAACACGACGGCAGCCTTGCGTTTGGCCGTCCATCGCTGGACATCTCCTTCGGAAAGGGGCTGGGTTTGGGACATGGGGCTTCTCCTGGAGAAAAGCCTGATGCCTCGCGAGCCGCCCCGCCAGGGTGCTTCGCTCCGGTCGCCCTGCGGGCTCCCTTCGCTGCGCACCCTGGCGGCAAGGATTCATCCTTCTCGGCTCCTTATTCCCTGTCCAATGTCAGAGGGGGACGGAATACGCAGTGCGTGCTCCCACTCGCTGCGCTCATGGACGAGGAGCCTCCCTGCTCACTGCATTCTCAGAACTGGAGCCTCTATGCCCGTTCGCCGCCGCGATGATCAGGTGTTTATTGATCGCAACGGTCTATTGGCGGATGGGAAGGGTTCTGACTAGGCGCTTGCAGGAGTTGCATAGGATGGTAAAGGTGTCTGGCTGTTCGAAATGGTATTTGAATCCGGGACCTTCCAGGGGTTCCTGGTCCACCTTCTCAAGACGCCCGAAATGGTATTCGGCGATACGAACGCTCTGGGGGGCGGTCAAATCAGCGCCGCAGTGAGTACAAGAGATGGCTGCCATCGATGCTCCTTAAATGATTCGGTTAATTCCGCCGTTGCGACACAACAACTCGGTCATGCATATATCCGACCGGCCTAAGGGGCCGTAGCAAAATAACCTAAACGGCACAGGTTATTTTGGCACGGCCCCTGAAATCAACGTAGAAAAATGTACCAGATCAGAGCGGTGATGCATGCTAGGAAAGCCAGTCCTGCGGCGATTCTAAGCACGATTTTCCCGATTTTGTAGGCCACCCAGAGCGCTAGAAGAAGCACGAAAGCGGAAAGAATCCATAGAATCATCGGCGCTTCCCCATTGCATCCCACTCAAAGAAACCAGCCCCAGCCTTTACTCCCAGCCTTCCCTGTTCCACCATCCGGCGAAGTATTCCGGGTGGTTCAAAGCGTGAATCTCCCGTCGAAGAAAAAATTTGTTCTGAAATCGTCATTCGCAAATCCAATCCAATCCTGTCTGAAAGTTCCAAGGGACCGACGGGATGGCCATACCCGCGCGTTAAAAGGGCATCCAGATCCTCGGCGGTCGCGATACCGGACTCAAGCAATCGCATCGCTTCCAGCCCTTGCGCAAGGGCCATTCTCGCGGCCGCGAACCCAGCCTGGTCTTGTACCAAGGCAACCCTCTTTCCCAGATGCGCTGCGAGGCCTGACGCTCTCTCCAACTCCGCCCTTGGAACACTTTCGGTGCCCACCAGCTCCACAATGGTCATTCGCTCCAGCGGTACAAAGCAGTGAAATGCTAAAAGCGGCGAATCCATGACCGATGCCTTGCGAATGAAGGAGACGGGGATACTGGAGGTTCCCGTGAGCCGCGAGACTTCAGCGGGCAGTAATGGCTCCAGCCGGGCCCACGCTTGGGATTTCACCTCCAGGGACTCGGGCAGGGCCTCCAGCACCCAGCTGGCACCTTCCGCAGCCGCTTCCCATGTGTCGCAAGCGTGCAATCGCGCGCGGGCCTTCTGTCGTTGCCCGGCTCTGATGCGGCCTTTTTGAACAGCGACATCCCATTGCCGATCCGCTTTCGATAGCCCTCGGTTCACGTGATCCAGATCCCGGCCTGCCAGGGTCACCAAGAGGCCACACTCCGCCGCCCATCTTGCTAGAGATAGCCCCAACGTGCCGGGACCGATGATGGCCAACTGCTCCATTATTATTTGTCCCCTTTTGGAGTTCTGCTGATGCAAGCACATGGAGCATTCGCAACCATGGAGACGCCAAGAGGGTGTG
Source organism: Holophagaceae bacterium (assembly GCA_025353305.1). Next base: position 3,008 of record JANXQX010000031.1, read on the forward strand.
AACGCGCTATCAACAGGTCTAGGAAAGGAACATGGCCGGACATCGACGCCTCATGAGGCTATAGTTAATCACACCGAGGCCAACCCTGATTCTAAGCGCACCCCTGCATGCTCATTGACTACGCCGCCATCACGCATCTCGGAAAAGTTCGCAAGAACAACGAGGATGCCTATCTCGTGAACGCGCTGGATGGCGAGGAGCCCATCGTCAACGGACCTTTGCGGATGCAAAAAGTCTGCAAGAGCGGCCTGTTGGCCGCTGTGGCGGATGGCATGGGGGGGGCCGCCGCAGGTGAAGTTGCGAGCCGCGAAGGTCTGGCGGCCGCGGCGCTGCACATTTTCGGGCACTGGGGCCGCTTTCCCGCCGAAGATGCCACCGAGGAAGGCTTGCTGGAAACCTTGAAGGTGGCCGCTGAGGGCGCCAGCGAATCAGTGCTCCGTTATTCGGACAATGATCGTTCCTCCCGCGGCATGGGGTCCACGCTCACCGCCGCGGTGCTCTGGAATGGCTTCGCCTATATCTGCCAGGTGGGCGATTCCCGAGCTTATCTTTTCCGCCGGGGAGAACTGCTGCAACTCACGGTGGACCAGACCCTGGTGAACGAGATGGTCAACAGTGGAACCTTGACCCGGGAACAGGCGCGAACGCACCCCCAGCGCAACATGATCACCCAGGCCATCGGCGCCCCGCAGCCCATCATCGCGGTTCTAGGCAAAGTGCCCCTGCGCCGCGGAGACCGGTTGCTGCTGTGCAGTGATGGATTGCACGGCGAGATCACCGACAGCCGTATCCAGGCCAATCTCGCCTACGGGTATTCCACGCGACGCACGCTTGAGCTGATGCTTGAAGAGGTTCTTTTTCACGGTGCCCGGGACAACGTCACCGCCCTGCTTCTCGCCCTGGACGACCCCGGATTTCCGCTGCCCGGCGAAGGCGAAAAACCTGTGGTCATCAATCCCTTTGAATCCCTGCCCAAAACCCGCCCCGCAAAGGATCCCAAGCGCGGCGGCTGGCGCATCTTCGGAGGCGGATCGTGAGCCTCACCCAGGGCGGCTTGTCCCTGCGGCGCTTCCTCGTGATGGGTCCTGTGCCTTCCGGAGAAGATCTCACCGCGGGTTTGGCACAGGACATGTTCAGGCCCTTTGAAGACGGGGTTGAAGAAGAGCGGATGGGCTGGTGCGATTGGCGCAACCCCCTGATCCTTCCCCCTGACGCCGATTGGGTGACCCAGGACCGTTTCGCGCTCTTCGCGCTGCGCATGGATACGCGACGGGTCCCCAGCGCGCTCCTGAAAGCCCACGTGGATCTGCAGCTCCGAAAACTGCTGCAAGAAAAAGATCTGGCCTTCGTGGGCAGGGAAGCACGCATTTCCCTTCTGGACGAAGTGAAGTCGGAATTGCTTCGGAAAGTCCTGCCAACACCAAAGATCGTGGAGCTTGCCTGGGATTTGAAGGAAGGCCTCTTGTGGACCACGGCGGGTTCCAGCAAGTCGCAAGGTTCACTGCAAAGTCTTTTCATCAAGTCCTTCGGCTGTGAGCTGCAGCCCTTGGCGCCGCTGCTTCTGGCGGGCCGCCTATTGCCTGAATTGTCCACCGAGGCCTTGATGGCATTGGATCCACTGGATCTCACACTGGAAGAAGCATGAAGGCAGCAGAGCCGAAGAAGCCCACGAAGGCCATGGAATTGATTGAGCAGGGGCGTTTCCTGGGCGAAGAATTTCTATTATGGATTTGGATGCGAGGTCTCACTGAAGGTGGCGCGTCTGGGCAGGAAGGAGATCTCTCCAGCTGCTTTGTGGATGATGCCGTGATGCTTCAAAGCGAACAGGGAGAGGTGAAGGAGATCTCTCTTCGCAAGGGGAACCCGGCGGAGAGCCGCGAAGCCTTCGAAGCGCTCAGCCGCGGCATGCGCCCCGTCCGCGCCAAGCTGCGGATTCTCGCGGGCGACATGGAATGGGTCTTCACATTGCAAGCGGCGGGCCTGGACCTGAGCGGCCTCAAGCTGCCGCCCACCGCCTCGAAGGACCCTGTGGGCCGCATCACGGACCGCCTATTCCTTCTAGAAGAAGGCGCCGGCCATCTGGAGCGGCGCTTCAAGCGCTTCCTGCCGCAACGGGCCGGGAATCCCGCCGCCATGCAGGAGCTGCTGAAATCCTGGGTTCGCAGTGGCCTTTCCGGGGCGGTTTTCGACGATCAAGACGAAGTACCGTGGGAGTCCTGAAAGCCTCATTACTGCTTGCGCCCGCGGTGTGCCTCATCGCCGCCGATCCCGCATCGGTGGAGGTGCGAGCCGCGGTGCCAGGGGGTGGTCGGGCGGTGCTTCGCCTCCAGTTTCGCAAAGGCCTGCTGATCGAAACGAGCACGTTGCCTCGGGCATTCCTGCTTCGCAAAGTTTCCGGCAGCTGGGCGGTTTTCGAAGACTTGAGCGCTGAAGGCAAACGCTGGGTTCTGGAGTCGCTGTTCCCCGAGGACCAGTGGAAGCGGGGGGAAGTGGTCCATAAAGTGCGCTGGCCGGAACTGGAATCAGTGTGGCTGATGGCTTCGCTATTCATGGGGCATGGGCAGAATTACGACAAGCTGGAAAGGGCCAATCCCGCCAATCCGGAGAAGCTGAATTCGGGCGACATATGGCGCATCCCGCAGAAACTCCTTTCGCCTGAGTTGGGTGGCAGCGGCACTCCGCCGGTCCACAGCCAGCCGGAGGACGAACTGGATGATGACGAAAAGGTCGCGGCCTACCGCGCGCTACTGACTTTCGACGAGGACAGGGAAGGCAAGTTCGCGGCCTACCGTTTGCGAAAAGGCGAAGCCCTTTATTCATCAGTCGTGATCCGGTATTCGGATCGCGTGGATGCCAAGGAGGTGAATGCATTTGCCGATGAAATTGCCCGGCGCAGCGGAATTGATGACGTTCGAAGCATCCAGCCAGGCACTCTCATCAAGATTCCCGCCAAGGCGTTGTCGGCTCCATTCCAGCCCGAAGGCACAGTGGCGCTGAAGGCAGACCAGGAGATGCGGCAAGAAGTCCGGCAGACCAAACGCGTGGATGCGGGGCCGAAACTTGGCGGTTTGCGGATCGTGCTGGACGCGGGACATGGCGGCATAGACCGAGGGGCCTCGGCGTCCGGCATTTGGGAATCTGATTTCGTGTACGACATCTGCTGCCGCGTGAAGGCGCTGCTGGAAGAAAATACGGACGCGCAAGTGAGCAGCACCATCCTTTATCCAGGAATCGGCTTCAAACTCCGGGATGAAATTCCAGCCCCCTCCAAAGCCGCGCAGGTCCTCACCACGCCGCCCTTCGCAATCGATGGAGATAGCGCCAACGCGGTGAGTGTCCATCTGCGCTGGGTCCTGGCCAACGATCTGTTTTCAAGTTTCCTGCGCAAGGGCGATGTCCAGAAAACCCTCTTCATCAGCTTTCACGCCGACAGCCTGCATCCTTCGGCGCGCGGCACCATGGTCTATGTGCCGGGCGCCGGCTTCGTGCCTTCAAGTTTTTCACTTGGCGCGAATCGCGGTGCCGGCGTGCGGGAGATGAAGAAGGGCAGCCATGCGTCGTTCAGCACTCGCGAAAAGCTGCAGGGGGAAGCCCGGTCACGCCTTTTTGGGGAAGCACTGGTGAAGGCGCTCAGGCAATCCAAGATCCTCGTCCATCCCAACCGCGCCATCCGGAACGTCATCCACCGGGAAGGCAAGAATTTCGTTCCCGCGGTCATCCGCTACAACGAAGCCCGCACCAAGGTCCTGATCGAAGTGGCCAACCTCACCAATGAGGATGATGCCGCCAATTTGCGTGATGCTGGTTTTCGCCAGCGCTATGCCGAGGCGGTCGTCAAAGGCATCCGCGCTTATTTCAAGCAGTAGGCGGTGGCCTTTGGGCTGAGGGCTGTGGGCCTGAAGCCGCAGACCAACAGCCGACAGCCCACAGCCCATCAAACTGCTAACCTTCAAAGATGAAAGTCCTCGCACGCATCAACCACATCGGCTGGGTACATCTTTGGCTCAGTAAAGAGAGCTATGAAGCGGGTGAAGCCTCGATGCATTTTTTCAATGGGAAGTCCGAACCCCGCTGGCAGGAAACGGTTTTCAGCGATGAAACGCTGCGCCGCATGAAACTTGGGGAGCTGGTGGAAATCGATGACCCCGGTTATTTCTCGGAAGAGGATCTCGATATCCCGCCTGAAAATGCTTCAAGCCTCTGATAGAGCGCCAACAGGCTGGTGGCGGTCCACACGGACACCATTGATCCAAGAAATTGCGCGCCCCAGAACAGGGGGCTCAGCAGCTCTGACTTTGGATCCGCCAAGGGATGAAAAATCTCGATGGCGTATTGAACGGAACCCGAAAGCGCCATGCCCACCACCAGCACCAGCAGCGCTCTGGACAACGCCAGGGGCCACAACCGACGCATGAGATCCAAGCTGCCGATGCTGGCTTCACGAAGGTTTTCCCCGCGCAGCAACACGCGCGTAGGTGCCCATCCGAAACAGAACAGCACCACCAGGCCTGGAAGGATGAAAAGAAGCAGGCCCAGTCCCGCCGCGACACCCAACAGCATCTTGGCGCCGAAAGCCCGCAGCCAACGGGTCTCGAAGGCCTCCTTCCACCCTTCTTCCGGATTCCTGGGATGGCCGAGAGTCTCGGCATCCAGGCGGAGGGCCAGCCTTGGCAGAAAATAGAAATCCAGCGGCAGCACCGCCACGAAGAACAAAAGGCTCTCGATGGCAGGGTTATCACTCAGCCCGCCACGCACCATGAGCAGGGGCGCCAAGCCTCCGAGACCCGTGCCCAGGGTGCAGATGCCAAGCGAGATCCAGGGGTGGCAAAGGGCGAGCTTGGTTCCATCCAGGAGAATGGACCAGGGAGAAGGAAATATTCGCGGCATCCATCGAGCCTACCCGAGCCGCGCTATTCTAGGGCCATGACGCTAGATGCTCCCTGTCTCCTGGTGGCGAGCCCCATGCTCATGGACCCCAACTTCATGCACTCTGTGCTGCTTCTGGTGGAACATGATGATGAGGGCGCTCTGGGAATCATCCTGAACCGCCAGCTGCCGCTACCGCTCGCGCAAATATGCGAGGAGAGCGGCCTCAACTTTGCTGGACCCGATGAGGCCACAGCCTGGCGCGGCGGCCCCGTGGACCCGCAGCGCGGCATCCTGCTGGTGGAAGGGGGGCTTCCGGGGCCCGAAGACACGGTGCTGGATTTGACCCATTTCGTAAGCCATCGAAAAGACCTGCTTGAAGAATTCATGACAGATCCCGAAAGCCGCTTCCGATTATTCCTGGGCTACGCGGGCTGGGGGCCGAACCAGCTGGATCAGGAACTGGAGCAGGGCGCCTGGATCCAGCGTCCCCTGAAATCCGGTTGGCTTATGCATCCCGATCCCACGGGTCTTTGGACCGTCGCCATCAGCGCCGAGCCTGGCTGATGCCGATCCGCTTCCATTTGGAGTTCGATCCTGAAGTGGCGCTGAAGCAGCTATGCAAGGACAAGGATCTTAAGCGCGTCATCACCAAGGTCGGCGACTTCAAGTTGATCCTGCGGCCCAACCACAGCCCCTTCGAGGCCCTCGCCGAATCCATCGTCTATCAGCAGCTCAACGGCAAGGTGGCCGCCACCATTTGGGGGCGCTTCAAATGGCTCTTCGAATCCAAGCATCTTCGCCCGGAGGATGTGCTGGCCGCGGACATCGAGTTGCTTCGAAGCGCGGGCTTGAGTGCGGCAAAGGCCATCGCGGTGAGGGACTTGTCAGAGAAGGCGCTGATGGGCCTGGTCCCAAGCTGGGCGGGCCTCCGCAAGCTGGACGATGAGGAGATCATCACCCGCATGACCGATGTGCGCGGCATCGGCCGCTGGACCGTGGAGATGCTGCTCATCTTCCGTCTGGGCCGCCCCGACATCTGGCCGGTGGACGATTTCGCCGTGCGCACCGCCTATGGCGATGTCTTCGGTATGGAGAAAGTGAACCTGAAGGAAATGCGCGAACGCGCCGAACAATGGCGCCCCTACCGCAGCGTCGTGGCCTGGTACATGTGGCGCTGGTACAAGCCATGAATTAGAGGCGAGGTGGCGAGGCATGAGGTGGTGAGGGTGCTGGCGCGCTTCTTCTTCTCCACCCACTTGATGGCTAGATCACCCGCGCAATGCGGAGATGAAGATGCCTGGCAGCTTGAGCGGGCTGGGGTCCGCCTCGAAGTAGGTCAGCTTCCGCGTCACCTGGTGCGCCTGTTTGTTGGTGATGAACCACGGTGGTCTGGGCAGGGTGGACGTTTGCCCGTGGAGGAGGCCTCGCGGAAAGGGGTAGAAGGGCGCGCGCACCACGCTCTTCTGGGGGCGGTCGAAGAGGTGGGTGTTGTGCACCACGCCGCTGCCGCTTTGGATGTCGTTGCGCGCGTGGCCGGGGAAGGCGCCCCAGGTCAGCTGCGACAACAGGAAACCCACGCCGGTCCAGGTGTTGATCGCGATGCAGCCGTAGCGCAGTTCGATGATCGCATCCTCCAGAGCCGGGCCCAGCTCCTTCATGGTCGATGGGTGGATGATCAAATTGGCTCCGAGCGTGCCCAGCAATGTCTCGTTGCAGAAGGCCACCGCATTCTTCAGGAAGGCCGCCGCGTCTGCGCCGGGGACCCGGGTTTCGGTCAGCACGCCTCCGAAGGCTTCTTCGGTGAAGCAGAAGTCGTCGCGCCTCCCGCACGGCACCTCGGGAACCAGCATCCGCGGCACGCTCTCCCCCGGATTGTCGAGCAATTCGGCGTCTGGGTGTGCTTTGATCGCGTCGTTCTGCCGGGCGGCGGCGCCAGGGTAATAGGCCTTACGATTCGGCTGCGCCCGTAGGCACGACTTCACCGAGTCCACCAGCGCTTGCGTCTGATCCCATGTGGAAGGCAGCACCAGCACCTGAGCTGCGATGCAGTTGAAGCCCGCGTTGTGCATTTTCTGAGTGGCGATGTTCTCTGCCTGGAATCGCAGATCAGCCGCGGTCCATGGTCCTGGCACCACAATGGTCGGGCTCACGTTGCCGAGCTCGCTGGTCACGCGGCGCGGATTCAGTGGCCTGTCCTCCGCTTTGCGCTGTTCGCCATCGCTTCCAGTGCCGAACACGATGGCATCGTGGGTGCGTCCGCTGCCGGTGACGTGGATCTCCTCGACCAGATCGTGTTCGCACAGCCAAGCGCCCGCATCCCCGCCGCCATAGACCACGCGCATGAAACCGGTGGCTATGAACGGCTGGAATGCTTCCTCGAAAAAGGGTCCAAGGTACTCGTTGACCGGGTTCATCTTGAGGAGGCAGACCTGTCCTTCCGCGATCAGCTTGTAGAGCACGTCGAGGGGCGCGATGGAGGCGATGTTGCCGGCGCCGAGCACCAATGCCACCTGGCCAGCGGGGTTCTTCTGCCGGTAGAACGCAGCCAAATGGTCCGAGAGGTTTTCCGGTGTCACGTCCGGCTCCATCCAGACCTCGCCGGAGATGCCGCTTAACAGCAGCCGGTCGTAGATCGACGACGGAAACACCTCAACCACCACTTGCCCGTTTCTCGCCCGCCGCACCGCTTTTCCGCGGATGCTCGGTTTCCCGTTGCGCGCAATCTGGCCGAGCGTCCGGATGTACTGGTTGATGCCGTAAAGCAGCGCCCAGGGCCCCGAAGCCCACTCTTCTCCGGCTAGCGGGGAACCCTCGGGAATGCCCTTGGCCCGCACCGCTGCCTGCACCCATTGATCAGCAACCTGCGCCGTCCCGCGCTTCAGCGCTTCGAGCAGCTCGATCTTGTGGATGAGCGGCAGCGTCGCCCACACCTGCTTATGCGCGGCAAGCGCCTCAAGATCGTGCTCAAGTTCAGGGTGGTCGGTCGCGTGTGCGGCGGCTGTCTGTGGAAACAGGATGGACATGGGATCTCCTTCGCCAAACGAGGCTCGGCAGAACAAACAGGATAGGCCGTAGCGGTCAAATCGCCGCGATGTGCAAGCGGAGGACCATGAGCTTGGTAGTACCAAGGCGTAGGATCTGAGCGAACGTTCGGCAGAAATCAAACGTCCCATGGCCACCAAAAGGGCACTAACAAGGGTGAAAGAGAGCCGAAGGCCTCTGCGCAGAGTTACACTGCCAAGATCCGCACTCATTTGGTTCCGATTTGGCGGCTCACAAAGACCGGCAGGCACCGATGAATTGTTGGAGCGTACTTGGATTGCTTGGATTGATGGGCATGCCCCTCCTCGCCCAGGCTCCATCTACACCCAAGGCAACTTCGCCCTCCGCACCTGCTCGGGTCCTGGCCTATCAACACCTCAAAGTTGGGAATGCCCTTAAGGTAAAGTTCATGAACTCCGAAGTGGGCCACTGCATCATCCAATTTGATGGTTCCGCAGCTCCGGTGATGGCCGCAAATGAGCAGGTGGGTTGGTATTTATCAGGAGAAGGGAAATTCACCTATCGCTCGGTGGATCCTGTTGAGTGGGCGGTGATGGCGGGGAATCTGAAAGACCTAAGCAAGCTCGAAATTAAAAAAGAGGAGAAGGCGCGGGTACTCGAAACGCCCTTCAGATCCATGCTTCTGATTTGGCGGGGGAAAAGTTCATTGACCCTTACTGGGGTTGAGGCTGGTTCTCTGGAGTCAGCGTTTAACGCCCACCTCAAGCGGTGGCGCTTGGCGATGTTGGCGCCGCTCGACCACTCAGCGGCGATGCACGACGTCAATGCTCAGGAGACTCCCTGGGTACTCGCCGAGATCGAGACCGGAGATCTTCCGTTTCGCTACGAATTCGATCACGGCATGAATCACTTGGAAACTCTGCACATTCTTGATGAGGGCCGAATCCGCGATCCACTTTTTCGGGACCACCTCTACCCCGTCAAACTTTCGGCCCAGACCCTGGGGTGTGGCCTGGCCTGATGTGAAGGATTGATCCGTCCCATTCTCACCCACGGCCTGATTCAGGGTTCAAGCGGAAGCCTGATACGCTGAACTTGTGGATCAGGGCGTCGCTGTCCGCAAGGGCAGAGGAAAGTCCGGACTCCAGGTAAATTCCGCCTTCGGGCGGAGGGGGCAGTGAGCCTGGTAACACCAGGGCGGAGTGATCCGACGGAAAGTGCAACAGAGAGCAGACCGCCGATGGCTCCGAAAGGAGCACAGGCAAGGGTGAAAGGGTGGGGTAAGAGCCCACCGCCGCGCTGGTGACAGGGCGGGCAAGGTAAACCCCTCACG
>JANXQX010000064.1 GCA_025353305.1 Holophagaceae bacterium
ATTCTTCAGAAATCGGTGGAGCAGATTCGATGATGCATCCGCTTATTGATTGTTGTTTTTCTTGGCGCTCTTGGCGTCTTGGCGGTGAATTTTTCTTTGGAGTGAATCCATGACATCCGCCATCACCAAAGACCTCGGGCCGGTTCAAGCGAAGTTCATCTTCGTCACGGGCGGCGTGCTGTCGTCCCTGGGCAAAGGGATCGCGGCGGCTTCGCTCGGAGCGCTGCTGGAAGCCAGGGACCTGAGGGTCACGCTCATGAAGATGGATCCATACCTGAACGTGGATCCGGGCACCATGTCGCCCTTCCAGCACGGCGAGGTTTTCGTAACCGATGACGGCGCGGAAACCGATCTGGATCTTGGTCACTACGAACGTTTCACTTCGGTTCCCGCCACACGGAACCACACCATCACCACCGGCCGGATCTACAACACCGTGATCCAGAAAGAGCGGCGCGGCGACTACCTGGGCAAGACCGTGCAGGTAATTCCGCACATCACCGACGAGATCAAGGGCACCATGCGAAAGGTCGCCAAGGATGTGGACGTGGTCCTGGTGGAGATCGGCGGCACCGTGGGCGACATCGAGAGCCAGCCTTTCCTGGAGGCCATTCGTCAGTGGAAACTCGAGGCGGGCCTCGACGCCAACATGAAGGCCAACGCCATCAACATGCACCTGACCTACGTGCCCTTCATCAAGGCCGCGGGAGAATTGAAATCGAAACCCACCCAGCACAGCGTGAAGGAGTTGCGGGCACTGGGCATCCAGCCCGACGTGCTGCTGTGCCGGGCGGAGCAGGCGATTCCCCGGGAATTGAAGGACAAGATCGCCCTCTTCTGTTCGGTCACGCCGGACGCGGTGTTCAGCGGGAAGGACGCCACGAGCATCTACGAGGTGCCCCTGAACCTCCACGAAGAAGGCCTGGATGCCAAGGTCGCTTATCTGCTCGGCCTGCCGGACCAGGCGCCGGACCTGGCCGCATGGCACGACCTGCTGCACCGCATCCGCAACCCAAAGGGCAGCGTCCGCATCGCGGTGGTGGGCAAGTACGTGGAATTCAAGGAGAGCTACAAGAGCCTGACGGAGGCGCTGCACCACGCCGGCTATGGGTTGGAAACCCAGGTGGATCTGCAATGGGTGGAGGCTGAAGAACTTGAGAACGGCGATCCCGATTCCATTCTCAAGGATTGCAACGGTGTGCTCGTGCCAGGTGGATTCGGCATCCGCGGGACACGGGGCATGATCGAGGCCATCACCTATGCTCGCGAGCGGAAAGTCCCCTTCTTCGGGATCTGTCTTGGGATGCAGATGGCTTCAATCGAATTCGCGCGTTCCGTCGTTGGCCTCGAAGGCGCCGACAGCACCGAATTCGATGACAAGCCTCGCCACAAGATCATCTTCAAGCTCCGCGAACTGATTGACGTGGAAGAACTGGGCGGCACCATGCGCCTGGGCGCGTATGCATGCAACCTGGAACCAGGAAGCTTCGCCGCGCGGGCCTACGGGACCTTGGAAATCAGCGAGCGCCATCGCCACCGCTATGAATTCAACCAGGCGGAATTCCGCAAGCCGCTCGAAGAAAAGGGCATGGCCTTCACGGGCCTGAGCCCCGACGGGACCTTCGTCGAAATCGTGGAAATCCCCGACCACCCCTACTTCCTGGCTTGCCAGTTCCACCCCGAATTCAAGAGCAAGCCGCTGACGCCGCACCCGCTGTTCACCGCCTTCGTCAAGGCCAGCGTGGCACATGGGAAATGAAGCCCTTCCAACGGCATTAAGGGCATCACCCCTATATTCCTAGGAGAATATGCATGCACCCTCATCCAAGGCTTTACGGAATTCTGCTCGCGGCCGTGGCCTTTCTCGGCCTGCCGGCCTTCGCCCAGGATTCGGGCGCCTTCAATGGTTTCCTGGTCCAGGCGGGTGCCCTGCAGGCCAAAAGCCCCTCGGCTGATGGCTGGGCCTCCGAGACCTATTCCCGGCCCTTCCTGGCCTTCGGCCGCGAACACGACCTGGGCGCGGGCCTTCCCGTCGTCACCTGGTGGGTGGGCTACCATGGCGGCTCCTCGAAACAGGTTTCCGGCCAGGAGACCCTCGGCCCCGGAGATGTGCGCACCAGCACCTATTCCCCTGGAGCGGAGGGCACCCTCGCCTTCCTGATTTCCAACGGCGGGCGCTTTCGTTTCGGAGGCGGCCTGGAAGTGCGGTTGGGCTCCTCGGAACCCAAACTCATCGCCACCGGGGGAGGGGATACCAGTGGCACCACAGTCAGGCTGCGCACCTCCACGTGGCTCCAGTTGTTTTCCGAAGCGGAACTGGGCGGGGGTTTCGCCCTCTTCGTCCGGGGCGGTGTCAGCACCGTCAAGGCGCCCCGGCCCACCCAAGAGTTTGGCCTGGGATTGCGCTACCGACCTTAAATTAAAGCTCTCCCATTCGACCTCAGGGAAGGAATCCGATGCCCCAGAACTCAGACAAACTCGCCATCAACACCCTCCGTGCCCTGGCCATGGACGCCGTGCAGGCCGCGAATTCTGGCCATCCAGGCACGCCCATGGCGCTGGCTCCCATGGGTTACGTGCTTTGGACGAAATTCCTGAAACATAATCCAAAAAATCCAGCCTGGCTGGACCGCGATCGTTTCGTGCTGTCCTGCGGGCATGCGTCGATGCTGCTTTACGGACTGCTGCATCTCACGGGCTACGACCTTTCCCTCGATGAATTGAAGAATTTCCGGCAATGGGATTCGAAGACGCCGGGCCACCCGGAGTTCGGCCATACCGCCGGGGTTGAGACGACCACGGGTCCGTTGGGCCAGGGCCTCGGCAATGCGCTGGGCATGGCCATGGCGGAGCGCTGGCTGGCGGAGCATTTCAACCGCCCGGGCCATGAGGTCGTGAACCATCGCACCTATGCCATCGTCAGCGACGGCGATGTGATGGAAGGCGTGGGCCAGGAAGCGGCAAGCTTCGCGGGACATCTGGGGCTGGAAAAACTGGTCTGCCTCTACGACGACAACCACATCACCATCGAAGGCGACACGGATCTGGCCTTCAGCGAAGATGTGGGTGAACGATTCAAAGCCTACGGCTGGCGCGTGCTGAAGGTGCTCACCGGCGAAGACCTGAACGGCCTGGAATCCACGCTCCACGAGGCCACCCACGAGCCCTGCGGCAAGCCCACCCTCATCATCACGCGCACCATCATCGGCTATCCGGCCCCCAACAAACAGAACCACCACGACGCCCATGGCGCGCCGCTCGGCAAGGATGAAATCGCCGCCACCAAGACGATCATGGGTTTTGATCCCGAGGCGAATTTCGCGATCCCGGATGCGGCCCGCGAAAGGTGGGAGGTGTGTCTTGAAAGGGGCGCGCTTTTCGAGTTCGAGTGGAATGCCCGCTTCCACGCTTATCGGGAAAGCCACCCCGAATTGGCCAACGAATATGAACGCTGGATGAAGGGGGAACTCAATGGCGGGTGGGAGGCACAATTGCCCGTCTTCACCGCCGGCGAAAAGATCGCCACCCGCGATGCCTCGGGCAAGGTCATCAATGCCCTGGCGTCAGGCCTTCCGAACTTTCTGGGCGGGTCGGCGGATCTGGGTTCTTCCAACAAGACGGTCATCAAAGGCGCCGCCAGCTACTCGCGGAAAGTCGCGGGAAGGAATCTCCATTTCGGTGTGCGCGAACACGCCATGGGCGCGGCTTTGAACGGGATGAGCCTGCATGGGGGCTTGAGGCCATTCGGCGCGACCTTCCTGATCTTCAGCGACTACATGCGGCCCTCGGTGCGGCTGGCCGCGATCATGAAACAGCCCGTCGTCTATGTCTGGACCCACGACAGCATCGGTGTGGGCGAGGACGGCCCCACCCATCAGCCCATCGAACAGACCATGAGCCTGCGCATGATCCCGGGCCTTCACATGTGGCGTCCCGCCGACGCCAACGAGACGGCTGCGGCCTGGAAATCGGCCATGCAACGCACCGATGGCCCCAGCGCTTTGGCCCTCACGCGCCAGAATCTTCCCGTGCTCGATGCTACGAAAACCACCGCTGCCGCAAAGGGCGGCTACATTCTGGAAGAAGGCAGCAGCACCCCGAAAATGATCCTGCTCGCCACTGGTTCGGAAGTCTCTGTGGCCCTCGAAGCCCGTGCCAGCCTGGAGTCAAGCGGCATCCCGACCCGCGTAGTGAGCCTGCCCTGCTGGGAAGTCTTCAACACCCAGGATACCGCCTACCGCGACTCCGTGCTGCCTGCGCACATCAAGGCCCGGGTCTCCATCGAGGCCGGCGTGACCTTGGGCTGGCAGCGCTTCATCGGCGATGGCGGCGCGGCCATCGGGCTGGACCACTTCGGCGCCTCGGCCCCCGCGGAAACCCTTTTCGAGAAATTCGGACTCACCGCGGAGAACGTAGTGAAGGTGGCGAAGGGGCTGCTCCAGGCCTGATGCCCGGACACCACAACCTGCCTGAAAAGCGTCGGGCCATGAGGGATTGTTCATCCCGTCATGGCCCGAGCCAAATGATCAACTAGGTACGAGCTATGCCTTTACGGTTGCTTCAACCGCCCACTTTTCGAGCATTTCGGTGGTGACGGATTTCGGGCGTTCCAGGGCGTAGCCGAGGGCACGGTCCCAGGTCAGGTTCGCAAGCACGCCGAGCGCGCGGCCCACACCGAAGAGCACGGTGTAGAAGTCATATTCGCGCAGCCCGTAGTGGTACTGGATCATGCCGCTGGCGGCGTCCACATTGGGCCATGGGTTCTTGGTCTTGCCCTGCTCCGTGAGGACTTTCGGGGCCACGATATAGATCATCTGCACCAGTTTGAACACGGCGTCGTCGGGCATGTGTTTCTGCGCGAACTGCAACTGGGCCTCATAGCGCGGGTCGGTGCGGCGCAGCACGGCATGTCCGTAGCCCGGGATCACATGGCCTTCGTTGAGGGTGTCCCAAAGCGCCACGCGGACGTTCTCCTCGGTCGGCTCGGCGCCATGGAGCTTTTCCTGGAACTTCAGCACCCACTCCAGAACCTCCTGGTTGGCCAGGCCGTGGAGCGGTCCCGCCAGGCCGTTGAGACCCGCGGAAAATGCGTAGTAGGCATCACTCAATGCGCTGCCCACCAGGTGGGTGGTGTGGGCGCTGACGTTTCCCACTTCGTGATCGGAGTGGATGATGAAATACATGCGCGCCACATCGTCATAGGGCTTGGGGAAGCCCATCATGTGCGCGAAGTTCCCACCGAAATCCAGCTTCGTATCAGGAGCGATGATTTCACCGCCCCTGTACTTGAGGCGGTAGATGAAGGCCGCGATTTCGGGCAGCTTGGCGATGATGTCGGTGGCATCTTCGTACATGTACTCCCAGGCCTTGTCCTTCTTGAAGCCGTGGTGGTAGAAGTGCGTGAACTTGCTCTCGCGCTGCATGGAGAGCACAGCGGTGGATAGCATCACCATGGGGTGCGTGTCTTTGGGCAGGGCCCTCAGCACGTCGAAGACATAGGGCGGGACCTTCGCGTGGTACTTGAACTCCGCTTTGATTTCCGCCACGGCTTCTTCATCTGGAGCCTCGCCGGTCAGCAGGAAATACCAGAAGGACTCCACCGATGGATATTCGTTACCTGGCGCTTTCGGCAAGGCGGCGAAGGTCTCCGGAATATTCTTGCCGCGCAGTCGGATTCCTTCCAGCGGATCCAGGTAGGAAATGTCCGACACCAGACACTTCACGTCCCGCGCGCCACCAACGACCTGGCTGATGGTGACGTGGTCGATGACCACCTCGCCGTGCTCCTTGACGAGTGCTGCTGTATGAGGTCTCTGGGCTTCGATCTTTTCTCGAAGTTTTTCTATTAATTTGGTCATAACCCCTCCTAGGTTTTTTAATCGCGTTAGTCTAGCGTGCGCCTATTGCCGGACCAAGGTTTCGGATGCTGGTTGGCGTAGGACACGGCGTTCCAGGCCGCGGTTTTGCTACACTTTATGTATTCCTATGGAGAACCAAAAAGTGACCACCATCACACCGGATCAACTACCTACCCTTTCCCGAACCCCTGATGCCGGTCTGCTGGTGATCCTGGCGGCCCTCTTCTTCACCGCGATCCTGGCCCACCGTCTGTGGCGCGGAAAGATCAGGGCCGAGGACGAACTGGCAGCCTTCCAAAAAGATTCGGCCTTCAGCACGGGTCGCTATCGTGCGGGTTTCCGGAAACTGCAATCCATCTCTGCGTTTGCCGACCGGGCCACGGGCCTGGTGGTGGAACCTACGCCGGGCTGGCTGGCGGCAGGCCTCGCCGAAGGTGGCCGCAAAGTCTGGGGGGAGGATGCCACAGCCGAAAGCGTGTGGAAATCCATTCCCGCGCCCGATGCTGAACATCATGTTGGCGAGCCGGTCCTCTTTGTCATGGCTGGCCGTTCCTTCCGGGCAGAGCCACTTGATGGTGAGAACCTCGGCATCATGCTGGTGCAGGAGGTCCGTTGAGGGCAGCAGGCGTCAGGCCGTGGGCTCTGGGCAGCACTCTGGCAGCCTTGTTCATGTGCGATGCGGCCACTGCGCAGGACATGAGTGGTGCGCCAACACCAAGGCCCAATCGCGTGGCCTGGATGGAAATCTTTCCGGAGCCGTTGCCAGGGGGGGGCAATGACGTGGCCCTCGAATTCACGTCTCAATTCCTTCGGCCAGACCGGGCCACAAGCGGAGACGGTCGAACGCACGCGGTGCTCCAAGGGGAGGAATGGCAGCTCACGACGGATCTGTCGGCACCGCTCTGGGGCGGGTATGTGAACTTGCGCCTCCGGGCCAATGTCCGCAGCGGAGGCATCGCGGACCAGTTCCTTGTGACCTACCACACCTTTCTGGGCACGCCGGGAGGGGGCCGCGAGCTGGTGCAGAAGGACCAATTCCACTACCGGCTGGAGCGGGATGGGGTGGTGGTGGTGGATCTGAAGAAATCCGTCACGGTGTTCATGGAACCGGACATCGCCTGGGTGAAACCCTTCGGCACCAAGGACGCGGGGGGACGCTTCGGCCTTTCGGTGCAATTGCCCACGGGCAAGCGGGAGAATTTAACCGGTACCGGCGGCACCGATGGCCTCGTGGGTGGCGCGCTATGGAAGCGCTCCGGCCGCTGGCATGGCTTCACCCAAGCCGAGCGTGTGTTCATTGGCCTCCCTAAGGACAGCCCCTACAAGACGGTCCTTACGCATCGCTCCTTCACCCGCGCCTGGGTGGGCGGCGGGTACCAGGGCGAGGGCGAGGGCTTCTTCAGCGGGCTGGGCGTGGAACTCAGCATCGGCTACATCGAGAATCCCTATCACGTGGACCTTGCCCGCATGGACAAAGACGGCATGCAGCAGCACTGGACCGTGTCCCACAAGCGGCTTCCCCATTGGCGGTTCGGCATCAGCGAGGAAGCCGGCAGCTATTTCGCTCCGGACCTCACGGTGTTTGCGAGCTACCGGTTTTAAATAAAGTTGAGAGTTAAAAAGTCGAGAAGTTGAAAAGTCAAGAAGCTTCCCCCCACTTCTTGACTTTTCAACTTTTCGACTTTTCGACTTTTCGACTCCTTGACTTCCGGACCCTGAATCCTCCTCAGACCCATCGGTCCATCGCGCTAAACTGGCTGCTCAAGGTCTGGAGCTCAAATGAATCCCAATCAGTACCGTGAGGTCCGTCTCGAAAAGCTCGGAAAGCTGAAGGCTCTGGGCCTGGACGTTTGGCCGCGCAAGGCGGAGAGAACCCACGGCATCAGCGAAATCATCGAGGTCTACGGAGGTTATGACGGGCCCGCACTGGAGGAACATCCACGCACCGTGTCGGTCATGGGCCGCATCGTGGCCTACCGCGACAGTGGCAAGACGGCCTTCCTGAACATCGGCGAGGCCGGGCAGAAGCTCCAGGTCTACATGCGGAAGGACGCCTTGAGCGAAACCGATTGGGAGGTCGTACGGCTTCTGGACATGGGTGATTTCATCAGCGTCACGGGAACGCTCATGCGCACGAAAACCGGCGAACTCACGGTACGAGCATCGCGTGTCCAATTTCTTTCCAAGGCCCTGCTTCCATTGCCGGAGAAGTGGCATGGCCTGCAGGACAAAGAGCTCCGCTATCGCCAGCGCTACCTGGACCTCATCAGCAATCCCGAGGTGATCCAGACATTTGTGCTCCGCTCGAAGATCCTCGCGGGAATCCGTCATTACATGGAGCACATGGCCTATCTCGAAGTGGAAACGCCCATGATGCAGCCCATTCCCGGCGGCGCCACGGCCCGCCCCTTCATCACCCACCACAACGCGCTGGACATGCCGCTCTACCTGCGCGTGGCACCCGAGTTGTACCTGAAACGGCTCATCGTCGGCGGCTTCCACAAGGTTTTCGAGATCAACCGCAACTTCCGCAATGAAGGCTTGAGCGCCCGTCATAACCCGGAATTCACGATGCTGGAATCCTACGCGGCAGGCGATGATCTGCGCGACGTGATGGTGCTCACCGAAAATATGTTTGCCGAGATGGCGATCCTTTGCGGTGGCCTGGATCGGCCCTTCGGCGACCACATCATCAGTTACGCAACCCCCTTCCGTCGCCTGAGCCTCAAGGACGCCATCGCCGAATTTGGCCAGATCGACCGGGAGCGTCTGGAACGCACCGACGACATCGTGCACCTGGCCAAGGAAGCCCATCTCGAAGACATCGAGAAGAAAGGCCCTGGCGTCCTGCTGGGGGAGCTCTTCGAACATCACGTTGAAAAACAGCTCATCCAGCCCACCTTCATCACCGACTATCCCATCGAGCTGAGTCCGCTCACCAAGACCCTGCCCGGCAATGACATGTTCGTGGACCGCTTCGAGCTGTTCATCGGCGGCATGGAATTGGCGAACGCCTATTCGGAACTCAATGACCCCGTAGACCAATTGGGTCGCTTCATGTCCCAGATGAGTGAGCGCGAGAGCGGCAATGACGAAGCCATGATGCTGGACCTGGATTTCGTCAACGCCCTGGAGCACGGCTTCCCGCCCACCGGCGGCCTGGGCGTCGGCATCGACCGCATGGTGATGCTCATGACGAACGCCGCCAGCATCCGAGATGTGATTCTTTTCCCACTAATGCGGCCCCAGACTGAAAAACCAGGAATGGAGAACGACGGTCATGAAGACGAATAAGATGAACCTGGTCGGATAGTTTAAGGTATGGCCAACGCATAGAATCGAATTTTGCAGACCCCCGGGATGATCGAACAGAGGCAAACATGGCCCAGGCCCAACCCGAAATCATTTTCCTCGTCGAATCCGATCCTGAGGATGGCTTCACGGCCCGCGCGATCGGACAATCCATCTTCACCCAGGCTGAGACTTTTGATGCTTTGAAGGAGGCCGTGCGTGAAGCCGTGCTCTGTCATTACGACGAAGGGCAGGCTCCGAAACTAATTCGACTGCATCAGGTCCACGACACCCTCCTTGCTGTATGAACCGCCTTCCACGCGATCTAAAAGGGCTTGAACTTGCCACGAAGCTGGCCATCCTTGGCTACGTGATCACACGGCAGAAGGGCAGCCATATCTGTCTGACCCAGCCCGGGCCTCCAGAAACACACTTGACCATTCCAGCCCACGACCCGCTTCGGGTGGGAACGCTTGCCAACATTCTGGATGAAGTTTCCACTCACCTACATCTCTCGCGCCAGGAAATCCTGGACCGTCTCACAGGTTGAACCATGTCCGTCCCGATGCT
>JANXQX010000121.1 GCA_025353305.1 Holophagaceae bacterium
ACCCGCACGCCGTCGTTCGGCGGCAGTCACACGGGAACTTTCGGCAAACTTTTGAAAACCGCGACGACGGCGTATGTTCCCTCTGATCCGTCAATCGCGCTGCCGATGATTATCACGGCACTGTCGCAAACCGCCGCCAAGTTTATGAAAGGCAGAAAACGCCCGACGTTCAGTTTTCAAGGAAAAGTATTAGGAATTGATGTCCCTTAAGTGAGTGGAGAGTCGAGAGTAAGGAATCAATTCCGACTCTCGACTCTTGACTCTTGACTCTTGACCTTGGCCTTCTATTTCGGCCACAGCAATATCAGCGCGCTGATGTCCGTGATGGCCCACGCCGCAAGGCCACGGTACATGCCAGACTCGGCCTGCTCAGAGCTGATCTTCTGCCAGCGGAGACGCCAGGGAACCAGAATGCCCAGCCAGGCTGTGAGGGAGACCAACAGATAAAGCGGGTTGGCGTGGGCCTTGAGGCAGGCCTGTGCGAACCATAAATGAGCGCTGAGCGTGGCGATGATCGCGTAGGTGAGGCTCTGGCCGATTCCGAACCGGATCACCAGGGTCTGGTCGCCCCGGGCGGTGTCTTCTTCGACCTGGTAGATCTGGGTGAGCGGATAGAGGGCCGCGAAGAGCAACCCGAAGCCGATGCAAAGGCTCATAAGAACTGGTTCCAGGCCGCGCCCGGTGAAAACCCAGCCCGCCATCGGCGTGAAGAACCCAAAGCCCGCGCAGTTGATGAGCAGGTCCCAGCCCGCCCGCGCCTTCAAACGGATCGGCGGCACGCTGTACAGGATGCTCATCAGCACGCAGGTCATTACGATCTCGAAGAAGTAATGGCCGCCTGGCTTCACAGGGATGAACACCGCGCTCCAACCCAGACTCGCGGCGAGCAACGCGAACCCGAAATGGGCCAAGAACCTGGGTGGTTTAGGCGGAGCTTTCAAGTAGCCGATGTCCCCTTCGTCCTGGTCGAAGGCTGAATTCAGCGCGAGCGTGCCGCCATTCATGAGCACCACGAAAATGGCCCAGGCCGCGAAACTGGCCTTGGCTCCCGTGGTGAACGCGGGCCAGCCTTTCGCAAGCAGGGTGCCGAGGAAGAAATGAGCCGTCATGATGGGCCATTCCGTTGGCCGCAGGTGCAGCAGATACGCCATCAGCTCCTTGCCCAGGAGCTTTTCAAAGGGCCTGCGGAGTGTGAATTTCGGCCGATTCATGGGATCAACAGCACCTTCCCGATGGCGCTCCGGCCTTCAAGAAAGGCATGGGCGGCGGCTCCCTCAGAGAGTGGAAAAGAGGCGGCGATGCGGAGCTTCAAGGCTCCCTTGCGAACCCACTCGAACAATTCATCGGCTCGCCGGATGCGTTCATCCTGAGACGTCAGCACGTTCCAGAGATCTCCCCCGGTAAGGCTTTTGGATGTATCCATGAGATAGCGTGGGTCCACAGATTGGGGATCCCCGCCTGCCATCCCGAAAAACACGACATGGCCGCCCATGCGAAGGGCCTCCAGGCTTTGTCTCAGTGTAGTTCCCACGGAATCGTAGACCACGTCCACCCCTGTGCCCGAAGCAGAAAAGCGGCGAGCCGCGTCCACCCAGCTTCCGGAATAAAGAAAGGCCTCATCCGCACCGGCCTGGAGGGCTGCCTGGCGCTTGGCCTCGCTGGATACGAGGCCCAGCACCCGGGCGCCCAGCCGTTTGGCGATCTGGATGAGGAGCAGCCCCACACCGCCCGCGGCAGCATGGATGAGGACTTCTTCCCCAGCTCTCAAACGATGGCTGTCCCGCGCCAGATACTGCGCGGTGAGGCCCTGCAGCAATAGGCCCGCCGCAGTCTCGAAAGAGATGTCATCCGGCACTGGAATGATTCTTTCGAAGGGCACCGACACCAATTCCGCGTTGGCGAAGGGCACGTCCGCGAAGGCCACCCGGTCGCCGATTCTGAATCCGCTTGGGCTCTCCCCGCTGATCGCTTCGATCAATCCCGCGCCTTCGTATCCAGCGATCCAGGGCGGCTCCCCGGCCAGGTGGTAGTTCCCCTTGCGGCGGTAGATGTCGGCGAAGTTGAGACCTATGGCCTTCATCCTCACCAAGGCATGGCCGGTCTGCGGCGACGGTTCCGGGATCTCTTCCAGGTGGAGCACCTCAGGTCCGCCGAATTCCCGGAAGCAGAGTGCCTGCATCAGGCCGCGCTTTCGGTGTTCTGGCCTTCGATGGGGCGCGGACCCAGCTTGGGTTCGGCGAGGGTCTGCATGGCGGCCACCAGGTGCGGAACGCTGAATTGGGTATCCACGCACATGCCGTGGGGCAGGGTCAGCGGGATCACGTAGGCCGGGACTTCTGACAACTTGATGAGACCTTTCAGGAGGCGATCCGTGCAGCTGACCGCGACAATCAGGTCGGGACGGTATTCGCGGGCCTCACGATAGGCCTTGTGGCTCCGGTTCGTGATGCGGCTCTCCCATCCATTTTCCAAAATCCCGTGCATATAGTCGCCAACGGGGCAAAGGCCACAGTCGTAGCATTTTTCCAGATCATCGAGGATCGGCGCTTTACATTTGGCAAGCTGGACGCAGTGGGGAAGAAGTATCAGGGACCGCCGCGATTTGCGGCTCTCGAAAGCCTCGCGCACACGCAAGTTGTTCCAGCCACAAAAGGAGAGAATCCAGGCGTCTTCCTTGCCCATGGCCCTTGCCAGGGGCCTGAAGAGCCATACCCACATGCCATCCCAGCGGATGATGGCGCGGCGCGCATGCAAGTAGGCCTCACCCCGCTTGAAGGTCGGCCAGGCCACGCCGGCCATGGCCATGGCCGCGAGCGCCCACCAGCCAAAGCCATGGGGGCCATGGGGAAGCAGGAAACCAACCAGAAGGAATCCCAGCATCAGAGCCAGCGGCACTCCTCGCCGCACCCAGAGGAATACCCCATAGTGTTCGGCAGGCAATGCATCGAGAGTCATGGCTCCCATTTTCAACCAGAAGACGAAGCGGGGACCACAGCTATTTCGCCGAGCTCGCCAGACCCACGAGCTTTTTCAGATCGTCGTCCTTCCAGCGGACGCCGCCGCCGAAGAAAAAGGTGCGCAATTCCTTGTTGCCGAGATCCTGGCCGCCGGCCTTCAGGTAAAGGTTTTTCCAGAATTGGTAGCTGGCGGTGAACCGGTAGCGGGGATTTGGCTTGTCATCGCGCTTGGTGAAGTCATAGGCTAGAGCCCCTACGCGGAAGCGGTCTTCGAAGGAACGCCATTCGATCCCGGCGCCCCCCTTGCCTTCCACGATGCCCGCGCTGAGCACCCAATTCTCAGCGAACCGCTTGGCGAACTGCGCCGAGAGTGTGACCGCTTGATCGGAAGTGACCGTGCGGGTCTTCTCCAGCACGTCCACAGGCAGACCCGTTAAGGGATCGATCTTCTGGACCGCGCGGGTTGAATCGGAGATCTTGCCATCGGGCGTGGAATTCAGGTCCAGCGAGTACCAGTAATCGTGGCGGGGCGCGAGCTCGATGCCCAGGCCAACCTGGCTGTCCCCGCGGGAAGTCCAGCGGGCGGCGTTCATGTCCAGACGCAGGTCCATGGACTTGACACCGCCAAGCATGTCATTCAGGTTGTCCACCGCCGTATTTATTTTCTTGATGGTGGAGTCATCATTCAAGAGCTTGCCGATGGTGCCTTCGCCATTGTTGAGCTTGGCCGTGATGTTTTTAAGGTTGGCGGAGGTTTCCTGGAAACTGCCAGCCAGCTTATGGACGTCCTGCATGGTGCCGCGCAATTCAGGGCGGGTCTCCTGAACCATGGCATCAAGATGTTTGCCGAGGTCCTCGAATTGTTGGGCGAGGCGCGGCATCCGCTCCCGCAGATCTCCGGTCATAGCCTCGGCATTCGCCAAGGTGTGGTTGATGGCCGCGTGATTTTCCTGGGACAGGGTCCGGAATTCTCCGGTGAGCACCCGGATGTTGTCCACGATCTCATCCAGTTTGGCCCGGCCTTCTTCGCCACCGATGGATTGGTTCAGTGCCCCGGTGACACCCTTGATATCACGGCTGATGGCAGCCAGGGTGACCATCAGGTCATCGAGGCTGACGCCGCTCCTGCTCGGGATGGGCATCGCTGGATCCATCAGGCCCTTTTCATAATGTCCTTGGGTTATGTCGATGTATTTTTCGCCAAGGATCCCGATGGAGCTCAAGGATGCCTGCGAGTCCATGTACACCGGAAAATCCTTGTCCAGTTTCAAGTCCACCTTGGCCCGGCCATGATCCAAGGTGATGGACTTCACCTCGCCCACTTTCACACCCGCCACCCGGACCGGGGCTTGCACGGCTAGGCCCGCCACCTGGTCGAAATAAACGGTGAAGTGCTCGGCATCCTTGTCGCTGCCAAAGCTGAATTTCCCCGTGTTGAAGATCAGTACTCCCAGGACGACGAGGGTGCCTACAAAGAATAAGCCGACCTTGGTTTCGATTCTCATAGGTTCGCCTCCTGGCGGTTCCGTTTGGGAGGTGGTGGGTCCTGCAGGAAGGGCCCGTCCGCATCGCCCCGCAAGAATTGCTGGATCACAGGGTTTGGGTTCACTTTGAAGGCTTCGGGGTCTTCAATGGCAAGGCATTCGCCCTGAAAAATCAAGGCCACGCGGTCGGCAATCATGAAAGCCGATTTCAAATCGTGGGTGATGGTGATGCTGGTGACGCCCAGCTCGTGTTTCAGGTCAAGGATGATGCGGCCGATGACATCTGTCATGACCGGGTCGAGACCCGTCGTGGGCTCGTCGAACAGCAGGATCTTGGGTTTCAACGCGATGGCCCGGGCAAAGCCCACGCGACGCTTCATGCCGCCAGAAAGTTCTGAAGGCTTGAGATTGTCGCTGCCCCTGAGGCCGACCATGGCCAGGCACTCGTCCACGCGCATGGCGATGTCTTTTTTTGTCATTTTCGTGTGCCGCTTGAGCGCGAAGGCCACATTCTCGAAAACACTCATGGAATCAAAGAGCGCAGCCATCTGGAAGCACATGCCGATCTGCTTCCGCACCTCGAAAAGCTCCTGGATGCTGATCTCCTGGATGGTCTTGCCGTCTACCGTGACATGGCCACGATCGGGTACCAACAGCCCCATGATGATGCGGAGCAGCACCGTCTTGCCGGTGCCCGATCCGCCCATGATCACCAGACTCTCGCCCTGCTCGACTTCAAGGTTCACATTCTTGAGCACGACCTTCGGGCCGAAGGACTTGGACACGTTGACGACTTCGATGACCGCGCTCATACGAGCATCAACTTCGTCAGGAAGAAATCCGTCACCAGGATCCACAGCGATGAAGTCACCACGCTGCTGGTGGGGGCATTGCCCACGCCCTCAGCTCCGCCGCGGGTCCGATAGCCCCTCCAGCACCCCACCAACGCGATGATGAGCCCGAACACCATGGCCTTGGTCAAGGCGATCCGCAGGTCCCGCGTGCCGATCAGTTTGTAGAATTCATTGGCGAATGTATAGGCGCTTTGACCTTCCACATTGACCAGGATCAAGTAGCCGCCCCAGTACCCGACATAGATTGCGATACCCGTGAGGAGGGGGAGCATCACCAGGGCCGCCAGCAGGCGCGGCACAAAAAGATAATGGATCGGGTCCGTCGCCAGGCACTCCAAGGCGTCAATTTGTTCCGTCACCTGCATGGTGCCCAATTCGGCAGCCATGGCGGAGCCGACGCGCCCGCTCATCATCAGCCCAGTGATGACCGGGGCCAACTCCCGGACCACGGCCAGGCCTTCCACGCTGGAAGCAAGGCCCTGGGCCTGGAATTGCTTGAACCCGAAGGCCAGTTGCACTGCGAAGACCATGCTTACAGCCAACCCGGTCAGCAGGACCACAGGGATGGAATTCACCCCCACCGCCGAGAACTGCCGCATGAGGTTTTCAAAATCGAATGGGCGCTTCACGATGGCCCTGAGGGCACGGGCCGAAATCACGGTGAAATCCCCAGCCTGGCTGAAAAAAACCATCAGCGATTCACCGATCTGATCAAAAGATATGAACATTCATTTCCCGGGGTCCCTGGTTCATTTGAAATATCGAGTCTAACTCATGTCTTTTTTTTCAGCCTTTCCCAGTAGCGGATCGCGCCTTCTCCCTTGAGCACCAGGGGCGGCCGGGTCATGGCAAGGGCGTGATCAGGAATATCGCCGGTGATGGTGCTTCCGGCCGCGATAACGGCCCCATCCCCAATGTTGACGGGCGCCACCAGTTGGGAGTCGCTGCCGATGAAGGCATCCTTGCCTATGGTCGTGCGGTGTTTTCTGATGCCGTCGTAATTGCAGAAGATCACACCGGCGCCAATGTTCGTATTCTCCCCCACTTCAGAATCCCCGAGATAGGCCAGATGATTGGCTTTGGCACCCTTCTTGAGCAGAGTCTGTTTGGTCTCCACGAAGTTGCCCACATGGGCCTTTGCCTGGAGCACGGTGCCTTCCCGCAATCTTGCGAAGGGCCCCACCACGCAGTGATCTCCGATCTTGGCACCCTCGATGATCGAGTAAGGCCGAATGAGAACGTGTTTGCCGATATCGCCGCCGGTGATGATGGAACCTTGCCCAACCCGGGTTCCAGCGCCCACGCTCACCGAACCTTCCATCACAACCGACGGTTCAATCAGGACGTCCTGGCCAAGCTGGACCCGAGGTCCCACAAATGTGCTGGAAACGTCCAGGAAGCTTACACCCGTGGTCATCCAGCCATGGGCGATGCGCCATTGCGCCGAGGCATGCAGCGCTGCCTGATCTTCCCGGGAATTCATGCCAGCGAGTTCCTCTGAGTCGCAAAGGCTGACTTCGAGGGGATGCTTCGCAGCCACATCCATCACTGCGTCGGTCAAATATAGTTCGCCTTGGGCATTATTGGTCTTCAAGCGGTGCAGGGCCGGCTTCAGCAAGGCCCATGGCAGGGCATAGGCTCCACCGTTCACCAGTGTGATGGCCTGCTCATCAGGATCTGCATCCTGCTGTTCGACCAGTTTCGAAAGGCTGCCGTCGAGCTTTTGAATCACTCTTCCATAGCCAGTAGGGTCTGGCATCTCCATGGCGAGCAAGCTGGCTTCGGAGGTGCAGAGGGACTCAAGCGTCTTTGATCTGATCAGGGGCACATCCCCGGAAAGGATCAACACCCGGCTAGCTTTCAGACGGTCCAGCTCGGCCTCGCAGACGCGCACGGCGTGGCCGGTGCCCGATGGGTGGCCCTGATCCACCGTTATGACCGTGCAGGGCAGGAGGTCCGCTGCCCGCCAGCTTTCCAGCGCGGCAAGCACCTGTTCCTTGCCGTGATGAACCACCACGATGGCCGACTTCATTTCCATCGGCAGGGCCCGCAACACCCAGAGCAGCGCGGGATCACCCAGGATCGGGTGCAGCACTTTGGGCACTTGGGACTTCATGCGTTTGCCCAGACCCGCCGCGAGAATCACCGCCACTGTGTTCATGCCAGTTCCTTTCCATTCGTCTTGCTCAGCAGAGCCAGGACACTCTGAACGAATTCCTGGCTCGGGAATGGCTTTTCGATGAAGCCGAGCTTCGATAGTCCCAGTCGCAAGGGGCTCACGGGCTGAGCCTGGCCATTTCCCATCACCAGTGTGGGAATGGGCTCCCGCTGGAATCCACTCAAAGACTTGGCGAAGCGCTCAAGTTTGGGCGACCGCTCCAGGACCAAGGCATCTGGTGGATCCTGCTCCCTGCTTGCTCTGAGCAGCTCTCCAAGATGTGGGAAGGCCCTGGCCTGCCCACCCTTCCGAATCACCAGATTCTCCAAGGCTTCCCTCACCAAAGGGTCCTGATCCACGATCCAGATGTAGCGTGAGAGCAGGGGTGATGGCGTGGCGGCCGTCTCCGGCTCAGCAAGCGGCAAGTAGATTTGCGGCCATATCCCGCCGTGATCATCCTGGGTGAGCTCCAGCATTCCACGGAATTCACCTACAACCTGCTGAAGCCATGGGAGGCCGAGCATTGTGCGGGGGTGCTTGAGGTGGGATCCGTCGAGATCCAAGGTAAGCAAGGCCCAGCGGCGGCCCCCGAGCTCCTGGAGTTCCACGACTAGCGTCATGGTCCCGGCTCCCAGGGCCTGCCGCGCGTGCAGCACCAGATGCGTCGCAACACGTTGGAGTGCATCTTCCGAAACCCCCAGCGGAAGAGGCTCAGCGCGGATCTGAACCTGGATCAGCGGGGGCAGCATCCGCTGAAGTTTGGGAATGAGTCTATCCAGCGCTTTGGCAGCGTCGAGCGCCGCCGCCACGGAGGGCTGGGTCAAATTCCCTGAACCATTCGAGGTGAGGCGCTGAGCAGCCAGCAGGATCAGTTCCGCGGCTTCGCGAGTGCCATGCTCCAGGGTCTCTCCCAGAATCTGTTCCGCGGCGGGAACGATGGTTCCCAGCGCATTGGCGAGCAAGCGCTGGGAGGCGCCAGTGCCATCACCATTCATCAGCACCGGACCCGTTGCTTCACCGCGCAGGGCCAGCGTTCCACCGCGCTGATCGGAGATCCACAGGAGAGCCATGTTTCGGTCGAAGGCGACGGCCTCCAGTTGGACATCCTGGAATGCGCCATCCTTGTTCACGAGCGCTGAAGTAGTCCGTCCCCGTCCTTGCTGGACCAGTTGATAGCGGAGATCGTCCCAGGTGGATGCATCCTGGCCTTGAAGCATCGCCGAAAGAGGAAGGCCCCTGACTTCATGACGGGGCAGCCCGACCATGTGGCTGAAGGCTCCGTTGGACTCGGCGATTGCTCCGGAATCATTGACAAGGAGCATGGGTTGCTCCGATTCGATGCCATAGAGGAGCGAAGGGCCCTCAGGCTTCTCGCCGACGTCCAGCGCGGTCAGGGCCGTCCGCACCGCATCCCCTCGGCCCTCGACCCAGATGCCTTGGCTGCGAAGCCAGGTGAGCTGCTGGAGCGCCACAAGGCCGAGCAGCAATCCCACCAACAGCGAAGCGGGAAAAGACAGGGTGGTGATGTTGGCGGGGAGGAAGTGATAGATGGCTTTGCATGAGAGAACGGTGACGCCCCCCACGATAGGAACGCGGGCCGACAGCCAGCGCCCCTTGCTGAGCCGGTACCCGAGATCGGAAAGCAGCATCCAAAGGGCTGTCTGGGCGATCGTGGTGCCCCAGAACAAGAGGAATGACTCGCTTGCGGCAAGACCTACTTGCAGGCACAGGAGCCAGGCGAAAATCGTTGCCCCGCCAACGCCGAAGCCCAGCCGCCGGATGCCTTGGGCGCCTTCGCGATTCAATTGCACGAAAAGGCTGAAACCGAAAAGCGTCCCCCCAAGAAACGCCGATGGCAGTGCTTCGATTCCCTTAGTGTTGCCTACCAGCAACCAGGGCAGCGAGAGCACCGCCAGAATCCCTCCCAGGAAATAGCCATAGCTGAGCCCGACCCTTCCCTTACGGCGAAAGATCCAGAACCCGAGCCAGGGTGGCAAGGGCAGCAACAGGGCTAGAAAGAGATCTTGGAGCATTAGGGCCTGGAAGGAAATCAGAGTTGGACTACCTCAGCCTGCCACAAACCGCGCACGGCGTTCATGCACCAAAGTTGCCCACCCGGAACTTCGTTGAGGCGTATGGGCCTTGGCTCAACGACAAGCCCGCGGGACCTTGCCCAAAAGGGCAGATCAAAGGCCTCGGCAATGCTTGAAACCCTGCCTTCCGGCGGTGGCATCAACAGCTTGCCATCCAGTTCAAGCCCGATGGCGGCGATCGTCGTTTCGGCAATGGTTCCATCGGGCCAAAGAAGCAGGGCGTCTTCGGCAAGCCTTTGATGAGCGCGGTTCCGGGCCAGGATATCCCAGGGTCCCAGCAGCCCTTTAAGGATGGCCCTTGCGTCTCCCCGGAGGTCTCCCAATGGATGGGGCATGGCTTGCAACCGGAAGGGTGGATTATGATCAGCCATCGCCTCGAGTCGAACGGAAATGGATTCAGGAAATAGCTGCAATCGGCATGCAGCCAGGGCAGCGGTTGAGACCCAGGCATTGATTGCTGGTTCCATTCCGCTCAGCCAGGAGACATTCCACCCAAGACATCTGGCGCCCATGCGAAGCCGGGTCAGGTGGCTGTCCCAATGCTCGCCCCGGCCATTTTCGATACGCAGCGACGTGCGCGGCAGCACGTCCAGCGGGGATTCCCAACCCAGCAAAGTAGATGCACCAGGACCAAAAGCCCGCCAGGCGGGAAAAGTAGAAAATGGGATTCCGCTCAGGCGTCTCCCTTCGCCGAGCCGACCTCGGCACTCCATGTTTCCCGCTTTGCTCGAGCTGCAAGCCGCACGGCCAAGGCTGTGGCTTCAAGAAAATTGGTCGCATCGGATTTCCAAAGGCCCGCTTTGTCGAAGGCCGTTCCGTGGTCCGGGCTGGTGCGGATGAAGGGCAAACCCAATGTGAGATTCACCGCCCGGGCGGGCTCCAGCACCTTGATGGGGATTAGACCCTGATCATGGTAGAGAGCCACCACCACGTCGAACTCGCCTTTGGCGGCGCGATGGAAAAGGCTGTCGGCTGAAAGAGGCCCAAAAAAGTGGGGAGCAGGGCGGGCACTGGGCAGAAGTGGGAGGTCGAATTGGGACCGTTGTTCGATTTCAAGTCCTGAATGCGTGGTCGTTGCCACGATGGGAACAGCACCCGTGTTCCGGGACCGGCTTGGGAATATTTCCCAACCATCCGGGACGGAACGGGAGATGAAAGGCGAGGCCACGTGTCCGAAAGGCATGGCGACTTCGTTCAATTCGAAATCCATGAAAGCGGCTTCAGCCATCACCACCGCCTCGGCAAGGGCGGTTTCCTCCTCTCCAAAGGCCCCGCCTTCACCGGCATGGGGATTGAGGGCGCAAAGGGCCACCCGCAGATCATTCTTTCCCGTGAGCTGGATGAAGCGATCAGCCGCGAAGCTGAGCGTCTGGGCAACGGAATCGGCGGTGATGCCTTCCACCACCGAGCGCAGACTCTGGTGCACGGTATGAAGCACGATCTTCAGGCTGGGGCTCACAAAGGCCATTCTGGTAATTGGAGATCCTGATAATTCCTGCAGAAATTCCGTATGGCCAGGAATGTGATAGCCCGCTAAATGCGCTGCGGCTTTGGAGATTGGCAGGGTGACCAGGGCGTCAGCCTCGCCGACCATCACCAGGTGGGCACCTACGCGAACGGCTTCGAGAGCGGCTTTTCCCGAAGCAGCTGAACCTTCTCCCAGTTTAAGTATCGGGGCGGTGATGTCTGGCGTGGGGTCTATCCAGAGGGCATGCCCCATGAGTTGGCGCTGACTTGGCTCCCAGGAGTTCCCAGAGCCCGTCCACAGGCTGTAGGAGATGGCGCCTGGCACCTGTGGACCCCCCCCAGGCGGATTGCTCCAACGCCATTGCACCCGGCGACCACCTGCCGCATCCAGTTCCAGCAAATCTGGCCCCGATCTAGCCCCAATCACGATGACATCGGCCCATCGGTTGATGGCGAAGAGAGACCCCAAAAGCAGCTCTGGACCTATCCCGCAGGGATCCCCAAGCGTTATGGCGATGCGTGGGCGGCTTACTGAGGGCGGGATTGACTGGCTCAAATGGTAAACCTCTGTTTAGGAACCTTACGAAATGACCAGTCCTTCCTGGTTATTTTATTACGGTTCCTTAGGCCGGTCAGCCATAAGGATGACCAAGTTGTGATTTAGCAATGGCCCATTCAGTCGTAAAGAGGAAGGTCCACATCCGGTGAGATGAGTTCTTCTTTTTTGGAAGTGCTTTTCCGGCGGATGCGGGGCTCTTCTTCCTGCTTGTATATGTATTTGATGTTGTGTTTGGGTACAACCACATTGGGTTCTTTGAGTCTGTTGATTTTCAGGCAGTGTTTGTCGTACCACTCGATGACGCCACGAAGCTTCTCGTCATCCTGTAGCACGATGACCACAGGGGTCTTGGACTGCATCTGCTTGAGGTAGTAGAAACTCTCGGCATTGGTTTGTTCTGGCGGCGCAATCTTGCGCCGGGGGCTGCCAAGACCTTGGGGCGCCAGCGGGGCGCTAGGATCCACAGCGGTAACGGCGCCATCGGGCTGGATCATGGTGGGGGTCGGCGTGAGCACCATGGCGCTGCCCCCTGGACCCTGGGCCATGGCCCCGCGACCCATTTTCTCTTTGATTTCATTCATGTTGGGGCGAATCAACTTTCGGTTCATCGAAAATCCTGGATTTGTGGCGCAATAAGTGGCGCCGGAAAATGACCGGACACCGGGTGCATGGACAGACCAAACTTGTTGGGTTTGGCCCTGAATCTGACAGCTCTAGCTGGATCCCACAAGGAACCTCTGCCAGGTTTATGACGGAATGGTAGGAAAAGTTTAGGCTCGAAGGAGAACCGCTACTACTTGAGATTTGTTCCCCATGGGATCGTTCATCCGGGCCGGCCACCCCAGAGCGGGATTTTCAGGCTGACCACGGTCCCGAGGTTGGGTTGGCTTTGTACCCGGATATCCCAACCCATGGCCTGGACGAATTGGAATACCAGGCTCATGCCCAGGCCAGTGCCTTCCTTGAATGTGCTTGAAAAAGGGACGAACAAGGTCCGCAACTGTTCGGCATCCATTCCGCACCCATTGTCCCGGACCCTAACCGAAATGTGGCTGGTGTCCTCCTCGAAATCAAGATGGACATTCGGACCCGAGACCCCCTCCAATGCTTTGCGGGCATTCGTTAGGAGATTCGTGAAAATCTGGTGCGCGCAGAGCGGATCGGCTTGCACCCATGCTTCAGGAACTACACCGATACCCAAAGGTAGGTCTTCAACGCGAGGATCGGTTTCCCAACTGGCACGAAGTTCTTCAATGAGATCCGGAAGATAGACCCGGCGGATCTCAACGGGTTTGGGTCGCGTGAAGTCCAGGAATTTGGTGAGGATGGCGCTGACACGGTCAGATTCGCGCCCCAGAATTCCCAAGGCCCGTTCGTTCATTTCGTGGGCTTGCCCTTCGCCCTTCAAAATCTGCACACAGCCGAGAATGGAAGCCAGTGGATTTCGCAGTTCATGAGCCAGGCCGGCTGAAAGTTCACCAATGGCCGCCAATCGTTCACTGAGCCGGGTGCGCCCTTCCAATGCCTTGATTTCCGTGAGGTCCTGAAACAGCATCAGATGTCCCGACTGCCTTCCCTCGGAATCCCGCAGAGGCGCAACGTTGCCGCCATAAAGCCGCCAGGCCCCGTTGGGGGCGATGTAGCTTCCCTCGAATCGCTGTTCCCGGGGAAGAATCTCCTGCCGGGCCAGATCCACGGGAAGGATCGCGTCGATGGTCCGCCCTATGGGAAGGGCTCGCTGGAGAATCGCCTCGGCGGCCGGGTTTGCTGAAGTGATCTGACCATTCAAATCGGTGGTGATGAGGCCGGAAACCATGGACTCCACCACCCGCCGGTGGAGTGCCGAGAGATCGTCCACCTTGGCTTCCGATGCCAGCAATGTCCGGCGCAGACCTTCAAGATTCCTTCGGATGAGGACAACGATGAGTGTCGCGGCGAATATCTCAAGAGATGCGAAAGCCAGGATCCATTCGGTGGTATCCGGGTCCAGGGGCGTGCCTGAATGACCAAACGACGGGAGAACCCCGGCCCCGAAGAGAAGGAAACTTGACAAATGCAGAGCGAATGCGGTGAACCCAACCAGGACAATCTCTGTGGTGCCGAGATAAAAAGCAGAGGACAAGATAGGGAACAGATAGATCGCGGCAAACCGTTCCTGGTCAACACCTTGGAATGCAATCAGCAGCGCCACCAGCGCAATATCCATCGCGAGGTTGGACCGAATGTTCGCGCTTCCCGGGGTGGCGAAGGGGCCCAGTCCCAGGTTCAACGATCGTTGGATTTCCCAGACGGCTTCGATGAAAAAGAGAGAGACCAACAGCAGATAGAGCGACTCGCTGGCCACCGCCCTGATTGGATCCGGGGGAAAAGCCAGATGAAGCACCAGCAGCCCAAAACTGGTCGCTAGGCGGAAAGCCAACGGGATGAAAGGTGGCGCTGTGGCCCCTTCCGGGGAGTGTTCCATCAAATCGCGGAGCATGGCTTCAGGATGCCTCATCCCATGGATTCAAGCACAACTCATGGATTCAAGCACAACGGATTCACGCCGGGCTTGATTCTTGTCATGCTGGATTTGTGAGCAACCATTCGAAATCCTCAGCCCTTCCATCCCTGCGCGGAGCTGGCATGCGCCAGACGCCTCAGCGCGAAGGCATTCTGCGGGTTCTCAATACTTCAGACCGGCCCCTGACCGTAGAGGAAATATCCGCTCGCATGGAGGAAAACAGCTCAGGTCTGCCGACCATCTACCGGAATCTGGAGCGCTTCATCCAGGAAGGCTGGGCTGAAAACATTCTCGGCCAGGACCAGGTCATGCGCTTCGTGCGCTGCAACTCAAAGCATCACCACCACCACTTGCAGTGCGAGCGCTGCGGGCGGATGGTGGAAGTGGATATCTGCGGCGTGGAAGATTCACTCAAGCAGTTGGAAAATTCTTCGGGTTTTTGCATCACCCGGCACCAGCTTTCACTCTTCGGGCTTTGCACCGAATGCCAGTCGGCAGAGAAAAGGCATTGACGCTCTGCCATGGTTTGATAAGATCTAGGAGCAGTGCGGGTGTAACTCAGTGGTAGAGTGCAACCTTGCCAAGGTTGAAGTCGTGGGTTCAAATCCCATCACCCGCTCCATCCAACTAGGGCCGCATCAGCGGCCCGAGTCGTTTTTTCTAGAAATCAAGGCGCCGTAGCCAAGTGGTAAGGCCGCGGACTGCAAATCCGCTATCCATCGGTTCGATTCCGATCGGCGCCTCCAAGAAAACGGCCCCGCAAGGGGCCTTCCAATTTGCGCTGATCGGAGTCGAATCATTCAAGATGCGCTGATCCAGCCGCCCCCCAGGACTTCTTCATCCCGATAGAACACCACCGCTTGGCCCGGCGCTATGGCTCGCTGGGGTTCCGCAAAGGCAACTTTCGCGCGGTTCTCCGGCAAAGGCACGACGATGGCTTCGACTTCCAGCCCGCGGCTGCGGATTTTGGCGGAACAGGGCAGGGGATTTCCAGGAGTGCTGCCACACCAGGTCAATTCCCGGACCATCATTGTGCTTCCAAACAGATCGGCATCATCCCCGACCCAGACCGTGTTGCTGTCACGTTCCACTCTCAGCACATAGAGCGGGGTCGGGTGGGCGACCCCCAGGCCTTTTCGCTGGCCTACCGTATAGCGCCAGTAACCCTCGTGGGTGCCGAGAACGCGGCCATCTATGTGGCGGATGGGACCTGGGCCGGTTCCAGGATCAAGTCCCGCTTCCTCGACGTAAGTGTCATAACGCTTCTGAGTCACAAAGCAGATTTCCTGGCTCTCGGCTTTCTCCGCCAGGTGCAGGCCGAGATCCCGGCCCAGCTGACGGACCTGTGGCTTGGTCAGTCCCGCCAACGGGAAGAGCGTGCAGGCGAGGGTTTCCTGGGTGTGGCTGAACAGGAAGTAGCTCTGATCCTTGGCCGGATCAGCAGCTCTCAGAAGATGGAATCCGGAGCCATCATGCGTGACGCGCGCGTAGTGCCCCGTGGCCACAAACGCCGCGCCGAGCGCATCGGCACGCTCCAATAGCGTCTTGAATTTCACGTGCTGGTTGCAGCGGATGCAGGGACTGGGGGTTTCCCCCCGGAGGTAGCCTTCAATGAATTCATCTATGACGGTATTCCGGAACCGCTCCTCGAAATCCACGACATAGTGGGGGAAGCCCACTTCGTAGGCCACCCGGCGGGCATCCTGGAAATCGTCCAGGGTGCAGCATTTCCCTTCGGTCTCGGGCGTGGTTCCACCTCTGGTCTTATCAAAGAGCTGCATGGAAACGCCGATGACCTCATATCCCGCCCTGTGCAGCAGCGCTGCCATGACAGAGCTGTCCACCCCCCCCGACATCGCCGCCACCACGCGCTTTCCGGGCTGGAGGCTGGGGTGTCCTTTCAGCGAAGCCAAGGCCAATTCCATGAGAGCAGAAGACTGAAGGTTGCTCATCGCGACCCCTTGGCCGAGTTTCTGAAGGAGAGCAGAGAGCCTCGACCACTATGCCCTTGAACCGTGGAGCAGACATCGATGCAATCCCCACAATTGAAGCACCCGGTGCCAAAACCCAGCACCAGATGCCTGGCACGGGGATCCAGGTCCACGAAACACGCATTCAGGCAAGCCTGGCAACCCCCGCAGGCATCCGTTGAATCGGGGAGGTATCTTGGCCGGAGTATCTGATCACTGGGTGCCGTGGATACAACCATGGCCTGGCCCATCCCATAGATGCAGACCATGCGGCAGAAATGGAATTTCACGGCGAATCCCGCCAACCATGAGATCAGGACCGTGAGCGCGACCCATGAAAGCAAGGTGGCCTGGATCATGCCGCCTTGGCCCCAAACTGTTCCAAAAACCGCAAGCATGATCAACCGGGGGGCCACGAGATACGCTGCCAAGCTCAGCGCCAAGACGACGGGAGCTAAAGCGAGGGTGAGCGCAGCACCCAAGCGGAGACCCCATTTATGGAAGGACGATCGCTTCATCCAGGCTGCCACTAGGCGGTTTGTGCCCCGCCAGAGAGCGGTGCTCAAGCCGTCAAATAATTCCACGCAACTTCCGTAAGGGCACGCCCACCCGCAGAAAACCCTGCCTTTGAAGTAGGTAAGGAGGGCGATGCCCCAGATCAGGATCACGAAAGGGATGATCAGGCCCAGCACATAGGGAAAGGCCATTGGGTAGCTCAGTCCGAGATATATGATTCTTGCCCCCTGGACCCCCTGGATCTCGACCCTGAAGACATCCAGCCATGGCAATAGCACCCACAGCGATAGAAGCAGGAGTTGGGAGATCCTTCTGGAAATATGAAAGTGTCGGGAGATGATCGAGCCGCGAATGGCCATAGCCCTTCAGAATACGGCCAGGTCAGCTGAGAGCGAAGCGAGAACGGGGATTGGTAGTCAGGTCTTGAGCTGCCTCAGCCGCATCAACCCGAACCCCGAGAAGAACAGCATTGGCGCCAAAACCCCCAATGGTGCTGGGATCTCTCCCGATTTTGACGCACCTAGAAATATCCCTTGGAGACCCAGGTAGAGCAGTCCGATAACCAATCCCATCCCGAGGGACTGACCTCGACCGCCCCGGGGAGCAGGAAAGGCCCAGGAAAGGGTGGCGAGAACGAGGCAGGGCCCCGCGAGCCAGGAGAAAATACGGGTCCAAAGCAGAGTCGCTCTGTTGGGATCGGGAGCCCATCGTTGCCACTTGACCAGGTCGCCCGTGCTGGACATGTCGGCATGCGTGGGTTCCCGCAGCGAGCTTTCCGGAAAAAGTTTTTCCGCGGCTGGTCCTCGGACCAGCTTTGTCCCTCCCCATGAAAGTCCTTGGGAAAAAAGCTCTCCGGTATTCCAGCGGAGCATGATCGGGGCCTCCATAGCTGGTTTCAAAGGGAACCCCCACCGCGTTTCCGACTGTTGATTCCAAAGCACACCAGTGGAGCCCAAATAAAGCCAAGAGTTCCTTGAAATAATGATTGGAGGTCGATTTAATAATTGCCTATAAATATTGTCTGCTTTGGTATAAGTAATAGGTGCGATCCATAGCTGGAGAAGAGCGGTAGAAACCAGTACAGTCAACCAGGCCCGTCGCGCATGCCAAACCCATTGGACCAGACTTACACCACTTGCTCGCAGGGCCACCCATTCTGCAGTCTGGGTGGCCTGTCCAAGAACAAACAGGGTGCCAAGCAGGAAAGTGATTGGCAGAGCCGTATTCAGGAATGTGGGGAGATTCAACGCCCAATAGTGCAAAAAGTCCATAATAGTCTTGTGGTTACGAGAAATATCTCCCGCGAGCGTGGAATATTCGATCAACAAATCCAACGCCACCAAAGTCCCTAGCGTCACACCCCAACTCTGCATCCAAAGCGAACAAGTCCAGCGATTTAATATACTAATGGAAGGTTGGTCCTTTTGTATGTTCAGTTTGTCCCCAGCTACGGGTTTCATCGATTGCAAGAACCCACGAATCCAGATAATGAGCTGACCGAGGCCCTTAATCATTCTTGATTTCAATCTACTTAGAAAGGTATTGGATACATGAGGCTTCAATTTTCGATAGAGGAGCCAAAATCCAGCTCCCAAAAAAATCCAAGGAAGTAGCAACTGGTAATAGAGAGCTTGTTGTTCTGATTGCATAATCATGGTTTCAAACAGCATATTGAAAAAATAATAAATCAATACCAGGCCAAGGCTCTTGATTATGGAACCTCCCCCTTTAAAACGCGGATGCCCAAGGCCCATCGCAATACCAAAAAGCAAGAATGCGACAGAGGCAAAGGGAAGGGAAAAGCGTCTGCTAAATTCCACTGTGGCGGCAGGAGAATTCAGTTTCAAAAGTTCGAATGTCTTAAGATACCTAAGTGGGGTTGGAGTAAGTATCTTTGAAATTCCAGGCAGGCGGAATCTGAGATCTTGGCTTTCCTGATGAAGATGTACCACGCTGCCGTTTTGGATCTGGAAGAGACTTCCATCCAGATTGTTCAAGCGCATATCCAGGATGTGACCACCGTCAGACTGAGGTTGAATCGAATAGGAGATGCCCTTGGCCACCATGTGTTGAACAGTTGTGGGGCTCACTTCCATCAAGTGCGTTTCGCCATTGGGAGCCATCCAGACCGATTGCCCCGGAGACCCAGGAGGTACGCGAGGAGCTTGCCCGGTTCTCAGAAAGCGCGTTCGGGCCTCTTCCAGCATTTGAATACGGACCGATGCCTGCAGGTGATTCACAGCTGGGATCAGAAGGTGGCTGTTGGCTCCTGCCAGCAATAGAAGAAACAAGGAAAGCAGCAGGTAGGGCCGTAGCAGCATCCGGCTTCCCATGCCTAATCCCTGGGATGCTACGAGTTCAGAGCTTTGAACCATTTGCTGGGTTCCCAAAAGCCCGCCAAGCACAGCGGCCATGGGGAGCACCAACATAAGGGTTTCAGGAACTGCAAGCAGGAGCATCGGTATGAGCCACTTGAAGGAGGCTCCTAGGTCAAACACCTCTTTGGATATGTCCACCAGCTCCTTGGCAAGGAGCAGTCCCCCATAGAAAACAACCGCACCTCCGATAGGGAAGAGCCATCTGCGCAGGGTGTAGCGGAAGAGGATTTGCTTCATTATTACTTTCGATAATGTATATTATGTAATCTTGTCAGCAACCAATCTCAAATTACTTTGGCGTTGAGGAGATCGTGGATATGAATGACACCACTGGGCTTAGTTGTATCAAGAACAACCAGAAATGTAATTTTATGGGATTCCATCACCCCTGCTGCTTCCGCGGCCAGACGATCAGACAGAATCGTGTAGGGGGGATGACCACTCATGATGTCAGTGGCCCTGAGTTGGAGCGGGTTGATGCCAAATGTCTGTGCCCGTTCTAAGGCCCGCCGGATATCGCCGTCGCTGATCACACCCTTGAGTTCATTGCCATCCATGACCACTGCCATTCCCAACTTGCCATTGGAGATGGTTTGAAGTGTTTCGATCAAGGTTGCAGATGTAGCAACCATTGGAAAAGGAGAATGCATCAGGTCCTTGATTTTCAATAATTTGGCACCAAGGCTTCCACCTGGATGAAGTTCTGCAAAGCGTTCAGCGGTGAATCCCTTACGGCTCATCAGGCATGCCGCAAGAATATCTCCCCATACGAGCTGCATGGTGGTGCTGGCCATGGGTGCCAAATCAATCGGACATCCTTCTCCGTCAGGTAGTTGATAAGAAAAGCACCAGTGGGCTGCATGCCCCAAAGAGCTACTTTCATTGGAAGTGATGGCTGCGATGGGAATCCCCAATCGGGATAATCTTGGTAAAATTCGAAGAATCTCTTCACTTTCCCCACTGTTGGAAAGCAGCACCACAGAATCCCCCGGAACCACCATCCCCAAATCGCCATGCAGAGCTTCCGCCGGGTGCATGAACAAGCTGGGGGAACCGGTTGAAACAAAGGTCGAGGATATTTTCTGGGCCACCAGACCTGACTTGCCCATGCCTGAAAGTACGATTCTCCCGCTTTGGCTCGAAACTGAATCCACCCAGGCAGACACCCTTCCCGACTGCCAATGGACATCAAGCCAACGAAGCGCGCCCATGGCAGCGCGAAGAACCCCACTGCCCTGTCCGATGTCCGATGTGGACCCGGCTCCGGGCCCGGTAAAGGAATTGGTCTCATGTTCCAAGGCAGTGGCTCCGAAAAAAGCTCCTGGGGGATTCGAGCCATGTTACCAGCCATTTCCCGGCCTCCTCGCAGATGCACCCAACCGAAACATCCTTGAAACCAGGTCCTGCCAAGGGTACTCGAAATGATGCGGTGATTTCTTCCTGCCGGAAAAAGCGAAACGTATTCAACCCGTGTTTGAATGGGGGTGGCCCTTTAGCTCAGCGGTCAGAGCGGGCGCCTCATAAGCGCTAAGGCGTGGGTTCGAATCCCACAGGGGCCACGCTACTGTATTCCCTCAACTTTCCAGAAAGGAAATTCCATGCGCGCCACCGTGATCTCAATCCTTCTCGCCCTGCCCCTTCTCGCCACGGACCAACCAGCGAAACCTCGAGTCAAATTCACAACGAACCTGGGCTCATTCACGCTGGAATTGGAGCCCAAAGCCGCCCCGAAGACCGTGGCAAACTTCCTGAATTACGTTCACAAGGGCTTCTACAAGGGCACCACGTTCCACAGGGTCATTCCCACATTCATGATTCAGGGCGGCGGGTTCACGGCTGATCTAAAGAAGAAAGCAGGCGACCAACCTATCGTGAATGAAGCAAAAGCCGCCATGGAGGCGGGCCTCCATAACACGCGCGGCACCATTGCGATGGCGCGCACCAACGATCCCCACAGCGCATCCAGCCAGTTCTTCATAAGCGTGAAAGACAATTCCGTTAGCCTTGACCCAAAACCGGATAGCTGGGGCTACTGCGTCTTCGGACAAGTGGTGGAGGGGATGGAGACCGTAGACAAGATCAAGGCCGTACCCACGCATAACGACCAGATGAATGATGTGCCGGTCACCCCAGTGATCATCAGCGATGCGCAGGAGATTCAAGGCGCTTCCGTGAAAAAAACGCCAGGGAAGAAATCAACGAAAAAGAAATAGGTCGTGGGTGCCCCACATCGACCTTTCTTCGAAAGGCATATCGACGCCTAGAACTTCGCCCTGAAAGCTTCGAAGGCGGTTCTTAATTCTGCCAATTCCGCTCGCAGACTTTGCATTTCGGCCTCGATCAACTCAAGTGATCGAGGGCTTTTGGCCCTTCCTTCCTCCAGGGCCGCGGCGACAGCCTCGACGTCAACGGGGCCAGCGAGTAGATGGGTGAAGCGCGATTCCTTTGTGCCGGGCAATCGTGGAAGCTTCACCGCCAATGGTTCTGTTTCCGTTTGGACCAGCGCCTGCATGGCTGCCTCGGTTTCCGCCAGATCCGCGAAGGGGTAGATGCGTTCGGCCCGTCCCCGGAGTTCCCCGAGAGTTTGGGGCCCCCGCAGCATCAGCACACACAGCAGGGCCGTTTCCTGGAGGGACAGATGAAGTGATTCCGTGAGCCGCTGCTCGTACTTGACCGTGCGACTTCCGCTTGTGCTAACCAGCCAGACGAGCTGGCGATGTCG
>JANXQX010000039.1 GCA_025353305.1 Holophagaceae bacterium
GGCGACACTATCTACCTGACCACCGCCGACAAGGACGGCAACATGGTGAGCCTCATCCAAAGCAACTATCGAGGCATGGGCAGCGGCATGACCCCCGGCGAGCTGGGCTTCTGTCTCCAGGATCGCGGCGAGCTGTTCACGCTGGAGGAAGGCCAGGCCAACACTTACGCACCCGGCAAGCGTCCCTTCCACACCATCATCCCCGCCTTCATCACCAAGGACGGCGAGCCCTTCCTCAGCTTCGG
The DNA here is from genome assembly GCA_025353305.1 of Holophagaceae bacterium. Next base: position 246 of record JANXQX010000039.1, read on the forward strand.
CGTCATGGGCGGCGAATTCCAGCCCATGGGCCACGTCCAGATCGTGATGAACCTCATCGACTTCGGCATGAACACTCAAGAAGCGGGCGATGCGCCGCGCATGTCCCACGATGGTTCCCCGGAGCCCACCGGCGAGCCCGGCAAGCTCCCCGGCACCATCCAGCTCGAGAGCGGCTTCCCCGTCGAGACCATCCAGAAACTCATGGGCATGGGCCATGGCGTGGCCTGGATGCTCGGCGGCTATGGGGGCTACCAGGGCATCCGATGGGAGCCGAAACAGAAGGTCTTCTTCGGCGCCAGCGAGAGCCGCAAGGACGGCCAGGCCGCGGGGTATTGAAGCCCCTTCGTAGACGGGAGATTCCATGCGCTTCATCTTCGAGCAGATCCGGGTGGGCGGCGATCGCAACTTCGGCTACCTGCTGGGGGACCGGGAAGCCGGAGAAGGCCTCCTGATCGATCCCTCCTACGATCCCGAGTCGATGGTGGCGCGGGCCAACGCCCAGGGATTGCGCATCACCCATATCCTGAACACCCACGGCCACACGGACCACAGCAACGGCAACCCAGTGGCGCAGGCGCTCACCGGTGCGCCGGTGCTTGGCGGGCCGGGCCACCCGGGGCCCGTGGACCGCGTGCTGCGGGACGGGGAGCGCATCACCTTCGGGATCTACCACCTGCTTTCCTGGCATGTGCCCGGCCACTACCACGATCATCTGGCCTTCCTCGTGGAGGAAATGGCCGCGGGGATCACCGGAGATCTGTTATTCGTGGGCAAGGTGGGTGGCACGGGCAGCGACACGGACGCCCGCACCGAATGGGACAGCCTTCAGCGCCTGCTGCGCGGCTGGCCCGAACACGCCACCATCTGGCCCGGCCATGATTACGGCGCCAGGCCCAGCTCCACCCTGGCCTGGGAGCGGGAAACCAACCCCTTCCTGCGCTGCGAAAACGTGGCCGCTTTCATCCAGCTCAAGGCCGACTGGGCGGATTTCAAGGTGCGGCACGGATTGAAATAACTGCTGCGAGAGCTTCCAGGCCGGCCCGGTTCCAGCAACGGGCCCTGGCATCACTGTATCCTTGCTCATTCTCGAACCTACCAACCAGGAGGCATGGTGCGCACGGCGGTTATCGTGGTGACCCATCGGTTCGACCAGCCCATCCTTGAGGAATTCCAGAGGATCCGCCAAGGACTCGGAGAGACGGACCAGGCTTTCCTGCTCAGCGATGGATCCGCACCGACTCCGGCCTCGGTCGCCCAGTGGACCCACACCTTCGACTATTCCCAGATCTCCGCCCGGGCCGCCCGGGTCATCGGCAACGACATTCTGAGAAACATCCACCTTGCGTGGATCGACTTCTTTAAAGCCCACGCCGAATTCGAGGCCTATTGGCTCATCGAGTACGACGTGCGCTACTCCGGCCCATGGAGCGAGCTTTTTGATGCCTTCCGGGACCTTCCCCATGACCTGTTGTGCGCCCACCTTCGCCCCTATATCCATGAGCCGGGATGGGCCTGGTGGCGCCATATCCACTCCCCCGGCTCCGTTGTGCCGAAGAGCCGGCTTCTGAGAGGATTCCTGCCCGTCGCGCGATTATCCCACCGCGGATTCGAACGTCTCAGGGACGCCGTAGATGAAGGATGGGTTGGATTCATGGAAGGGCTCATCCCCACGCTTTTCCAGACATCCGGCCTGCTCCTCGGAGACCTTGGCGGAGACGGCCCCTTTGTGCCGGCGGGCTTCACGAATCGCTTCTACACGAGTATTTCGGACCCCAAGGGTTCACTAAAAGGTCTGGGAACCATGCGCTACCGCCCACTCATCCAATTCCCAAGGATCCTGCCCGGGCGGCTTTACCACCCCGTCAAACCGGAACCGGAAACCTTGGATGCCGGCATCAAGCAGCCTTGGCTGGCCTGTGCCGCGCTGGAACTCGCCCTGAAATCGGTGCACGGACAAGGGTCTGCGACCCAGGTCCTGCCTTTCCTGGAAAATCCCAAAGCGGATCACCTGTTGCAAGTGCTCACCGGGCTCAGCTCGATGGAACTGCTGGAAGCCCTCGACCAGATGGAATCTGACGGACCGGAGGACCTGCCCATCAAGGCGCTGCGCCAAGATCTTCTTTCCCTCCCAACTCGCTTTGATTCCAGTCTTCGGATCACCCGAATCCCAGCGGGAGGATTCCTGGCGGGTGGATAATTCCAGGGCCCGATCGCCGCCCCCGCAACCGACCAAAGTGTCTCCAGGGATGACCGGTTTCGCTGGCGTCGCCGCTATCCTCGATGGGTGACCGGAAATTCCACATGGGACCCATGAAAGCTGTGCTGATCGTCGGCGCCGGATTATCCGGCGCGGTGCTTGCGCGGGAACTCGCCGAAGCGGGAATTGCCGTGCGCGTGATCGATGCGCGCAGCCATGTCGGGGGGAATTGCCACACCGAACGGGATCCGGATACGGATGTCATGGTGCATGTGTATGGCCCGCACATTTTCCATACGAGCAGCGAAGAGGTGTGGCGGTACCTCCAGCGTTTCGGCGAGTGGGTTCCGTTCGTCAACCGCGTGAAGGCCCACACAGGAAAAGGTGTCTTCAGCCTCCCCATCAACCTGCACACCATCAACCAGTTCTTCGGGAAGTCGCTCTCCCCCCATGAGGCCAGGGAATTCCTCGCCGGTAAGGTTGATGGCAGCATCGGGGAACCCATGAACTTTGAAGAGCAGGCCTTGAAATCCATCGGCCGGGAACTCTACGAGGCATTCTTCAAGGGCTATACGATCAAGCAGTGGGGCTGTGATCCGACCGAACTGCCGCCGGAGATCCTAAAGCGCCTGCCCGTGCGTTTCACCTACAACGACAGCTACTACGACAGCATCCATCAGGCCATGCCCCGGGAGGGCTACACCCGGGTGATCGAAAACATCCTGGCCCACCCGCTCGTGGGGATCAGCCTGGCTACGCCCTGGGACCTCGCCATGCGCCAGGATGCCGGTCATGTTTTTTTCTCCGGTGCCCTGGATCAGTTCTATGGGTTCTGTGAAGGCCGGTTGGGTTACCGGACGGTCCACTGGCAACGGGAGATCCATGAGGATGATTTCCAGAACAATGCCGTGATCAACTACACCCAGCCGGATGTGCCCTGGACGAGGGTTCTGGAGCATAAGCATTTCGCGCCGTGGGAATCCCATGCCAGGACCCTGGTCTTCAGGGAGTTCAGCAAGGAGACCGGCGAGGGCGATCTACCCTACTACCCCAAACGGCTCGCTGCGGACCGGCTAGTCCTCCATCGCTACCTCGAAAGGGCAAAGCACGAGCAGGGGGTTTCCTTCATCGGCCGAATGGGAACCTACCGCTACCTGGACATGGATCAGGTCATTGCCGAAACCCTGGAATTTTCTCGTGCCTGGCTCGATGCGGAATCAAACGGACGTCCTCCGCCGATCTTTTCAAGCCCGCCACTTTGACCCCAATCCAGGTTGTGATCCCGTCCTCACTCCCAATGGAAAAGGCCACTGGTACACTCCATGGGTGTTTCCGCCGGTGTGGAATCCAAAACCCGATAGGAGTCCGCATGGACGCGCCTGAGTCAACGTCGACTTCTTTGCCCGAAAACGCCTATACAGAGCTGGCGCCGGGGCAGGCCTACCAGCCGATCGTACCCGCCACCGAGGCGCCACCGGAAACGACCCGGCGCTCGCTCGGCTGGGGCATCTTCCTCTGCGTCCTGTTCACGGTCGCATCGGCATACTCGGGCCTGAAAGTCGGGCAGGTGATGGAAGCCGCGATCCCGATCTCCATCCTGGCCATCGGCCTGGCCCGGATCTATGCACGGCGCTCGACCTTGCTTGAGAATGTGATCATCACCGCCATCGGCGGGGTCTCGGGCTCGGTGGTGGCCGGAGCGATCTTCACGCTGCCCGCCCTCTACACCCTGCAGTTGAATCCGCATCCCCTTCAGACGATCTTCATCTGCCTTGCGGGCGGGGCGCTCGGCGTGCTGTTCATAATCCCGCTCCGCCGCTACTTCGTCCGCGAGACCCACGGCAAATTCCCATACCCCGAGGCGACCGCCATCACCGAGGTCCTGGTCACCGGCGAGAAGGGCGGATCAGAGGCCAAGCTGCTCCTGCAATCCACCGCCATCGCTGGCATCTACGACTTTTTCGTGACCACATTCCAGGTCTGGAAGGAGACCATCGATTTCCAGTTCGTCCCCGTGGTGAAGGCTGCCGCCGAGAAAGCGAAACTCGCGCTCAGGTTCGACGCCGTGGCGTTCATCCTGGGCCTCGGGTACGTGATGGGCCTCCGCTCGTCCATGATCCTATGCGCCGGCGGTGTCCTCTCGAACCTGGTGCTGGTCCCGCTCATCTGGCTGGTGGGACGCAACTTCCCTGAAGTAGCGGTCTATCCCGCCAAAGTGCCGATCGCCATGATGACGGCCGAACAGATCTTCCGCGGCTATGTAAGGCTCATCGGCGTCGGGGCCATCGCAACCGCGGGCATCTTCGGCATCCTGAAATCACTGAAGATCGTCGTCGGCTCCTTCTCCATCGCCGCCCGCGCCTTCAAGCACGGCGAAGAACATTCAGGCCCGGAGCGCACCGACCGCGATATCAGCGTGATGTCCATGCTCATCGGGACCGTGGTCACCACCCTTGGCATGGCGGTCTTCTTCGGGTCCCTGAAGCCCACCCTGACCGTGCTGTTCGTGGGACTGGGCCTGACGCTGGTCTTCTCCTTCTTCTTCGCCTCGGTCGCGGCCAACGCCATCGCCACCACGGCGCGGAACCCCGTGTCGGGCATGACCATGCTCACGATCATCATTTCCTGCGTGGTGCTCCTGAAATTCGGCCTGTCGGGCCCCACCGGAATGTTCTTCATCATGGCCATGGCCGGAATGGTCTGCACCGCACTCTCGGTCTCAGGTCAGACCATCACGGATCTGAAGACCGGCTACTGGCTTGGCTCCACGCCGGCCCAGCAGGAAAAGGTCAAATTCTATGGCGTGATCGCCGCCTCGGTGGCGGTGGGCATCACCATCGTGATGCTGGCGCGGGTCTTCCAGTTCGGCGAGCAGGCCGCCGGCGACACCCGGACGGTGCTGGCCGCGCCCCAGGCGTCGATCATGAAGGTGCTCGTCGAGAATTTCGTGGGCCGCCAGCCCGTGGCCTACATCCTGTTCGGCGTCGGCGCGATGATCGCCGTGATGATGGAGATGCTCGGCGTGCCGGCCCTCACCTTCGCGCTCGGCATGTACCTGCCCCTTGAGCTCAATTCGCCCGCCCTCGTCGGTGGCTACCTGTCCTACCTGGTCACGAAGAAATCCGAAAAGGCCGGCGGCGACAAAGGCAGGACCATCCGTGAGCGGGGCGTGATCATCGCTTCGGGCCTCATGGCGGGCGGCGCGCTGGGCGGCGTCTTCGGCGCGGCCCTGCGGCTGCTCCCCTGGTATGCGGAAAGCCGCATCCAGACACCGTTCTACAACATCGAATCAGCCTCGCAGCTGGTCTCGGTCGTCGGGTTCCTCGCCCTCTGTTTCTATCTCTATCGCACCTCACTCCGCACCAACCCTGAAAAGGCCTGATCATGCCCTCGCCACTCGACACCCATATCGCCAACGCCATTCTCGGGATCGATACGCTTTGGGGGGGCGACGTGATGAACCCTTCCGGCGTGGGACGGTTCATCGCGGATTCCTGGTTCGCCGATGATCCGCTGCCCCTGGCCTACACCCATCCATCAGCCGCGAAAGTCCGCGGGTCCGGAGGCGTTTCAGCCAAGATTCCGGATCGCGCGGCCATCGAGAAATACCTGAAGGCGGTGGATGTCCATGGCGCCATCGGGAAGGTGGCTGCGAGCGCAGGGAAGATGAAGGGTCTGCGGGGGGCCTACCTGCTGGGGCTCGCCGAGTGTTTCGAGGTGATGTGGGATCTGGCGATGGAGATCCTCGACAAGGGCGAGCCGGTTGCCTATGACCGCTGCGTCAGGACGCTCACGGGCAAGGCGCCGGAACCTTCCGATCCCATCTCCAAGCGCCAGTTACTGACGGAGCTATTGGCCTCGGCCGGCCAAGGCGGCGACCTGCTCAAAGGTGTGGACGCCTGGCGCAAGGCCAGGCTCGTGCCATCGAAAGCCATCCCGGCCCTCGGCGCCGCGTTCATCGCCCAATATGATGCGCTTTCCGACCGCAACCTTGCGCCGTACTTGCCGAAATCGTTCCATAACGTGCCCCGTGCGAATGTGGCCTTCCTTCCGATCGAGAATGCCTGGTTCTCGGGCTCCATGAACTACCTGGGCCGGGCACGGAACGCCGATGGTTCACCGGAATACGAAGCCACCTACGAGCTGAACGCCGCGCTCCAGATTTCCATACCAGAGTTCCAGCAGCTCGTGAGCCACGAGGTGGTGCCGGGGCATGTGACGACCTTCGCCTATCTCCAGAACCTGTTCGTACGGCGCAAGGTCGGCCTCGAAGCCTCGATCCTGACCATGAACACGCGGCCGGCGGCGCTCTTCGAAGGGATTGCCAACAACGGAATCCTGATCGCCTACGGCGTCACCGAGATCCATGATCTGCCGGATCGTGATCTTCAGATCGGGCTCCTGCTGGCGCTCCTGCAGGATGATGCCAAGAACCATTCCTCATACCTCACCTGGCACGAGAACGTGAAGCAGAAGGCCGTGGCGAAAACCCTCCGGAGCGAATTCCTGGTCTCAGAAGAACGCGCCGACAAGCTCTCCGGCGCCTGGGGACGGCATCCGCTGCTGGGGCGGATGTACCTGCCCGCCTACCGCTTCGGCACCGAACTGGTGGCCAGGCTCCGGAGGCAATATCCGGCGGAAAAGGTGCTGCCGGCCCTCTACGGCTGCAACGGCCTGGTGGACGCGCTCACGGTGGAGCAGGTGATCGCCTCTTGACACCTGCTTCGACCCAGCGTTTTGGTGTGATCCAGCGCACCAAATGCCGAGTCTGTGACGGATTACCCAGGGCGTTCGAGCTAAGATGGTCCTCATGTTGGGACTGACTGGCTTGAGCGCGATCGCGCTGACACTGTATCTGGCCGCCGAGGCCTT
>JANXQX010000304.1 GCA_025353305.1 Holophagaceae bacterium
TCACCCCTCAACAGCGACCACCAAGCGAAATCGCGTAAAGCCTCACGGATTCAGGTTATTTGATAGAAGGGAAACGATTATCCAATAGAGGTAACACAATTAATCTGAACCTAAGGCCAGGATAACCACCTTGCCATAGACCACTTGGGGTTCTGCCAAAAATAGCGTCAGTATTATATACAGCTCCACGAAGTCCATACTGATACAAAACATGCAATGTACCTGGATTTGCAGGGTATTGTATTTCATCGTCACCATGAGAATTTCTATCTATCCAAGAGATACTTTCACCACTATTCATAAAATAATCGCATCCCCCACCAACAAAAAATGTAGAAGTATCATAAATTGTTGGATCATTAACATCACCATATGAACCTTCAAGGAATCCAGGAAGATTACCATTATCAATTTCAAATTTAACAATATGGGTTGTTTCCGTGTTTGGAACCCAGAACAGTTCAATACGAGTCGACTCACCATCGACCATTTCTTTACTTATTATTATTCCATCACTGACTATTATGTTAATTATTTCAAGATTTTTCGAGTGGAATAAAGGGTGCCATACCGGATCAGAGGAAGTCAGAATGTACTGTTTACCTATACAGCGCCAACAATCCTGCAGCCAACCATTATATGGTCTAAATGGCGGACATGATGTGTACTGTCTAGAAAATGGAATCAAATTAACATAAGAAATCGTAAGATGCGAACATTTTGGTGTTTGAATAGTTCCATCAAAGACAGGAACGTAATAATTAGGGCCAATCCCGCCAGCATCCGCAGAACCTGTTATATTCAATAGAACTGAGTTAACAATTGGTCCACCATAGCCTGGATCAGCTAATTCTTTTATCAATTCTGTGTGGTTTACAATAGTTATAAATCCATGACTAGTTGAAGAATTAGCTAACACATTGATTATAATTGTATTACTGGTTGTAATTCCATTTGCATTACTAGCTATTACATAATATTTATTATTGTTTTCATTTGTTGTAATATTATTAATTGTTAACAAGTTTTCATTTGCATTGGGGATTGGTATATTATTCTTAAACCACTGATAAATTATATTTCCTTCTCCGATGGCTTGAGAAAATAAATATGCCGATTGACCGATTGGTATATTTTGCGATCGCGGTTGGATAGAAAATATTGGAGGCTTATTTAAGATTGAAATCACATTAATTGTTGCAGTTGCAAATTTGGTAGGGTCTTGGATACTTGTTGCTTTGACGACATACATTCCGATCCCAGGTGGAGCCACAAATCGACCAAGGTTATTGATTGTCCCTCCTGTAGTGCTCCAGTTTACATTTGGGTTGGTTACGGAATCACCTATAACTGATGCGTTTATCTGGCAGGCCGCGCCAGGAACAATATATACTGTGTCTTGATATATTGAAACGCTTGACACACCACTGTTAATAACAATTGTCACAACACTAGAAGAAGATATACTTGAATTTTGATTGCTTCTGGCGATAACATTGTAAATCCCAGTAGTTGCAGGGGCCGTATACAAACCATTGACACTAATGCTTCCACCTGTGGCACTCCAACTCACGGCCTGGCTCGGATTTCCAGTGCCGTTCACAACTGCCGTGAATTGTTGGGTACTACCAACATTCAATGTCACTGAACTTGGAGATACCGTGACTGAGGTGACCGTACTGTTCTGGCTGTAGTTCGCCGCAAGAACCGCGTTCCCAGCGATGGTGAAGGTCGTGGTCGGCGAGCCTGCATTGGCAAAGCTCCCATTGGAGCCCGTCTGGGTCCAGGTCGTGAAGCTATAACCGGTGATGAGGGGCGCGCTCAGGCTGACGGCCGTCCCTGCCAAGTAACCGCTGCCGCAATTGGGCGCGCCAATCGTCACCGTGCCCCCGACCGGGTTGGTGGACGCGCTCAGGGTGAAGCAGGTGGGAGGGGTCGCATTTACCGTGATCGCCGCAGTCCCTGCCTTACTGGTGTCCTGAACGCTCCGGGCGGTCACTATATCCGCCCCTGCACTGGCAGGTGCCGTGTACAGGCCAGCGCTGGTGACGGCCCCCCGGTTCGCTGTCCAAATGACGGACTGGCTTGGCCCCCCGGTGCCGGTCACGGCCGCAGTGAATTGCTGGGTTCCCCCCGTGGCCAGAGTCGCGGTAGACGGGGTCACTGCCACAGCGGTGACTGTACTCGTCCCGCCCACGGCAAGCGTGGCGACTCCTGCCTTACTGTGGTCCTGAGCGCTGGTAGCGATTACAGTGTCCGCGCCAGAGGTTGCTGGCGCTGTGTAAAAGCCGCTGTTGGAGATCGCCCCTCGAACGGCTGTCCAGGTCACGACTTGGCTGGGACTTTCAGTTCCGTTGACTGCCGCCGTGAACTGCTGGGTGCCTCCAGTGGCCAGGCTGGCCGAAGCAGGTGTCACCGTCACTGAGGTCACCGCGCCCGACCCGATTACGGACACGGTGGCCACGCCCGACTTGGTGATGTCCTGGCTGCTGGTGGCAATGACCGTGTAGCTGCCGGCCACGGCAGGAGCCGTGTACAACCCATTGGTATTTATGGATCCCCCCGATGCCGTCCAGGTCACGCCTCCATTGAAGGAGCCCGTTCCGGTGACATTGGGGTTGAACTGCTGGGTGCTTCCCGTGTTGATGGCCGCGAAAGCGGGGCTCACTGCCACGGAAACAATGGAGGATGAGGGGGTCGAGGGGGGGGATGACTGGCCCGAAGAACAGCCGACTTGGAGGGTTATCGGAGTCAGCAGCACCAGGGTGATGAAGAGCTTCCGACCGTAATTATTGGACATCGCAACCTCGGTGAATTTCACTGTGGAGGGTTGATTTCAATGAAGGTACAAACAAGCGAGACTTCGCTTGTAGTAACGAGTCCGGATTAAGGTCACCGATCAATTCCAATGACCCCCAGAAGATATGGGATCAAAAAAAGAATGCGAAGGATTCTTGGCTTCGACAATCGTGGAAACCCACTATATCAATTGGATTTTCAGGCCTAGGGCCTTCCAAGGATTTGAATCGCGGATGCGGCACCCACACACTTCGAAATGCCTGTCTGTGCGTAGGGAACTATCCAAGAGATTCGATCAGCCGCTTCACGCTTGCAAGAGTCCCTTCCACGTCCTCGATCAAGAGGGAATGTCCCACACCGGGGACCAGTTCCAGACTGCCGTGCTTCACGGAAGATGCAATCACCTCGCTTGCGGTATAGGGGACAGCGGCATCAAGTGCCCCGGCCCGGGCTATACACGGCTTTTAAAAACCCTATACACGGCAACAAACACACGATCTGATTGAGGAATGTCTTCAACCACTCCGGCGGATAAGAAATTGCGGGATGGATTATTGATGAAGTCCTTTACCGCCTTGGATGGCCGTATCCCAGTCCGCAGTGAAGATCCACCAATTGGACATGATCTTTGACTGATAGGGAATGCTGTTCAGATACCCAGGCATGTTCTGCATCCAGTAAATGTACCACTGCGATTCAGTCTGCTGCTGGATAGGAATGGCCGTGGTTGGCCATGGATATGTCAGGTTCCCCCAGGTGTCCGCATTCACCAATTTCTTCACCCCGGAGTTGTCAGGACGCCAGTCCTCGATGTCGCTACTGACCGGGGTCGCATTCAGGTAGTCATAGTCAGTCTGGGTATTTGGTGGGTGGTGCGTATCGCCCGCCCTGCCAAGAGGAGGAGTGGAATAGTTGGCTCCCCAACCCGAAAAATCCCGCACAAAAAGGTTTGAGTTCCCATCTTGTCGCTGCGCGGCGTAATTAAGAATAGATTCAAGCTGGTGCCCATGGTCATGTACCATTTCTGCTTGCGTCCGGCGGAAATTGTAGCAATAGACAACGTAAGTTTTAGAAAAAATGGGTAGATCAGGGTCGCGATAACTATTGGAAATGTCTCCCGTGGTCGGGCTGGACATGTTGGATTCTGGACCTTCAACAAAAAGTTCCGGCTTATCAAGGGTGGGATCGTAAGAAGGCCAACTGGGTAGTGCGGTTGCGCCGAACCAGATCCATATTTCCTTAACACCTAGATCTTCAACATAGTGCTTGAAATCAAAATCTTGAGCTATCTGCATGAAATCGGGTCTACGGAGGAGGTAACCACTCACTCTGACGGGAGAGGCAAATACCGGGCTGATCGGTACCTGACCTATGATCGTCCAGGATTTCAGGACCTTGTATCCAAGATAGGGCTTGGCAGCAGCGTCCTTGTAGCCTCGGAAGCGCGAGCCCTCTTCAAGCATGAATTTTCCCCTGATGTTGTAAGCATCGATATTCCGCTTCAAGTCGGTCAGCGTGATTTCACCCCTGCTCCAGAAGTCTGCGGCCCTCGTGGTATCAAGCGAGACGCCATCATTGGAGGGCAAGTACCTCAGCACGATGACTGGAATCGTGGTGATCGCGCCGGATGCGGGTGTGGAAAGCGATGAAGGCACGGGCTCATCGACTACGGTGGGGGTCGCCCAGGAGAGCATGTTCTGGTTGGTGACGCTCCCGCTTCCTATGACGACCTGAAGTCCATTGGGTGAAAATACATAGCCTGCCTGACTTGGTGTTACCCGGTAGGTGCCGAAATCCAGGCCAGTGAACGTGAAGTTTCCGGTTCCATCGGTGAGGGTAGTCCGGCTGGCAGGGCCACTCAAGTTCACCTGCACCCCAGTGGTTACCGCCCCACTAATCTTGCCGGAAATCGAGTAGGCGCCTGGAGCCGGGTCGCCCAGAATGGTCCATTCATTGATATGAACATACCCATCCCCCGTGAGCCGAGTAACCGTCAATTTGATGAATTTAGCTGCGATAGATGACGAGAGAGGAGCGTTGGACCAAGCATCCGAGGGCATCGGCGTGGTTGGAACCGCTAGCAGATAGGTTCCCGTTTTGGTGTCCAGATCGACTTGACTGCCAGCGGTCTCCACCTTCCATTGATAAGCCGGGGTTCCAAACGCATTTGAACAATACAATCGGAATTCACGGATGGTCTGAGCTGTGGTGAACGAAAGCAGCACGATCATCGGATTGACGTTGGCGGATCGAGCTAGAGTGCTGGTACTGCCATCAAACATGTCCTGGGCGGCTCCGATATCCAAGGTGGAGGTGGTGATGGTGGCAAGCGCTGCGCCGAGCATGCCATTGATGTTCAACGCCGTCGCGGGAGTCGAAGGATTGAAATTGGCGGTGATACTCAGGTCAGAAGTCACATTCGCCACAAGGAGCGGGTTGGAGGTGTTCGCCAGGAATCCGCTTCCGGTCCAGTTGGTGAACACATACCCCGGGTTGGGAACCGCCGTCACCGCGGTTGTACCACCTCCCGAAGCCACGGTCTGAGTGGTCGTCCCGGTCAGGCTTCCCCCCGAACCGGCCAGAAAGGTGACGGAGTAGCTGGTGGGTTGGGGCGTGAAGTTCGCGGTAACGGTCAGGTTAGAAGCGACGTTCAATACGGTGAGGGGATTGGCCGTGCTGGTCGTGAGGCCGCCACCCGTCCAGTTCGCGAAGGAGTATCCCGTGTTAGGCACTGCTGAGACCGACGCGGTGGATCCACCGTAGGCCACCGTTTGGGTGGCTGTTCCTGTGACCGTTCCCCCTGTCCCGGCCTGGAACGTCACCGTGAAAGTTTGTGGAACGAAGTTCGCAGTGACGGTCAGGTTTGAGGTGACATTCGGTACGGTGAGGGGATTGGCCGTGCTCGTCGTGAAGCCGCCACCCGTCCAGTTCGCGAAGGAGTATCCCGTGTTAGGCACGGCCGTCACGGCGGTGGTGCTTCCCCCGGGCATCACGTTCTGGATGGCGGTTCCGGTCAGGTGCCCGCCACCGCCGGCCTGAAAGGTGACGGTGTAGCTGGTGGGTTGTGGGGTGAAGTTGGCGGTTATCGTCAAATCGGAAGTGACATTGGTGACCATGAGCGGATTGGAAGAAGTCGTAGCAAATCCGCTGCCACTCCAGTTCGTGAATGAGTACCCCGAGTTCGGAACGGCGATAACTAGAGACGTGCTTCCTCCAGAAGCCACGGTCTGAGTGGTGGCCCCGGTCAGGGTTCCCCCGGCACCGGCTAGGAATGTGACGGAGTAGCTGGTGGGTTGGGGTGTGAAGTTCGCCGTGATCGTCAGGTTCGAGGTGACATTGGATACGACGAGCGGGTTGGACGCGGTCGTGGTAAATCCACTTCCGGTCCAATTGGCAAAGGCATAGCTGGCGTTAGCAACGGCGGTTACAGCGGACGTGCTTCCCCCTGAAACCACGGTCTGATTGACGGTCCCATTCAGGTGTCCGCCACTGCCGACCTGAAAGGTGACGGTGTAGCTGGCGAGTTGTGGGGTGAAGCTGGCAGTTATCGTCAAATCGGAAGTGACATTCGTGGCCACGAGCGGATTGGATGTAGTCGTAGCAAATCCGCTGCCACTCCAGTTCGTGAATGTGTACCCCGAGTTCGGAACCGCGGCAACCGGAGCTGTGCTTCCACCTGAGGCCACGGTCTGGGTGGTTGTGCCGATCAGGGTTCCCCCCACACTGGCCAGAAAGTTGACGGAGTAGCTGGTGGGTTGTGGTGTGAAGTTCGCCGTGATCGTCAGGTTCGAGGTGACATTGGACACGACAAGCGGGTTGGACGTGGTTGTGGTAAATCCACTTCCGGTCCAATTGACAAAGGCATAGCCAGCGTTCGCAACGGCGGTTACAGCGGACGTGCTTCCCCCGGAAACCACGGTCTGATTGACTGTCCCGTTCAGATGTCCACCACTGCCGGCCAGGAAGGTCTCGGTATAAGTGGCTGGTTGGGGTGTGAAGTTCGCCGTGATCGTCAGGTTCGAGGTGACATTGGACACGACGAGCGGATTGGAGTTGGTTGTTACCAGTCCGCTGCTTGTCCAATTAGTGAAGGCAAACCCGGGGTTCGGAATGGCGGTCACTATCAATGTGCTTCCCCCAGAAATCACCGTCTGGGTGGGGGTTCCGCTTATTGTTCCTCCGCTACCTGCTAGAAAGTTGACCGTGTAGTTCGTGGGCGATGGCGACGTGGGAATCCCACCTCCGCCTCCTCCCGAGCAGGCTGTTAAGAATAGAGCCGCCAACAGGCCTAAAATGGATTTTCTCGCGGCGGAACCCAGATTCATGACCACCTCCGACCCGCAGAAGACATCGGTTCTAAAAAAAAGGATGCGAAGGATTCTCGGCTTCGACAATCGTGGGAACCCACTATATCAATTGGATGTTTAGGCCAGATGTCTTCCAAGGACTGGAATCCCGGATGCGACACTCACACACTTCGAAATTCTTGTCTGTGCGTAAGGAACTATCCAAGAGATTCGATCAGCCGCTTCACACTTGCAAGAGTCCCTTCCACGTCCTCGATCAAGAGGGAATGTCCCACACCGGGGACCAGTTCTAGACGACCATGCTTCACGGAAGACGCAATCACCTCGCTTGCGGTATAGGGGACGGCGGCATCAAGTGCCCCGGCCCGGGCTAGGATGGGCATCGACAAGGTGGATAGGTGGCCTGTCAAATCTGGGATTCCCGCGACCGCTTTAAACTCGTCCGCCAAGTCTGCAGGAGAAATGTCGGCAAAGAATTCGCGCACCAGGAGGTCGGATTCAGGATGAGCATGCCGAAATCCGGGGGATAGCGCGACGCCAGCATACAGGTCGCCGAGGTCGGTCTCGCCCGGGGCCATGCCCGCGAGGCCGATAAATGAATCCCGTTGCTCCCGTGTAAGGTTCGCGAATCCACCCAGTAGAATCATCCCCCTCACATCGACGCGGCGGCCCAGTGCCAAGGCAAGGCCACGCCAGCCCCCCAAAGAGGAGCCGATCACGATGCACGCCGCAATCCCCCGGCCAAGCAGGGCCTCTTCCAGCTGTTCCTGCGCGTCCTCCCACGTCCAACCCCGAGGCAGAGCGGGCGAACGCGAATAGCCCGGAAGGTCTGGAACGACTACACGGAGAGTGGCATCCAGAGCTGTGATAAGGGGCGATAGGTAAGCCCTCGAACTAGGCATGCCATGAAGCAGGACCACTGGAAAGCCGGAGCCGAATTCCCGGATATACAATTGAGCCGAACGCATAGAAACCTTTCTCCATATACTTTCGGATAGCTTAATCTTATTCATGAATTTTGATATGGGAGGCCTTCCCTTGCGCTCCAGGAGCCGAGTGTGACTGAAATGGACCGAGCCGGTGGGGCCGGGCGCCGGGAGGTCCGCGATCTCATTGCGAGCTTGGATCGGATATCCATCAACGGTGATAACTTCTGGCCCGAATTCCCAACTCGTCTGGGGAGGCTCCTGAATGCCCAATTGGGACTGTTCTATTCCTTAAGTAAGCCCGATGGCAAACTTCACATCGCCAAGGTTCACGGATGGGGAGCGATGGAAGGCCAGTTCCGCGAAGCGATCCGACGCCTCCTAGCTGCTGGTACTCGGGGAACCCATTACGATCCACAATGTTCGGATCCCCGGCAAGCAAACCGCGCATTCTTGATGCAAGAATTGATGAAACGCTCTCCCGTTGACAAGACAATCGGTCAGAATGCCGAAACGATCTGCAATGAAACACTGGGGCTTTATCGGGTGGACCAGGTGCGCGTACTGGTCTGTGAAGGGAGCAGCATTCTGGGATGGGTCGGAGCCCTTCGGGCCGGGTCTCCATTCACCCAACGCGAGAAACGGTTGCTCCAGTGCCTCACACCAGCGCTGACGGCGCGGCTCTCGTTTGAGAAGCGTTTGGGTGAGAGGGGCCTTTACGAAGCCAGTCTTCAGACAGCCCTGGAGGCCCTGGAAGCTCCCGCCTATTTTGTGGATTCATCTGGCAGAACCCTCTTGGCGAATAACCTAGGAAAGTTGGATTGGGACCGGATGGGGAAGGACGTCAGGGAGCGGATCCGACTGGCGCTGAATGGCGATCAATCGGAATTCCGTAGCATCCCCGTCGTGGGACGATGCTTGCCAAATCAATTCCTCCTGGTGGCGCACGGTAGGAGTTCCAATGCTGGATCGCGGCTTTCTCAAGTGGGCGCGGCCTGGGGGCTCACTCTGCGGGAGCAGCAGGTGCTTGGCCTCCTCCTCCGCGGCCTTGGAAATGATGATATTGCGCGCGAATTATCCTGCGCGGTCCGGACCATAGAGGTTCACATGACCCATGTCATGAAAAAGGCTGGTGTCGAAAGCCGTTTGGCCCTAGTAGTGGCGGTTTGGCGGGGAATCAGCTAGGGGAAGTGACGTCCTCCGCCACCTCTTTCCCTCCCTGGTACACGATGTCGCGCTTCCAGGTCAAGGTTCCCAGCGGTGGCCAATTCACGGTGATGCTGAGGATGAACTGGCCGCCCCCGGCCGCGTTATACACGCCCTAGAACAGCCATTAAGGCGGAGAAGGCAACCCGGCCCTTCACAGCTTCTCCCCTTCCTTCAGGTGACCCTGATTGATGCACTGCCAATCCTCCGGGAAATGCACTGCGTTCCCTATACCCTTCTCAAGGGCGATCGGGTCCCTGTCCTTGTCAATACCGGACTCCCCCGCTTTGAGGAATAGATACAACGGTCTACCAGGAGCCTCAACCACGGCCAAGCCCAGGTGACGGGCATAGCGGTTGATTTCCCTAACTACATTGCTTATCCCGACCGGATCCGGGTCCCGGCTGGTGGTCCTCAAACCTCCGAAGTGCGTAAAATCAGGATAAATAGTCTTCTTATAGTATTTCCTGAATAACTTCTCTTCGTTCCCGTAAAAAGTGTCGAAATCATCCATCTCTATGGACCCAGGACCAAGGTGAAATCTATACCTGTGCTCGTGCCAATGGGATGTAAGGAGCGGAAAGTCCACAAGGTAAATCAGGTCCTTATCCGTCCAACCCCTTTTGTTGAACACCACATTCAGGTTGTAGTCTAGGATCCGTAGCATCATCTCGTTGCTCTTCCGCCAGTGGGGGCCGAAGCCCACCACCATGTCCCAGTTCTTCGCACCTTGTTCGCCTACGAAGGCAGTACGTGTGCCTTTGAAGCGTAGGGCCATATCGAAGTAAGAGGCCATCAGGCTGTCCTGGTCGCTGGAGTTCCAGATCCCGATCATGAAATTCCGTTCCATGGCCATGCCCGCCCCCGCGTCGCCGGCCCGGGCAAGGTCGATGGCGGTGTCCTGGTACTTGGGCGTGAGGCGCATGCCTTGCGCGAAGGTGTCGAAGCCTTCCGA
>JANXQX010000327.1 GCA_025353305.1 Holophagaceae bacterium
GACCGGACCGGAATTCTTCACCTACCTCATGGCGGTCTACGCGCTTTACGACCCCCTGCGCCGCCTCACAAGGCTCAACAACGATGTGCAGGTGGCCGGCGCCAGTCTGGATCGTGTTTATTCGATGCTGGACCGTGAACCGGAGCTGCCTGCATCCGCGAATCCCAGGCCTATCCCGGCCCAGCCTCAGCGCCTTGCCTTCGAGGATGTGGGTTTCTCCTATGATGGGAAACATCAGGTGCTGCGCGGCATCACCCTGGAGGTGAACCGCGGCGAGACCGTGGCGCTGGTGGGCGGTAGCGGTGGGGGCAAGACCACGCTGGTGAATCTGGTGCCACGCTTCTTCGATCCCACCTCAGGGCGGATCACCATGGATGGCGCTGACCTTCGCGATTTCGATGTGCGTGCCCTGCGCCAGATGATCGGTTTCGTGAATCAGGAAACCATGCTCTTCATGGACACGGTCCACGACAACATCGCCTATGGAAAGACCGCTGACCGCGAGGCTGTGACCAGGGCCGCAAAGAAGGCCCATGCCCATGATTTCATTTCAAAATTATCCAAGGGCTACGATACGCCACTTGCGGAAACAGGCTCAAGCCTGAGCGGCGGCCAGCGCCAACGCATCGCCATCGCCAGGGCCCTGCTGCAGGACCCGCCCATCCTCATTCTCGATGAGGCCACCTCCGCCCTGGACACCGAGAGCGAGCGGGCCGTCCAGGATGCCCTCGAAGCGCTCATACAGGACCGCACCACCCTGGTCATCGCCCATCGCCTCAGCACCATCCAGAAAGCCACGCGCATCGTGGTCCTCAAGCACGGCCACATATCCGAAACAGGAACCCACTCCGAACTCCTTCTCCTAGGTAGTGAATACGCTAGGCTGCACGGAATGCAGTTCCAGGAATGAAGCGCTCCGAATTCCATTTCGAGCTGCCCGCGGAGTTGATTGCCCAGCATCCGGCCGCGAAGCGGGATGGGGCGCGGTTGTTGGTGGTGGATGCACTTAAGAAAACGCTTGCGCACTGCATGATCCATGACTTGCCCGGTCTCATCCCGGCAAATTCAGTGCTGGTGCCCAATGATGTGCTGGTCCGCCATGCGCGGCTGATCCTGCGGCGCAGGGGTGGCGGAGCCGGCGAAGCGCTGCTGCTACGGGCCTTCGGAGATGGAACCTTCGAGGCCATGGTACGGCCCGGCGCCCGGCTGAAACCCGGCGCCACCGTAAAAGTGGTCTCCACTGAAGGTGGTGCGGAACTGGCTGAATTGCATATTGGCGGCACCCTGGACGGAGGTCTTCGCAAAGTCCGGGTGGTACGGGATGGCTGCAACCTGGATTGGGATTCGGTGGATCGCATCGGTCGGCTTCCACTGCCGCCGTACATTTCACACCTGGCGGATGAAACAGACGAAGGCCGCTATCAGACTGCGTTCCACGCCAGCGAAGGCGAAGCCGTGGCGGCCCCAACGGCGGGTCTGCACTTCACCCGTGAGCTGATTGCCGAGTTGCAATCCAGGGGCTGCGATTGGCTGCCCGTGCGGCTTCACGTGGGGCTCGGCACCTTCCGGCCCATGACTGCGGACAATATCGAGGATCACAGCATGCACGAGGAGCGCTTCGAGATCCCCGAGGCCACGTCATCGGCGTTGTTGCCCATATTGAGAGGCCGCGATCGCCCTATGGTCTGCGTCGGCACGACGAGTCTGAGAACCCTGGAGGCGGCCTGGGATGGCCATGGCCTGAAGCGGTCCGGCTCTACCCGCATCTTCATCAAGCCCGGATACCAACTGCGCACTGCTGATCATCTACTCACCAATTTCCATCTACCGGAAAGCACCCTCTTCGTGCTCGTTTCCGCGTTGCTCGGATTGGACTTCGCGAAGGCGGCCTATGCCGAAGCCATTGCCCAGCACTACCGTTTCTTCAGCTATGGCGATGCGATGCTCATTTTGAATGCGCGCCGTACTGACCACCCCCCGATCGAATAGCTCATCTAGTCCCACCGCCCACCGCCCACCGCCCACCGCCCACTAAAGATACTCAATGAACTGGTGAATCACAGGGATCTTGTGCCGTTTGCCCTTGGAGGCCTGGAGGATCGAGCTGACGGACATCCCCAGGCACCAGAGCAGCCAGATGGGCAGCAGCACGCGCAAGGCGAGAATCCCGAAAATCGGGAACAGGCCAGAGATCACGAGCGCTAGACCGACAATGATTTCAACGATGGCGAGGAGCACGCCTTGCCGGGCATTCCAGAGCATCTCTTCATCTTCGCGATCGCGCAGGTAAGGTACGAAGGCCCAGGGCCCGGCATAGCAAAAAATGAGAGCCCTCAGGCGCTCGCCTTCGTAGAGCGGACCTTGCTCTTCCAGCTGCACGAAAACCTCCCCTTGGAGATTAAGCCGTCACCGAAAAATCACCAAGCCGTCAAATGGGCCGAAAGGGCATTTGGAACCGTCCGCAAGGATTCTTAAACCATTCAGGGGCTCAGGGGTCCATCCATGAACCCACCCTTGCCCTGCATGCGCTCCTCACAGATGCTGGGACATACACACAGGACCCATGCGCCCAGGCAAATTCATCTTTCCACTCATCGCGCTGCTGGTCGGCTGCGCGGGTGGAGGCACGAGCACTGGTGTCGAAGCCACCCCACCCCCGGCCACGACCTGCCCCTTGCCTACTCCCGTGGCCGCGCCCAAATTCGCCACGGACATCTACCCAGCCCTGACAGGTGGGAGCTGCGGGGGTTCGAGCGCAACGAGTTGCCACGGGGGAAGCTCTCTGCCGAGTGGGCATATCAACTATTTCGCAACGGGTGGGCGCTCGGTTGCCGATGTCTATCACGACCTGGTGAATGTGGTTCCTGCAAGCGCACCACCCGGGTATTTCCGTATTGCACCGCATGATCCAGCCCATTCATGGCTGCTCGTGAAAATCACCTCCGACAACCCGGGCGGCGGCTACGGCACCCGGATGCCACAGCTCGGGGCAAACGTCTGCCAGACCACCGTTGACAACATCACCGCCTGGATCAACGCGGGCGCTCCCAACTGATTTTTCATCCATCTCCCGCGGAGGAGGACCCATGGCCACTTTTGATACTCAGCAAAGTTCCTGGACCGCTTCGGATGTGATGCATTTCGCGCGGCGGGCGGGCTTCGGTGTGACACCGGAGTTGGCGGCCACCATGGCTGCACAACCCATCGGCGCCACCATCGACGCCTGGCTGGATCAAAGCGCGGACATGACCACCTTCAACTCAGCTTTGGGCAAGGCCGATGTGACAAGCACATCCGCCAACCAGAGCATTCCTGCAGATCCGGCGCCGCACCCCTTCCGGCTGGAGGGCTGGCGGAGGCAGAGCGGCATTCCCAACGCCCAGGGCCATTTCGCCTGGCGCATGCAGTTCAACCCGAATCCGCTCCAGGAAAAGCTCGCGCTCTTCTTCCACCAGCTCTTCGCGACGGGCGCCGAAAAAGTGGACAATACCGCCTTCACGGTGAAACAGATCGATCTGTTCCGTGCCATGGGCACCGCCAGATTCGGCGACCTGCTGCTGGCGGTGAGCAAGGACCCGGCCATGCTTATTTGGCTGGACACGATCCTGGATCATGTCCGGCCGGGCACCAGCGACGTCCCCAACGAGAACTACGCCCGGGAGGTGATGGAACTTTATTCCCTGGGCGTGGATAACGGGTACAACCAGCAGGACATCACGAACCTTGCCAAGGCAATCTCCGGCTGGACCTACACGCCTTTGGATGTCCAGACGGATCCCAACAATGCCCAGATCCAGCGTCCCAACGATGGCACCTTCCACGTGAACATGACCTACCACGCCTCGGGCAACATCCAATTCCTGGGGAGCAGTTTCGACATCGGCGCCCCCAGCAATTACGGGGACGCCTGCATTGCCGCCATCCTCACCCAGCGGGGCACCAACTGCGCGGCCTTCCTGGCCAAGCGCCTTCTGACGTTCTTCGTGAATCCGAATTTCAGTCCAGCAGCCCTCTCGGATCTCCAGACCCTGATCCTGACCCAGAATTTCGATATGAAGGCCATCCTTAAGGGCATCTTCAAATCCGCGTACTTCTTCGATGCCAGCAACCACTACAACCTCTACGAAGGACCTGTGGCCTGGATCGTGCGCATGAGCCGCATGCTTTGCCCGAATCTGGCCACCGCCACTGTTCCCACCCTGCCCAGCTTCCCGGCCTGGCGGGCTGTGGCGCCCTACCTCAACAACTGTGGCCAGAATCTCCTGGATCCCGCCGGACCCAACGGCTGGGCCGAGCATACGGGCTGGATCAACAGCAACACCGCCCGGTACCGCGGCAAGTTGGCGGCCTCCCTGGCGCTGGGGGAAATCCTGACCGGCACGCAGATGATCTTCCCTTCCACCGTGGCGAGCTGGTTCCCCACCGCTCCGGCCTCGCCCCAGGCGGTCTACGACCGCTTGGCGGCACTGCTCCAGCCTGCCTCCGTCCCAGCCCCGGTGCAGGCCACCTGGTTAAACGGACTATGGACCTCGGGATTCACCTGGGACACCTCCACCGCCACCCAGGCCAAGGTCCGGGAACTCGCCTTCCTGATCCTCTGCTCTCCGCACGCCCAACTGCACTGATCGTAGACCGGAGGGAACCATGTCTTCACGCCGCCAATTCATCCATTCCACACTGGCCGGAAGCGCAGCCCTGGCAGGGCTCACCGCCTGTAGCGGAGGGGGTGGCACTTCAACCAACGGAGGCGGACCGCCGCCGCCTCCTCCTTCTGCTGTCGCCGGACCCATCCTGGTGCTGGTGCAGATCCAGGGCGGCAACGACTGGCTCAGCATGACGCCACCCACCAGCGGAGCCAACGCCGGGGCCTATGCGACCAACCGCCCGGTCCTGTCGGCCATCACCGCCAACAACCTCTCGGACCTGGGCAGCGGGGTGGGACTGAACAAGGACTGCACCGGGCTGGATGTGATCCATGCCGCCGGCAAGATCGCCTGGATGCCCGGTGTAGGCATGCCCAACCCGAACCTTTCGCACTTCACCTCCACGGACTACTGGGGCGAAGGCGCCGCAGTGCCCGATGGCACTGGCTGGCTGGGACGCTGGGGCGACGCGACTTTTTCGGCCTCGGATATTCTTCGGGGCATCACCACGACTTCCGACATCATCCTGATGAACCATGGACGGAAGCGGGATTTCGTGGCCATCACCAGCTCCGCGGATTTCAACTACCCGACCTACCTGCGCAGCGGCGTCCAGGTCCCGGATTCCAATTTCCTGAAGAGCGGGTACGCCTACGCCTTGAACAATCCCGGAACTGTCATTGATGTCTCCGCCGCCGCCTCCGAGGGCAAGCTCTTCTATGACGCGGCCAGCCAGTTCAGCACCATGATCACCACCCGCACCCCTTCGGTGCCCTACCCGGGCGATGCAACCTATCCCATCGCGAACGTCAGCACCCAGCTGGCCACCCAGCTGAAACTGGTGGCGCAGATGATCGCCAGCGGTATTCCCGGGCAGGTCTACACCGTCCGCCTAGGCGGCTTCGACACCCATAGCAACCAGGTGAACGACTACCCGCGCCTGATGCGGGCGTTGGGTGGCAGTATCAAGGCCTTCTATGATGATCTCGCCTCCATCAATACGACCGTGAACAGCCAGACCGTCAAGGCCCAGGACCGGGTCATGGTGGTGGGCTGGAGCGAGTTCGGCCGCCGCATCAAGGAGAACAACGGCGGCACGGATCATGGCACTGCGATCCTCTCCTTCGCTCTGGGCAACATGGTGAAGGGTGGTTTCTCCGGCCAGGGCTACCCCGACCTCACCAAGCCAGACAGCAACGGCAACATGGTGTTCACGACGGATTTCCGCAGCCTCTACGCCACCATCCTGGAAAAATTCCTGGGCTACAGCGATAGCAGGGGAATCCTGGGCTCCACCTATTCAACCTTGGGATTCCTGTAAGCCGCTATTCCTTCTCCATGAAATCCAGGTCCCGGCCATGGGTATCCTCCAGGCCGGCCAGGCTGACTGCCGCCAGGGCGAAGCAGGCGAGTCCCACGACCCAGGCCGCGCCTAACAGGCCAAGCGGGCCTTTTAGCATCAGAAAACCACTCGTGATGAGCACCACCGAGCCCCGAAGGAAATTGGGGACCGTGGTGGCGACGGTGGCCCGCAGATTGGTGCCGAACTGCTCGGCGGCGATGGTGACATAGACCGCCCAGTAACCCGCCGCCAGGCCCATGTAGGCAGTCAGCACATAAAACCAGAAAGTGCTGAATCCGCGGCCCAGGAGAAACACCGCGACGCCAACAAAGGCTCCGGCCATGAAGATGCCCACGACCTTGGTACGGCTGCCCCAGGCTTGGCTCAGAAAGCCGGAGGCCAAGCTGCCAGCGGTCACGCCGCTGTAGCAGCAGGCGATGGCGACGCCGGGATCAAGCTTCCCGACCACACGCAGGCTGGGTCCGAACTCCGGCGAGAAGATGATCAGGATCCCCATGATGAACCACAAGGGCAGGCCGATGAGGATGCAGCGCAGGTACCGCCCGAAGCGGCTCCAGGCCGTGAAAAGACTTAAGAAATCTCCGCGTTTCACCATTACGCCTGCGGCACCTTCAGCCTTCTTGAACATCAGGCTTTCGCGCATCCCCAATCGCAGGCAAAGCAGCAAAAGCCCAAGGCAGCCCCCCGCCAGGTAGGCGTGTTGCCAGGTTAGATATCGCCCCACCAGGGCCGCGGTCACGGTACCGAAGACACCCACCGATGCCACCACCGCGGTACCGTAGCCCCGCAATTCCTTGGGCAGGACTTCGGATACCAGCGTCACTGCGGCACCCAACTCGCCCGCAAGACCCAGCCCCGCCATGAACCGCCAGAAGGCGTAGCTGGGAATGCCTGTGACGAAAGCGTTGGCGATATTCGCCACTGAATACAGCGCGATACTGCCGAAAAGCGTTGAGAGACGTCCCTTGCGATCCCCCAGCACACCCCAGAAGATGCCGCCCAATAACATGCCAGCCATCTGGGCGTTGAGCAGGAAAGCTCCCATGGTGATCTGCGCTTCCCCCGGTGGAATGCCAAGCGCCGTCAGGCTCGGCTGCCGCACGATGGGAAACAGCAACAGGTCGAACATGTCCACGAAGTAGCCCAGGGCCGCGACGAAGACGGTCAGATTGAAGATGCTTCGAATGGGTGGCCGGGTCATGGGGACAAGGTAGCCGATCGCGCGTTTCAAGGAAACTTTTGACGCTCATCAAGGTGCCTGAGCCCGCTTTCAAAGCCTGAGGCCACCTAGCGCTTGACCGCCAACAGCACCGCCGCCAACACCATGAGGCCTGCGAAGGCTCGGCGCAGATGCGCGCCCTTCATGCGTGTGGCTCCTCTCGCGCCCAGGTAGGCCCCCATGGCGAAACCCAAGCCTACTCCGCCCATGAGTGCCCATGGAAACCCTGCCTGGGCTTGGGCATAGACCACCACACCTGGAAGGCCGATCGGTGGCAGCATCACTGCAAGGCTCGTGACCTGGGCTTCGGTTTGCGAAAATCCGAGCCACCAAACCACCAGCGGAATGATGATCAAGCCGCCGCCGATGCCAAGGAGGCCTGACGCGACGCCTCCCGAGAATCCAATGGCGAGACCGGGAATCCAATACTCCTTGGTGGGGCGGTCCATAGCCCCAGACCGGCCTTTGCCTCCGCTCTTCTGTGTGATCATCCGTATCGCCACAAGGAACAGGAAGACCACGAAGCCCCATCGCATGGGCCGCTCAGGAATGGCATTCGCGAGCTCACTGCCGGCCAGGACGCCAAACAGGAACCCGAAAATAAGGATGCCCACCAAAGCCCACAGAATACGCACGCCACTCCGGCGGTAGTGCAACACCGCAGGTAGCCCCACAGGCAGCATCATCACGGAAAGTGTCACGCCTTGGGCCCGATGCTGATCCAGGCCCAGCGCGAGCGCCAGCAGGGGCACCAACACGATTCCGCCACCGATCCCGAAGAGCCCCGAAAGCACGCCCCCGGCAAGTCCTGCCCCCACACCTGCCAATGTCTGCATCCCGGGCGTCATGGCGCGCTCAAGGGCAGGAGTGGATGCTGTGCATCAAAGGTTAGGCCTGTCCGCTTTCCATCTTGCTCGACCGTGAGGTAATTCTTCTGGTCCTGGCTCTGCTCGAAGAGCACCGCGTTCCTCAACCGCCAACCCTTCGATTCCTTGAGCGGCGAACCCAGGGTGAAAACGATCTCTTCGATTCCGATCTCCTGGTCCAGGATCTTGAACCGCACTACTTTGCCCCGGGTTGAAACCAGCTCCAGCCGCCCCTTGAAGTAGTCATCCAGAAGGACCAGATCATAGCCCTCATCCTTCATTTCCAGGTGGCCTCCCGTAAAGGCCTCCAAAGCCGGATGCAGGTTGTGCACGGAAATGCGCAGACGCAGTTGTGCATTGCCCTTGGTCAGCGCGAGCGTTCCATAACTGATGGGGAAGATATGGGCCAGGGCGGCCACTGGAGCCATTATCGCAGCCACCAGAAAAGCGCTTCGCCAGAATTGCTGCATGCTTCTCCCAAGCCAGTTTCAGAATTCGAATTCGTTCGGGACTACTTGTCCCCCGTTTTTGTTTCGTCTTTTCTAGGGGTGGATTTCTTGGACTCCGCTGCCCGCTGCTGCATGGGATTGGGTGGAATAGGGGGATTATTAATGAGGTTGAGTGGCTGCGGTGTCCCGATACTCCGCGGGAAGCTGTTGTTCGCTGGATCCACATCCGGCAATTCATGGAGTGGGTCGAGCTCCACAGACACCAAGTGCTTTTCCGTGATCACGAGCTTCGCGAAACGTTCTTCGTTTTGCAGCCAGGCCTGGACCGGAATCCGCAGCATCTCGCTGCTCCCATCCGCGTAGTTGACCTTTGCCAGGATGGGCATCGGAAACTTGCCGACATTACGGAAGGTGATGCGATAGAGGGTCTGTTTGAAATCCAACGCTTCGCGTTCATCAGGCTTGAGCACTTTCAGCAGGGCCTCCAACTTCTGCTGATCGCTGGGGGTCACCGCATAGGGATCGAAGCCGCCGTCGTTATAGAAGTCCTGCAGTCCCAGGCGTTTTTCCTCGCCACCTTCGGAGATGGATTCCTTGTCGTGGAGCCTTGAAATATTGGTGTCCTTTTTGGCGTCTTCTTCCTTCTGGCGCTGTTTCTGCTTGACGGGCTCAAGGTCCGAAATCCGGAAGGCTTCCACATTTTCA
Source organism: Holophagaceae bacterium (assembly GCA_025353305.1). The sequence continues at coordinate 9,246 of JANXQX010000327.1, forward strand.
ACCGCGAGATCGGGGGCCAGAGTCGTGTAGAACCAGCCGCGCCAGAACCAGTCCAGGTCCATCCCGGAAGCATCACCCATGGTGCGGAAGAAATCTGCGGGCTGGGGCCGCTTGAACTTCCAGCGCCGGGCGTATTCCTTGAAGGCAAAATCAAAAAGCTCCCGTCCCATCAGCGTTTCGCGGAGCATGTCCAGACCCGCCGCGGGTTTGGCGTAGGCATTCAGGTTGCCGTGCCGCACCGCTTCGCTCTGCGTCATGATCGGCGTGGCATCGGGAAATTTCAGATAGTCCACGATCCGCTGAGGCTGACCCGTGGCACCGGGGAAGGCCGGATCCCATTCGCGTTCGGCCAGGTGCTGCAGGAAGGTGTTGAAGCCCTCGTCCATCCAGGTCCACTGGCGCTCATCCGTGTTCACGATCATGGGAAAGAAGTTGTGGCCCACTTCGTGGATGATTACGCCCACCAGGCCGAGTTTGGTGCGCTGGCTGTAGGTGCCATCCTTTTCGGGGCGCGGACCGTTGAAACAGAGCATCGGGTATTCCATGCCCCCGCCACCGCCCAGGCCCATGCAGCTGGCTGCGGCAGGATAGGGGTAGTCAAAGGTGTAGCGCCCGTACACCCGCAGCGTATGTGCCACTGCGGCGGTGCTGTACTTGTCCCAGAGAGGCATCCCTTCCTTGGTGTAGCCGCTCTGCGCCATAACCACTCGGTCGCTGATCTTCACGCCTTGGGCATCCCAGATCAGACGCTTGCAGGTGTTCCAGGCGAAATCACGGGTGTTGCTGGCCTTGAAGCGCCAGGTCAGGTCATTGCTTCCGGAGGGCCTGGAATCTGGCTTTCCAGCCTCATTCGGCGGCGCGATCATGATCGGGCGGTCGCTGCCGCGGGCTTTGTCCAGACGATCCCGCTGAGAAGGGGTGAGCACGTCATTGGGATTCTGCAGCTCGCCCGTCGCCAGCATCACGAAGCCGTGGGGGACCGTGATCTCCACGTCCCAATTCCCGAACTCCAGTGTGAATTCGCCCTGTCCCAGGTACTGCTCAAGTTGCCAGCCCGAATCGTCGGTGTAGGCTGCGGCCCGGGGCTGCCACTGGGCGATGTTGTAGAGCCTGGCCCCATCCTCCAATTGTTCGTAGCCGCTGCGTCCACGCCCCACCTTGTAGTTGTTCACGGTGTAGTCCCAGCCCATGTAGAGCTTCACGGATTCCCCGGCCTTGAGCGGTCCTGCAAGGTCCACACGCATCATGGTGTCGTTGATCACCCGGTGCAGCGGTGTGCCGTTGGCATCTTTGACGAAGTGGACCTGAAAGCCATCAGCGCGATCCCTTTTCGTCATGGAATCGAAAGACCTGAAAGTCAGACCTTTGCCCGTGTCCCCGGCCACGGCGCCCAGGTCCGAGGCACTGCGACTGTTCCGGCCTACGCTCCCGGCCTTCTGGATGTTCTGGTCCAGCTGGAACCAGAGGTAGCGCAGCTCGTCCGGGGAATCATTGTGATAGGTCACTTCCTGGGTCCCACTGATCTTCTGCGCAGCGTCATCCAGCGAGACTTTGATCTTGTAGTCCACACGTTGTTGCCAGTATCTATGACCTGGGGCACCGCTGGCGGCGCGGTAGACATTGGGCGTGGGGAGGGTATCGAGCTTGCGGAAAAAGCTTTCATCGGTTTTCGAAGCATTCGCCGGGTGAGGCGTGTTTTGGGCTGCAAGTCCGAGTACCAGAATAGTAAAAGCCTGGACGGGAATACGCACTTGGGCCTCACGAAAAGTGTTCCATCGTATCACGAGGGCTTAGGCCGGGACAGATCGGTGGCCTTAGTACTACCAACTTCTCAGCGCGACCCGACCCAGGCCTCGTTTTGATTGCGGCCCCGGCCGTGCTGAGTTCCAATGGAGAATTGCGCCACACCGGCGGCCGAGCGATTCCCAAACCCATGCAGATTCAGCTTTCCGACGATGTCCACCTTGATAGCCGCCGCGCCATCTGGCTCCCTCGCCAGGGGACCCTGGTCCTCTCGGATTTTTTTCTGGGCCTCGGTGCCGCCCGCCGAAAACGCCCGGATGCCATGCCTCTAGGCGGTCAGCAGGACATCTGGGAGCGGCTCTTCGCACTGCTGGATGACCTGCAACCCAAGCGTGTCGCGCTACTGGGCGACGTGAAACCCAATCAGGGCAGCCTGGAAGGGGAAGAAGCCGAAGAACTGCGCAGCACCTTTCGCAAAATCGCAAAACAAGGCCGCGAAGTCATCCAGGTGGTGGGCCACCCCGAACGGGCCTGGGGTCCAGCCATGGAGGGCACCGGCGTGCAGCCGGCCGAAACCTATCGCGTGGGGTCTCTTACGCTCATGCACCGCCGCCGCATATTCGTGTACCCGCGCCATGACCCGCCGGGTGGATTCTGGATCAATGGTGGCGTCCACCCGCTTTTCGCCGTGCCCATGGACACGGTCGACAACCAAGCCATCTGGCACCGTCATCCCGCGTTTCTCTACACGGGTTTCGCGCTCATCATGCCGCCCTTCGTAGGTTATGCCCAGGGCTGGGAAGTCATGCAGCCCGAGCGGCTGCCCCGGCAGGCCAGGGCATGGAAGATTCTCGGCGAGCACATCAGCGCGCTGGATATCACCTCACTGCCTCCATCGCCCGAAGGAATGCGAACCCTGCATCGGCCCGCCAAGGGAAAGTCCCGGGAGACAGTGAAGGGGGAGTAAATCGTTGGGCTTTGGGCTGTGGGCTTAACTTATTTGGTCTTCCGCTTGGTTTTCGTGGGCGCCTTTTCTGCGGGAATGGGCGTGCCGCCCACAACTGGTGTTCCATCATCAAGCTTCAGATCCCAGCCGATGCGGTCGCCTTTCTTCAGGCCGATGCTCTTTATGGTTCCCACCGCGAATTCTATGAAATGGCGGGCTGGCACGGTACCCCCATAAGTCGGGCAGTCATCGCCGCGCAGGGGTGAACACGGCGGCACGTTTTCCGCCATCTCGACAACCTTGCCATCCGCCGAGATCCACACCACATCTAAAGAAATCAGGCAATTCTTCATCCAGATGCCGTGGGAGCCGTCTTCGTCATAAATGAAAATCATGCAACGGCCCTTGGCCAGGGACTGCCGATACATGAGCCCCTTCTGCTGCTCCCGGGGCGTGGTTGCGATCTCGGCCATGAAGCGATGGCCTTTCACCGCCACCGTGCCGCCGCCCGCGCCAAAAACCGCTATTGAGCTAAGGCTGCCCAGGACAGCGGGTCGAATGAATCGTTGCATGCAGTCTCCAGAGACATCCACCATCCTAATGCCAGTCGGCAATCAAAAGTCTCTTGATCCCTCACGTCTTGAGGCATAGCCTGGATATCTTCATCATGGAAGGTCTTTGAAGCCACGTTCTTACCTAGCGCTCTGTCTCCTGGGCTGTGCTTCCCTCGCTATGGCCGGGGGCAGCACCCAGGCACCTTTGCGGGCGATACGCACCACGGAACACATCGAGATCGACGGCAAACTGAGTGAAGCCATTTGGGCCTCCGCGCCGGCGGCCAGCGGTTTTACGGAGACCTGGCCGGAGTATGGGAACCCCGCCAAGGTACCCACAGAAGTAAAAATTCTTTACGATGACCACTTTCTCTACGTGGGCGCGAGAATGCGTCATATTCCGGGACAAGGGCCCGTGATCCGCCGAATCCATCGCCGGGATCAGGATAGTTCGAGCGACTGGTTCACCGTATACATAGACAGCTTGCATGATCGCCGCACGGCCTTCGCCTTCGGCGTGAATGCCTCCAACGTCCAATCGGATTCCGTCTACTTTGGCGACACCAATTCCGACAGGTCCTGGGATGGCGTCTGGGAGAGCGAGGTTTCGGTGGATGCCGATGGGTGGACCGCTGAGATCAAGATCCCGCTTTCCCTGCTGCGCATCAAACCAAGTGGCCCGGGCGACGGTCCCCAGACCTGGGGCATCAATTTTTCCCGAAACGACCAGGGCACGATCCGCCAATCCAGCAACTGGCAGGTGCCGCCACGGGGAGAAAACGCTTTCGTGAGCCGCTTCCCGGATCTCATCGGGATCGCTGGGATACGCCCCCAGCCTCGCCGGGAAATCATCCCCTATTTGAGTGCCCAGCGGAAATTCGAAACGGCCCAGGGTTTCGACGACCGGAAATTCGAAGGCGGCGCCGGCATTGACGCCCATTGGGGCCTCAGCACCCAATCCCAAGTGGATCTCACGGTCCGGCCGGACTTTGGTCAGGTGGAGGTGGACCAGGCGGTCCTGAATCTCAGCACTGTGGAAACGTTCTTCCCAGAAAAGCGGGCCTTTTTTTTGGAGGGTTCCGAGATATTTCACACCTTGGGCGGGCAATTATTCTACAGTCGCCGCATTGGGAAAGCCGCGCCATCAGCAGATCCCGGCACCGGAGAAACCCTGGTGGATCAGCCCCGTGTAACCGACATCACGGCCGCTGCGAAGTACACCACGAAAATTGACAGCCTCAACCTCGGCATCCTGGGAGCCAGCGTAGAGCCCGCGCGTGCGACCTATATGGATGCCTCCGGAACAGTTCGCAAACGCGAAATCTCACCCCTCACGAATTACGGCGTGGCGCGACTTCAAAAAAGCCTTGATGATTCCGGCAGCTATATCGGCGGCTTCACCTCCTACGTCCACGAAGCCGGACCCACAGGACGAGACGCGGTGGTCGGCGCGTTGGACGGTTCCTTGAAATCCAGGGATCGAAGCCAGATTCTGGAGTACGCCCTTGCCCACAGCGATGCTGGTCCATCCGGGGTGGAGGAAGCTGGCTGGTATGCCTACCTTCGTGGCGTTAAGACCTGGTCCAACGGCTGGAACGTGGGTATCCGAACGCTTAATGCAGGACACGATTTCAACCCCAACGACCTTGGCTACTTCTCCGATGCTGATACCAAGCGGATCTATTTGAACGCTTCGCGCCAATGGGACCGGACGTGGGGCCCCATACGCAACTGGCAAGTTTCGCTGGAAGAGCAGTACGACACTGACCAGGCCGGACAAAAGGTCCACCACCATGTCTATGCCAACGGTCGCACGGATTTCACGAATTTCTGGACCGTTTGGACTGGGCTGGGTCGCAATTTCCAGATTCAGGACAACCGCGAACTGCGCACCTTCGGCCAACCGCAGCGAAAGTACCTTCAACGCCCGGGCACCACCTTTGCGAATGCCGGCTTCGACACCGCTGGCAACAAGCCATGGTACCTGCGCTTTGAAGTGAGCCGCGAGTGGTTTCCGGGTGGTCCCAGCACGAACACAAGCCTTTTTCAGATCATCAAGCTCGGATCCCAGATGGAATTGCAACTTCAATCATCCTATGTCCGCGATGAGGGTGAACTGCGCTGGTTGGAGACGCTCGAAGCCGACCCTATCACCGGATACGGCGGGACGCCCGTGGTGGGCGAGCGCCGACTAAGTGAATTCAACCAGACCCTGCGCCTGGCCTATGCTTTCACGCCCCGGCTCACCGTGCAGCTCTTCAGTCAATGGCTGGCGGACGCTTGGAGCTACCGGGATCTGCAGGCCTACCTGGACGACCAGCAACTCCACCCGACCACCACGACCAATGCCACGGCCTTCAGTTACCGGGTCTGGAGCGTGAACTTGATCACCCGCTGGGAATTCCGCCCGGGGTCGACGGTCTATGTGGTCTATACCCACGGTGCCACCACGGATGCGCTCATCAACGACCATTCTAGTTTGAGTCCTCGCAATGACCTTGCCCCGCTGCGGCACCTGCCATCCGATGACGTCGTGCAGATCAAATTCAGCTGGCTGTTCCGCTGATCGCGATGCCTTCCATCTCGCGCACCTCGTGCGCATTGAAACTGCTCCGCACCAGTGGGCCGGCATAGACGGTCTTGAAACCCAGGGCCTTGGCTTTGCGGCCCAGGTCGGAAAATTCGTCCGGGTGCACGTATCGTTTGACGGGTAGTTGGTAGCGGGTGGGGCGCAGGTATTGGCCGAGCGTAAGAATATCGACACCGCTGGCGACCAGGGCCTCGAACGCTTCCATGAGCTCAGCTTCGGTTTCACCCAGGCCCAACATAAGACCGCTCTTGGTGCGAAATCCTTCTCCAAAAAGCGCTGAGCCAAGACTTTTAGCCTCCTGCAATACCGAGAGACTTCGCTCAAAGCGGCCCGCGGGGCGTACCACCGGGTATAAGCTGGGGACAGTTTCGGTGTTGTGGTTGAAGACCACAGGACCCGCTGCCACGACTCTCGACACTGCATCCAGATCACCCAGGAAATCCGGCGTCAGCACTTCCACCAGTGTGGTGGGGCAGCGATGGTGGATGGCGGAGATGGTGGCGGCGAAATGGGCTGCGCCTCCGTCGGGCAGGTCGTCGCGATTGACGCTGGTGAGCACCGCATAGCGCAGGCCGAGGGCTTCCACCCGCGACGCGGTTTCCCCAGGCTCCTGTGGGTCCAATGGATTCGGCTTGCCACTTTGGATGGCGCAAAACCCACAAGCCCGGGTGCAGGTGTCACCCATAAGCAGAAAGGTCGCCGTGCCGTGGCCGAAACAGTGAGCGCGGTTGGGACAGCGGGCTTCTTCGCAAACCGTGTGCAGGTGGCTGTCCCGCAGGCCCACCTTCATCGTGTGCAGCTCGCGCAGGTTCACCCGATCCCGCGTGATCCATGCGGGCAAGCGCGGGTGATCACTCAGAGCCTCGCGACCTGTGCGTTTGGGGAAGCGGGGCATGGCTCGTTCAGACCTCTGCTTTTAATGTTATCGGAAACTCGAGAGCGCCCCCTTTTCCCTGAAGCGGATGAGGAGATCCAGCACTTCATCCACCTCCAAATCCAGGGCGGAAGCAGCCACGCCTATGGACTCGCCCTCCAGGCAGCGGGCCAGGAAAGCCGAGGCATGAGCACTCAGTTCCGAATAGATGAAGTCGCCTTCCAGGTCGCGATAACCCAGGAGAAATGCCTCGCCGGTCCCTGGTTCCGGGTTTTCTTTTGTGGCCTCGTGCACCCGATGGGCGTAGGCCAGGTTTCGTGTCGCGCCCGCAAAGACCACCCGTGAATCCAACGTAGGGGTGGCTTGCAGCTCATCCAATGGCGGGTCGTCCGGCCAACGCAGAATCTCCACTTCGATGTATTCGAAATGGGCCAACTGGAGCAGGAAGGGCCATCGCTCCTGGCCCCAGCCACTGTTGGCGAGCCAAGCCACGAAGGTTGGATTCACATCGCGGTAGTAGGGACTTTGGACGGATCGGCTGTCGAAAAAGGCATCTATGCAGGCTTCCCACTGTTCGGCCCCTTCCAGCAGGGCATGGGTGATGGGGAAGCAGTCCGGAAGGGGGTCTTCAAGGGCGTTACGGGCTAGATCGCGATATGTGAGAAGGTGGGACTTGAAGGTTTCAAGGGCGCCCTGATTGGCCTTGCACAGACTCCGCGCTGCGCCAAAGGACTTCGGGTCATCAGTGAATGACTTGGCTCCTTCTGCATCGAGAATCAGATCCGTCAGGCAGCGTTGTAGATTCCAAGTTGGTTCGGCAGTCTGACCAGCGGTTTCAGCCATGGCGAACCCCCATCGGCGCGAATGCCGCGTCGTAGGCCTTTTGCAGAGACTCGCGCTCGGCCAGCAGAACTTCCAGATCCGGGATCTCGTTATCCCGTTCAAGGAGCACCGGCACAGGCCTGCCGATGCGTGGGAGCACCCACTGCATCAACTCGATGACAGGATCGACCACCGGCGCGCCGTGCGTATCGATGATCAATTGCTCCGCTTCGAACCAGGTGTGTCCGGCGATGTGCATCTGCTGAACGCGGTCGAGCGGCATGCCCTCCAGCCATTCCTTGGGATCGAAACCATGATTGCGGCTGTTGACGTAGATGTTGTTGATGTCCAGCAGCCAGCCGCAGTCCGCGCCTTCGAGCACTTCGGTGGTGAATTCTTTCTCACTCATTTCAGGCGCGCCCAGGCAGGCGTAGTAGCTGATGTTCTCGAAAAGGAAGGGCACCGGCAATTCCGACTGGATCCGCTTTGCCCGCTCCACCGTGTGCCTCACCGCATCCCGGGTGAAGGGCATGGGCAGCAGCTCATGGGTGGTAGCACCGCCAAAACTGGTCCAGCAGAGGTGTTCCGAATGCCAGGGCGAACGGGTCTCCTTCAAGAAACCCTTCAGGTTGTCCAGGACATCCCGGTCCCAAGCATCGAAGCCTCCGATGGACATGGAAAGCCCATGGGTGATGACTGGATCGCGCTCCAGAATTTTCATCACCTGGCGATGCCGGCTGCCACCCTGCCCGACGACATTTTCCGGGGCAATCTCCCAGAAGGGCACGGGACTAGACTCGAGGGCGGCCACTTGTTCCAGGTGGGGCCTCCGAAGACCGACGCCGACTCCTGTGAAAGGGTTCATTTCAATACCTTGTATGGAACGAGGGGGGAGACCTTGCCTCCCCCCTCCGACTTAAATCCATATTTATCTAGTTTTTGGAGCCACAGGATCCCTTGCCGCAGGAGGCATCTTTCTTGTCCTTGTCGCCTTTGGTTTCCTTGGTGGTCTTCTTGCCCTTGCCGGCTTTGCCGTCCTTCATGTCTTTACCGCACTTGCCGTCCTTCATATCCTTCCCGCACTTGTGTTCCTTGCCGCACTTGCCGTCTTTCATGTCCTTGCCACACTTGTGGTCTTTCATATCCTTGGCTTCGGCCTCTTTTTTCTTGTCGGCGCTGCAGCTGGCTTCTTTGCCATCCTTCTTGTCGGCACCGCAGCCGACTTCGAGAAGAGCCTTGTCAGAGTTGGACTTGGTGGAGGCCGCGGTGGCGCGCGGAGCACCGGAGACGGCCACGATGGCGCCGGCGGCGAACATGGTGGCCAGAGTGGTGAGCTTGCGATTCATGGATAGCTCCTTGCGGCTTAGCCGCGGGGGACGTCCCGAAATAGGGGGTCCAGGGTTAAAGAGGGGCCACTGAATGAGTGGGCGACGTAACTTAGGGTGCGAAGCCTGAACGAATTGTGACGGAGATCACTTGAAATTCCAAACCCAGCGATTCCCCTGGGTTGAATGGTGAGTGACTCAAGGCCCTGATCCCCTCATAATCCTGGTTCCCCTGATCGGGGACCGGGGAAGTTAGGGAGTCCGGCGGAGTGGGGCACTCGGATATTTAGGTGAACTTGAGGTCTCTGATCCGGATGGCTTCCCCCGGGTTATTAACAGCCTTTGTTTTTTGAATTCTTGAATTGATGGTTTTCGCAGGGCTTCACCCACCGTTCTGACAGGCTATCCATGTTCAATTTCCGCCGTGTTTTACTTGGCCGCCGTTTGGCGAGCGAGGAAATCCATCAAACCAAGATCAGCAACCCGATCGGCTTGGCGGTCTTCAGTTCCGATGCCCTGTCTTCGGTGGCCTACGGCACCCAGGCCATCATGGACACCATCGGCTTGGCTGCGCCCGCGGCCGGCTTGGGGGGGGCTCTCGCACTCGGAGCCATGGCCTGGTCCTGGCCCGCGGCCCTTGGAATCACGATCCTGCTGTTTATCTTGATGTTCAGCTACAACCAGACCATCCACGCCTACCCAAGCGGAGGCGGAGCCTATCTGGTGGCCAAGGACAACCTGGGAGAGGTGTCCGCCCAGACGGCTGGGGCGTCGCTGTTGATCGACTACATCCTGACGGTCGCCGTTTCCGTGAGCGCGGGCATTTCCGCCATCACCTCTGCCTTCCCCCCGCTTCAGCCCCACCGGGTGGGTCTGGCCCTGCTGGTCATCGCCTTCATCGCGATGATGAATCTGCGGGGAGTCAAAGAGAGCGGCGCCTTTTTCGCCGTCCCTACCTATGGATTTGTGCTTTGTATCTTGACTCTCATCGGTATCGGGCTCTTCAAGGCTTGGTTCCATAGCGACCAGGAATTGATCGAAGTGGTGCAACAACAGGTCCCCACCCTTAGCACAACAGGAAAACTGGCGGGCATCTGGCTGTTTGCCAGGGCCTACGCAGCCGGGTGTACCGCCCTGACGGGGGTAGAGGCCATCTCCAATGGTGTGACCGCATTCAAGGATCCGGTTTCCAAGAATGCAGCCATGACCATGCGGACGATGGTGGTGCTCCTCGCCATCATGTTTCTGGGCATCACCTACCTGTCCAACCACTTTCATCTGGCACACTACCTCGCCACGGATGAGACCCTGCTCTCCATGCTTGCCAAGAAGGTGGCCGGTGGTGGTGAGCACGGCGCAGGGAAGGTGTTCTACCTCGCGACCCAGGGATTCACCATGGCGATCCTGGCCGTTGCCGCGAACACTTCGTACGCGGACTTTCCGCGGCTCGCGGCGCTCCATGCAAAGGATGGATTCCTGCCGAGGCAGTTCACCAGCCAGGGGGACCGCCTGGTGTTCTCCAACGGAATCATCATCCTGAGCGTAGCCGCCGCCGCCTTGGTGGTCATGTTCCATGCGCGGGAAGAACACCTGCTGGACCTCTACGCCCTTGGCGTGTTCATTGGCTTCACCATCAGCCAGACAGGAATGGTGGTCCACTGGCAGAAAGAGAAGGGGGCTCATTGGCAATTCAAAGCCATCGTGAATGGGCTGGGGGCGATCACGACATTCGCAGTGATGGTGGTCATCATAGCGACCAAGTTCACCCATGGCGTCTGGGTGGTGGTGCTCCTGGTGCCCTCCCTGGTGTTCCTTTTTTTCAACATCCACCGGCACTACATCCGCGTGCGCAGCAAACTGGCCGCCAGCCGGACCGACACGATTTACCCGCACAAAAACCGCGTGCTGGTCCTGGTGTCCGGCATCCATTACGGCGTGATCCATGCCCTTGGCTATGCCCGCTCCATCGCGGACTATGGCGAAATTGAAGCCATCGCCGTGGATTTTCCGGACGATAAGGGACGCGACAGCCAGACGCTTGAAAAACTCAAATCCGATTGGCCAAAGTACTGCGAGGGCGTTCCCCTGAGGTCAATCCGCAGCCCCTATCGCAAGATCGTGGAACCCATCCTGGAGGAGATTGACCGCATGCGCCGAGCGGAGCCGGAGTACATCCTCACGGTGATCATTCCGGAATTCGTGACCCGCCACTGGTGGGAAAGACTGCTGCACAACCAGACCGCCTTGCGGATAAAGACATCACTGCTCACTAGATCCAAGGTCATCGTGATCTCTGTGCCCTACCATCTTGATCCGGTCCTGGATTAATGCGGATGCGCCTTCAAGAATGAAAAATCACACCTCAGTGGAGCTCTGGGCGGGAGGACAATAGAAACCGGGCCTCCTGCTTCAGCTTTGGATGTCATTCTCATTGATATTCCTAGAGACGAGCCCATGGTTAGTGGATTCTTGAATTGATGGTTTTCTCAGTGCTTCATCCCCCGTTCTGATGGGTCCCCATGTTCAACTTCCGTCGTATTCTCCTTGGCCGAAGACTTGCCAGCGAGGAGTCGCACCACACGAGGATCAACAATCCCATCGCTCTGGCGGTTTTCAGCTCGGATGCCTTGTCGTCCGTGGCCTATGCCACCCAGGAGATCATGGCTTCGCTGTCCATGGCCCTGCAACATAGTGCGGGCGCGGCCGTAGCGGTCGGTGTTGCCGGGCATGCCATCTTCGGGCTGTCGATTCCAGTCTCCCTGGGGATTGTCGGGCTTCTGATCATTCTTGCGTCAAGCTACCGCCAGACCATCAAAGCCTATCCAGGGGGTGGCGGCGCCTACATCGTAGCCAAAGAAAATCTCGGGGAGATGCCCGCGCTCATTGCGGGTTCCTCCTTGCTGGTCGACTACATCCTTACAGTGGCGGTGTCCGTGTCCTCAGGCATCGCCGCCATCACGGCCGCCATGCCTCATCTCTCGGGTCATAACGTTGCCCTGACCCTCCTGGCGATCACCTTCATCGCCATCATGAACCTGAGGGGGATCAAGGAAAGCGGAGCGCTCTTCGCCATTCCGACCTATGGATTCATCTTCTGCATGCTGATGCTGCTAGGTATCGGATTATTCCGCTGGATCACAGGGGCGCAGATCACGCCCCATGAGATCCAGACCGCGGCCCACCAGGGATCAGGGGTCGCAGGCCTGGCTTTGATGTGGGTCTTCATGCGCGCTTTTTCGGCCGGCTGTACCGCCTTGACGGGCGTGGAGGCCATCTCCAACGGCGTGCCGGCCTTCCGGGAACCCGCGGCGGAAAACGCATCCAAGACCATGCTCTGGATGGTGGGCCTGCTGCTCACGATGTTCCTTGGGATCACGCTCCTTTCGAACCATTACGGTGTCATCTACCAGCACAACCTGGATCCAACGGTGGTTCAGGAAACCCTGCTTTCCAAATTGGCCATCCAGATCCTGGGCAACGGCGGGCAAGTGACCGGGATGGCCAAGGCCTTCTACTACGCAGTTCAGGGGTTCACCTTCGCGATCCTGGTGGTGGCCGCCAACACGTCTTACGCTGATTTCCCGCGCCTGGCCGCCCTGATGGCCAAGGATGGCTTCGTGCCCCGCCAATTCTCAAGCCAGGGCGACCGTCTTGTCTTCTCCAACGGCATCATGATTCTCACGATGGTGGCGGGAATTCTGGTCTGGGGCTTCCACGCCAATACGGACGTCCTTTTGCCATTGTATGCCGCTGGCGTGTTCATCGGATTCACCCTCAGCCAGGCAGGCATGGTGCGCCATTGGATGAAGGTCAGAGGGCCTCGATGGCGGGGGAAGGCTCTGGTCAATGGCCTGGGAACTGTGGCAACGGGCATAGTCCTGGCGGACATCCTGATCACCAAGTACCGGGGCGCGGGCATCGTCGTGCTTCTGGTCGCGCTGATGGTGGTGCTCTTCTACAACATCCACCGCCACTACATCCGTGTGCGCAGCAAACTGGCTTCCAGCCGGACGGACATGATCTATCCGCACAAGAACCGGGTCCTGGTTCTGGTGTCAGGCATCCATCACGGCGTCGTCCACGCGCTTTCCTATGCCCGCTCCATCGCGGATTACGGCGAAATCGAGGCCATCACGGTGGATTTCCCTGATGCCCAAGGGCGCGACAGCCAAGGGCTCGAAAAGCTGAAATCCGATTGGCCGAACTACTGTGAAGGGGTTCCCCTAAGATCCCTCCGCAGCCCCTATCGGAAAATCGTGGAACCCATCCTGGATGAAATAGACCGCATGCGCCGCGCTGAACCGGAGTACATCCTCACGGTGATCATTCCAGAATTCGTGACCGGTCATTGGTGGGAAAACCTGCTGCACAACCAAACAGCCCTGCGAATCAAGACCTCCCTGCTGAGCCGGTCCAAAGTCGTCGTGATATCGGTGCCCTACCACCTGGATCCGATTTTGGATTGAGCCCAAAACTGGCCACTGCGCAACAGTCCCTAATTCATGCGCGAGAGCGGTTTCAAAAAAATCTCCTGCCCCGTGAGCAGTTCCGCCAAGGTGCGATGATTGGGTGTGAGCACCATGCAAAGAAACGACAGTGGAAAGGCTAATACCGAGAACAGGTGGAACAGGGAAAAGGCCAGCCTGCGTTCCGGTTGCTCAGAGGCCAGCAACAACCCCATGGGCACCATGAAGAGCGATTGCCCCGTAAGCACCATGGGGACCAGCACCACCACCCACGAAAAGGCCAGATGCAGGCTCACGAGATAGGGCCAAAGCTCCCCGTAGCACCGGGATATGGGTGCGCCCAATTGCCAACTGACCACCAGCCCCAGAAACGTGTTGGCCATGCCTAAAGTCAAGGCTTCACTGGTCTCCAGTTTCACCAAGGACCAGAAACTGGAATCCGTTACTTCGGCTTCGGATTCCAAAGCTTCTGCAGTGGGAAGCCGAAGTGCAAGGCCCGGCCTCCCGGGTGCAGGATCCGCCTCTTCCATTGGGACAGGGGCTACACGGCCAAGGGCTGGAGACACAATACCCTGATGAGAAGCGGCGAGGGTGGGTGCCGATGCTGGCGCGTTTGAGGGGGAAACGGAAGCGTTTTGGAAGGCCGAAGCCTGGAACAGCAGGGGGCGAGGAAGCGAGTGCCCCCCAAGATTCAAGCCGCAAACCGGACACTCCACACCAAGTGGGGAGAGCCGATGTCCACAACTTGGGCAGGTCTTGTGGGAACGGGCCGATCTAGGATCAGGATTCATGTCAGCCCAGGAATGCGATCCAGCCTGGACGTTCCGCCTTGGGCTGATTGGGAATTGTCCCCAAAAGCTTGATCCGGCCCTGCCAGGCACGATCTGTCGGATTCAAAGCCCTGCCTTTCCACAATGCATCCTTGGCCTCGGCCCACTGTTCCTTGGAGGCCCGGAACTGCGCGAGAATCAGGTAGAGCCGCGAGGCCCGCTGCATCAGATCGCTATCCTCGGGCTTAAGCCTTAGGAGTGCATCGATATCTGCTTCGGCGGCTTCCAGATCTCCCTGTAACAGGTGCTTCTGGTAGTCCGCCAGTGTCGCTGGTTTCGGAGTGCCCTCAGTCAGGGCCACACGCGCCCGGTCCAAAAGTTGCGCTGCGGCGACTTCACTGGGATTAAGGCGCAGGTATTCCTTGGCCCGGTGGTAGGCTCGCACGGGATCGTCGCCAAGGGCGAGTTCCGCTTCGGTTCGGATGCTTGCGGCTTTTTCAGAGAGGTCGGGAGGCTCGTTCCCCCTGGAGACCTGTGCCGAGGCCGAATTTGAGAAATAGGCGCGATCAGAGGCGAGTTTTGCGTCTTTCTGGCGTTGACGGAAAACATATCCGCCGCCAACAAGAAGGATAAGCAGACCTGCCACACCCCCCCAAACGCCCTTGGACATCATCCATGGATGGTCCCGAGTCATGTCCACAACGGCGCCAGGCAATGCCAGACCACTTCGGGCGGGTTGACCTGGTGCGGTCACCGCGGCAGGAGGCGTGACGACCCCGCCATCCCGTGGCAAGCCGGGTTCGACTTCGGCTTCGGCTTCCGAGGGCCGTTCGGCCAGATGGCCTTTCACCTGTTCGAGACCCCGCAAAGCTCGTTCATGCTGAGGTTCCTGGGCCAGCACAAGTTCAAAGGCGAATTCGGCCTGCTCCAGCCTGTTCAGGCGCATGAGCCTTTCACCTTGGCGGCATTTCTGCTCCAGCGCCTCGGCTTCCAGTGGTTTCCCGGGGGATCTGAGCGAGAAGCTCCCGGTACTCCGGCCCACATCCATTTGAGAGATGGCGGTAGAGTCCTTTTGGGCCATGGAAAGATAGGCTTTGGCGTCCTCGTTGTCGGGATCGAGAGCCAGCATTTCACGCCAGTGAGCCATGGCGCCTTCTGTATTCCCTTTGTCATAGAGCTGAAGGCCCTCTTGAAGCAGGGAGAAAAGGCGACCCTCGAGAATGCCTTCGCCGGTGTCCTCGGAGGCAAGCTCCTGCACGGGTGAGGCCGACGCCACTGGCTCAGCCAAGGCAATGTCTGGCTTGGCGGCCTGGCGCGCCAGTTCCTGGCGCGCACTCGCCACATATTCAAGCGCCAGACGGTGGTTGGGCTCGATCTTCAGGACTTCTTCCCATCTCGCCAGGGCATCTTCCACCTGGTCCATGTCAAAAAGGGTGCAGCCTTGGCGGATCAGAAGATCAATATCAATTTCTTCGGCAGATGCTATCGGTCGTGGGGCCTCGACTTCCATCGGCAAAGAAAGCGGAGATGCTGGCGCGGGAGCGGCTGGGACGGGCGGGACAGGTGCTGGAGCCGGAGGGGGTGGCGGTGTCGGTGGCTGAGGTGCTTGCCTACCTGGGGCTGCCCTGGGAGAAGGCATTGCGTCCAGGTCCACTGGACCCTGGTTCTGGGCATCCAGCACGACTGGATCCCCCGCTTTCTGCCGTTCATCCAGCCAATGCTTGACATGGACCAGGCAGGCCCGGGCCCCCGCATGGGTTGGATTCTTGCGAAGGATGGCTTGCCAAATCTGTCCGGCAGCAATGACCTCTCCAGCCTGGAAGAGGTCCTGGGCGCGCTGTAGATGGGTAGCAAACGGATCCTGTGTCTCGGACATGGCCTAATCGAGAGAGAACTGATCTTCGGGTCTGATGAGCAGCATGAAAGTGCTCTTGCCGCAGGTGAATTCCTGGCGATCCATGAGTTGCACGGTGCCTTGTATGGTGTGGCCATCAACGAACGTGCCATTGGTGCTTTGCAGGTCCGTCAGCCAGGCTGTTCCATCCCCATGAATGGACAAAGATGCATGCTGCCTTGAGGTTTCTGGATCATGAGTGATGATCTCTCCTTGATCACGCCCTATGACGAGGCTCGGCCTGTCTATGACGCGCACCGTCGAAGCCAAGGGTCCCGTGAGGAAGGCCAGGGTGAATTTTATTCCCTTGGGCATGACGCCGGAATGAATGCCTTCGAGCATGCTTTGCCTATCCCTGCGGGCGGTGGAATGCGCTGTGGAGCTGGGCGATTCGATCGGGGGTGGCGTCGATGGCGGCATGTCCTCCTGGGGAATGGTGAGATAGGAGCTGGGATTCGGGGCCAAGCCAGGCGGAAGATCAAAAGGATCCACCGGCGGGGGAATGAAGGCTTGCGTTTTTTGGACGACAGGCGTTCCTGGGGCCGCGGGAACCTCAACAAACACCTGATCGAAGAGTGCTTCGGAATCCGTGTCCGAGGCTGGCTGGACGGGATTGAAAACCTCGAAGACGTGGCTGCACTTGGGACACCGGAAGCGCTTGCTTACCGCTCCCTGGAAACGGGCCTCGTCGTATTGAAAGCGTGCTGAGCAGGATGGACAAACCACAATCATAGGATTCCTCAGAGTGCTAATCCCCTAGTGTAGTTTTATTTCTTCCTTGTCGCGAAAAAGCTGAACTCGGATTTAAGGGAAACATCCACAGGCAGCTTGAAGCTCGTAACGCTTTGGGGCAATGGCTGATTCACTTGAAGGGTACCCAGCTCCAGTTGCCAGGAATCGCCACTCCGTTCAACCCATTGGACCTGACGGGGCAAGTTGGATTCGCGGTCTACCCAGAAATAGAGACTTTGCATGCGTTTTTTCATACCCAGCGTCCGGGGCGTGAGCATCAGGAAGTAGGTGCCAGCCACATCCTTGGATTGGCCAAGGCCGATCTGAAAATACTCCCCAAGAAAGGACAGCTTCTGGCCCAGGCCCATGAATTTTCGATTGGAGTTCTTGATCACCCCGATCTTCAGAAATTCCGCTTCCTTGGCTCCCGGACTATAGGAGATTAGCTCCTTGGCTGTCAGGTGAAGCACCAGGTCTTCGGGCGCCGCAAAATTGAAATGAGCGAAGTCCGAGCCTTGGAGATACAGGGTGCCCCTCGTCACCGTGGGTGTTTTCAGCATGGAGCGCCGCATGGTGAGGGTGAAGGGCGCCTGCAAGGTATCAACCCTGGCCTGGGCCGCGTCAAACCGCTCCACCAGCTCCTTCAAGGTTGGCGGGGTCTGGGCAACCGTGGGCATACCAAAGAGCAAAACCAGGCATATGGTCATCGGGTAGGTCAACTTCATGCTGGATCCTTCCTTGTCTTTACTGGGATGCCGCCAAGGCCCTTGGAGGTTCCAACCGAAGCGGATCACGCTGGTGAGCAAGGTGGAGAGTAGCCTGCCATCCGCGCAGCACCTCCGCCGCCACGACGCGCACCAGTTCGGGGTCGTTGTTCTGTTCACTCAAGTGGGCCATTACCACCGTTAGCAACCTGGGCGATAGTACGGATGCCAGCAGTTCCGCCATGGAGACATTGCTCAGATGACCGACACGGCTGAGGATGCGGGCCTTCAGGGGCGGCGGGTATCCACCCTCCCGCAACATGTCCACATCATGGTTGGCCTCCAGCACCAGCAGATCCAGGTCGTGGCAATGATCCGCCACCAAGGCCGTTGGATGGCCCAGGTCTGTCACGACAGCCGCGTTGAATCCATTCACTTCCACCCGATAAGCCACTGGATCCGCCGCATCATGGGGAAGCGTGAAGGGGTGCACCCGCCATCCGCACCAGTCCACAGCGAAGCCTGCCCGCAGCGGGATCCATCGGTTGTCCGGGATCTTGATGCCGTGGATTCTTTCCACTTCCAGCTTGGTTTCGGGGGTGGCAAGAAAGGCCCAGGCGGTATTGCGCAGCATCACGCCCACGGCGCCGATGTGGTCCGAATGTTCGTGGGTGAGGGCCACGGCCTGGACGGTCCCGTGATCCAGGCCCAAGCTCTCCATGCGAAGCCGCACCTGCTTGAGTGAGATGCCCGCATCAATGAGCAACGTGCGTTCCCCGTCGCAAAAAGCGTGGCAATTGCCCTTGGAACCCGATGCCAGCGCCGCGTAATGCATGATCCAGGATAGCCATCCCGGGTTCTTTCGCGCGAAGATGACCCATGGATTTCACACTTCGCCCCACCACCCTCTCCGACCTGGAACTCCATGTACGACATCGGGTGGTCATGTTCGCCGATATGGAGTATGGCGATGATCCTGGCCGCGAGCGCATGGCAGCCACCTTCCGGGATCGCCTGCGCACCTGGCTCAGCACCGGCGAAGTGCGAGGTGTTCTGGCCGAGTCCGAGGGCCAGGCGGTAGCCGGGGCCTTGCTCCAGTTCGAAGAAGCGCTGCCCAACCCATTGAGCCCGCAGGCCGTGCGGGGTTACCTCTTCAACGTCTACACCGATCCTTCCTTCAGGAGTCGGGGCTTGGCGCGGCGAATGACCATCGCCCTGCTGGATGTGGCCAGGGCGCAAGGCATCGGCATAATCGAACTGCACGCCAGCAAACATGCCGAGGCTTTGTACCGCTCCATGGGTTTCGAGCCCACTGCGGAATTCAGACTCATCCTGGACGATGAAATCCAGAAGCCCGGGCAGTGGAGAGATCGGCGCTAGCTGAGGGATGAAGGACGTTAGATGAGGGTCATGCCTCGCCTTCAGCGCCGTGGCGGCGGGGATTCCAAAAGGCGAAGCCCAGGATGCTCACCACGCAAAGAACGGCGCAAGGAAGACTTGCCTCAAGTCCAAACGCGCCGCCGGTGAGCCATTCAGGGCGACCCTCGAAAATCGGGTTCACCCAACCGCGGGTATCCATGGTGCCGCTCACCCCAAAGCCCAGCAGACTGCCTTGGGCCCAATTCCAGCCAAGGTGAATGCCCATCGGCAGCGCCAAACGCCGCGTCTTCAAGTAAGCGAGACCCAGGAGCAGTCCCGCCAGAAAAATATTGAGTGTGGCCCAAACCTTGACGGAACCCGTCATGCCCGGGTTGTCCCAATGGGCATAAGCGAACCAGAGACCCATCAGTATCAACGAGATCCATGTTCCGGTGCCCTTCATCAACCGCTGAAACAGGTAACCCCGGAATAACAACTCCTCATTGACGGCTACGGCCAAGTAGAGCCAGGCACCAGCCATCAATTCACGAAAACCCGCGCCGCCGCCGCGCTGCCAATGAAGGCCGTGAAGGATGAAAATGCAGCCTGCGACGAGCAGCATCAGGAGCAGACCCCCCATCGCACCCGCCGCGAAATTCACTCCCCAGCGCAGTGCCGGTTTCACTCCCACCACAGGAAGGGGCTCCCGCTCCAGGCGAAGGCACAGGACCGTAGGGGCCAGAATAGCCAGGGCCATGCCCCATTCGAAACCCAGCAACCGCCAGAGCCCCAACAGGCTCAAAACCGCCATGCAGAGGTAGAGCAGGACTGCGAAGCCCAGGATCTTCCAACCATTCCGGACAGAACCGTTGGAGTCGAGAAAGAGGGTCGTCATCACGTCCTAATGGCCCGCTTCGGCGAAAGCCTTGGCGACCTCTAAATAGACCTTTTCCTCGCCGGGTTTCAAAATGCAGGCTCTCGAAAACCAGGAGGCTGCTTCCTTCCGGTGGCCGCCCACCAGGAAGGCCCGGCCGAATTCGATGAAGCGATGCCAGTCCCCCCCATCCAGCGTCGCCGCGATCTGGGCATAGCGATTGGCCTCTGCGGCAAGGCCGGCCTCCGCCAGATCAATCGCAATGAGGCCCATGACTTCGCGGTTTCCGGGGTCCCGGCTGGTGACGAGGTCATAGGTGGCCAGCGCTTCCTTGCGCTGCCCCTGTTTCAACTGAGCGAGACCCATCAACCTCAGGACCCTTCCGTCTTTGGGTTCCAGTGTGGTGGCGATCAGAAAGGCCTCGTCAGCGGATTTGGGGTCCCCGCCCGCCATGAAATAGCGCCCGCATTCCGCAAGGAGCTTGGAATCCCGGGGCTTCATGCTGCGGGCCTGCCCGGCGCACGCCTTGAGGATCGCCTTGCGCTCCCCCATGAAGAAGGATTCGCTGAAGGGTGTCTGAGCAAACAGAGAGGAGGAGGCAAACAAGAGGGTCGAGATCGTGTTTCTGCGCAACATTGGGCCTCCGGGAAAAGGCTTAGTTTAAGGGGCGGAGCAAAATAACCAATGCAGATTTGGTTGTTTTGTTGCGGCTTGACCTGTCCGAGAAGGCTGCAATCCTGATTTCAATCACCGAGATCTCTGCAATTCCGGCCCTTTTCGGGAATCTCTCGACGCGGGCCTGTCCCTGGAGTCCCTTTTTCTCCTTCCGCCGTGCAGCGTTTTGTGCCCTTGTTTGACCTATATCAACGTCGTTCCGGAGGTTCCATTCATGCGCAATTCCATCCTTGCCCTGGCAACCCTCGTCTGTTTCGCACAAGGCGGAGCAGCTGGGGCCGAAGGAGCAGCGCTCAGGTACGTCTTCAAGCCGGGATCGCGCCTGCAATATGCCCAGTCGTACCAGTCCAAAGCCATATCTGATGCCCGTGCCCTTTTTCAGGCAGGCACGGAAGGTGCTGACAATGCCTCGCTGGTGACGGATCTCCAGATGGACCTGCACGGACGTATGGTCGTGGACGTCGCGGACCAGGATGCCCAGGGATTCCTCCTTCTGGTTCACTGGGAAGGGCTCCGGGGAACCGTGAAAGCAAACGGCCAGAACCAGTCCGCCTTCCTTGATACCATCCGCAAGGGACTTGCAGGGCCAGTGCTGGTGCGGCTGGATGGCCAGGGCCGGATTGCCGGATTCTGGCTGGATTCCCAACTGGACGAAGGCGTGCAGGGTACCGCCAGGATGCTGATTGCCGAGATGCAGTGTGTCCTGCCGACGGGACCCGAAACATCCTGGAAAACCGAGGAACTGGATGCCTCGGGAACATTCGAGGTCCTCTACGAGCGCGATCCCGGCACGCCGAACAAAGGCATGGCGAGGATATGGAAACGTCTCGCGCGTTATCTCCCTTCAACCGGGAAGGCTCTATCCAGCGAGTTGAAAGTAGAGCGCCGCGTAGATGTGGAGGGGGACCGCCAGATCCTTTTCAACTCCGTTGCCGGCTATCTGGAGCGGTTGGAGGCTCGGGAAATCCAACGCACTACCATCGCGCAGAAACTGGTGGCTGCTTCAGACACTGCCTTTTCTCTGAAGCGCTCGCGAACGACCCGGCTTGGCCCGAAAGCAACAGCGATTGCGAAGGAACTTTCGGCCGATCTGCAAAAACGCTACCCCCTCACGGAGTTGTTCGTGCAGATCGGCCCCCGGGAGCAGGAGGAGGCGGTGCAACGGAAGGAGCTCGGGGCTTCCACCGCCGAGGAACTAATTACTGCGCTCAAGGCTGCGGAAACCCGGGGAGATCCTGATAGTGGGCCCCTCTACCTGAAGCTCAAAGCGCTGGCTCGGATTCAGCCCGAAACATGCAAAGCGATGGGGGAACTCCTGGTGACGGCAAATCCAGAAGGGCTTTCGATGCGACTACTGGCCTCGGTCTTGGGGGTTACTGGATCACCCCAGGCCCAGCAGGCATTGGCAGACGCCATCCGTCGACGCCGTGAAGAGTGGCCCGCCCAAGCTTTCCTCATTCCCGCCCTGGGACAGTCAGCCGAACCCTCCGAGGCCTCAATCACGCTTCTGGAAGAGCTGGCCTACACTTCCCTCCACGTACCCATTGCATCAACCGCCCAGCTCATGCTTGGAACGATGGCCTTCAATCTGGCTCGCCAGGGAATGCCTGAAAAAGCGGCGATCATCGTGGAATCCGCACTCTCGCGATTGGAGCATGCGGACTCTGTGCCCCTGAAGTCGCGCTACCTCCTTTGCCTTGGAAACACCGGATCACTCAAAGCCTTTCCCGCCTTGAAGACCTGGATCGCCGCCAGCGATTCCGAGCTTCGGGCCTCAGCGATCTATGCCCTTCGTTGGATCGAGGATCCGGAAGTGGATCGCCTGCTCTTGGCGGCTCTGGCTTCCGACCCAGCCCCGGAGGCCCGCTCCAAGGCCATCGAGGCATTCAAGTTCCGAGAAGGCGGTGGAAAAGTTGAATTGGCGCTCAAACAATCGGTTGTTGGGGATGCCTCGCCAAGAGTGAGGCTGGCCGCTCTGGGCAGCCTATGGGATCTTCGTTCGAACTTTCCTGATGTGCTTCCCGCGGTTGAAGCCGCCTGCAATGATCCGGACGAGGATGTCCGCAACCTGGCCGAGTCCATGCTCGGCAAGAAGTAAACGTAAGGGGCCGTTGCGGCCCCTTACGTTGGTCAAGAATTCGTGTTACTTGGCCAGGTTGCTGCCGTAACGGCTCAGTTCACGGGCAGAGGTCGGGAGAAATCGAGAGCGATAAGATCGCCCTCGGTGTGGTATCCGCTCCAATTAAAGAGATTGACCGTGGCTTTGTTGTGGCAGGAATTCCAGAAGTCCGGAACGCAGGGATGGTTGAACTGCACGTAGGCGTAAACATTTCCGCTGAGCATATCCAGCTTGTTGTGGATGACGAACTTTTCCCGGATGCCGAAGGCAAATAACCAGAAGACGCCTGCCTCGCCCGAGATCGACATGTCGTCGTTGATCAGGGTCATGTTGGCTCCCACTCCACCTTCAACCCCCAGCCAACTGGCCCCGACGCAAACTCCTCCCTGGATATAAACACTGGTATGGACGAAGGGATCCACCCAGACACGCACCATGGGCAGCCCACCATATATGCCCGCGCCGTATTCCAAACCGGCTTCGCCGTGGACGCCTAGCTTGATATTGAGGGATAGGGGGCCGATGGGAATGGGGATGGTGGTACTGATATCGGCGCCTTTGACGAATCGCTGGCTCTTGGTCCATGACCCCGGTGCGGATTCATTCAGATTGAAAATGGTCTGACCGACCACGGACACATTCATCTTGGCGGAAACAGTCTTGGCGGATGAGGAGAAGTCCGCATTGGCGTTGGCCAGTGTGAAGCCTGCGCCGAACACCGCGCCGCCAGCCGTGGCGTCTCCGTGGAAAGTGAAGTGACTCCCGCTGTTGTTCATGTCATCGGGTGTGGGCGGGTTGGGGATTGCGTAGGCCACGCCGTCGATGCTCCCCTTCCCCCGCAGATAGGCCTGGAAGTTACTTGCACTGCCCAGTTCGAAATTGAAGGGGTAGGTATGGTGAATTGGATAGGCCTTGCGCGCCGACGGGAGGGGGACTCTGCCCAGGGCAACGTAATGAGGCAATTTTGCGATCATGAATGCGTGCGACGGGTTGACCGCAGAAGGGCTCACGGTCGCCGCTTGCTGAATGTGGGTCTGGTACTGCTGGGCGCTGACGCCAATTTTCTTGGCATCTCCCTCTGATACCAGGCTCTTCAGCTGGGTGGCCAAGGGTGCCTTTTCGGTGGCCATGGAGAACCGTTGCAGCTCGATCTTGGGAAGCTGCTTGTGGAAGGCGCCGATTGTGTGGGTTTGGGTAACCAGGGCCGCATCATTCACAGCGGCTCGCCGAAGCACGGGAAGGGGTGTCTTGTTCTTGAGTGTGTGCCCGTTCTTATTGAGGTAGGCTTCAAACGCATTCAACTGATCGTAGTACTCCCCTGCCGGCACCTGCCGGCCATCGGGAAGGGTGATCTTGTCATTGCGGCCCACGGCTTTGCGGGTCTTGGGGTCCATGAGTGGGAAAGGTTGATGTGCAATCGGCGTTCCCCTGATGTCCTCGAAGGCGCTCGCGGGCGGCGTGGCGTTTTTCAAGGCCAACATGGCCGTCGTGACCCCTGGCGCAAGCTTGATCTGCCTGTCGTTCACGATGGGCTGGACTTTCAGCCCAAGTGCCGAGGTTTTGGGCGGGAGCTGGGCAAAGGCCGGTGCGGCAGCACCCACCAAGGCCAAGCCAAGGGCAGATAGATTGGCGGACAAACCGAAGCGCATTGGCACGGCATTTCTCCTTTTCATGATTGGGTTTTGGTTAATTGTTTTCAGGATAGGCCATTCGAGAGGGGTGGCTAGCTTATTTTCACAACTGAATACTAGGTTGATCACCGGGTGTCATCCGCCTCGCATCGCGCAAGGCTGGTGCCTGAGCCCTTTCCCTTCCAGAACCTTGCAGCTTTTCCACCTGTCCTTAGGAACCTTCGATCCCTTTACGAATCCCCACCTGCGCCACTGACGTTTGCCTCCAGGGCAGTCCACGCACACCGCCTGCAATCCTGCGTGGAATTGCGTTAATGCTGTACCCGGATCTGCGCAAGTCGTTATTAGCAGCTTTTGTGCAATAAACGGTTTTATCAGGGGCCGGAATTCTAGTTCTGCTCGGCACCCCCATCGGCGTAGACGAGGGCCAGCTCGTTCCACATGCGCTCTTCTTTGGGCTTGGCCTCAACGGTGTGCATGGCCCATTCAGCGGCCAGCTCCAGCTTGCCGCTGCGAACCGCCGCCCGGGTGAACGCAGCGCAGTTCTGCCAATCCTTGGGATCCAAGATCCAGGCGCGCTTCATGAGTTCAACGGCCTTGTCGGTCATGCCCGCATCCAGCAGATTCACGGCGGCCTTGGCAAAGGCATTCTTGGTTTTGGGATCCATGATCACCATCTTGTCGAGGGCAGCCACAGCTTCCGGCTTGAACCCGTTCTTCAACCAGGCGTAGGCGATAAGGCGGTGGGTTTCGCCATCCTTGGGGTCCTCAATCAGGGCTGCCGTGAAGGCTCCTTCTGCTTTGGGGCGGTCGCCACTCGCCAGGTAGGCGCGACCGTACTCCGCCAACAGGCGGCTGTCCTTGGGTTTGATGGCCCGGGCGCGGTCCGCGCACCCCGACATCACGGCGCGGGGGTCACCTTTGAAGAAGGCCTGATCCACACCGGCCGGAGCCTGAGCGAGGAGGGTCCCTGCGAACAGAAGGAAGATCAGGTTTCGCATGGTGACTCCATATTTGTCGGGTTGGCTCAAAGCGGGATATTCCCATGTTTCTTGGGCGGCGTAACGTCCCGTTTCGTTTCGAGCAAGGCCAGGGCCCGCACCAGTTTCTTGCGGGTTTCCCGGGGCAGGATGACTTCGTCCACAAAGCCGAATTCCGCAGCGATATAGGGATTGGCGAATTTCTCGTTGTACTCGGCGATGAGCTCCGCCCGCTTGGCCACTGGATCCGTGGCGCTCGCCACCGCCTTGCCGTGGAGGACGTTCACCGCGCCCTCGGCGCCCATGACGGCAATCTCCGCGGTGGGATAGGCGAAGTTGAAATCCGTGCGGATGTGCTTGGAGGCCATCACGCAATAGGCCCCGCCGTAGGCCTTGCGCGTGATGACCGTGATTTTCGGAACGGTTGCTTCACAGAAGGCGAAGAGCAGTTTCGCGCCGTGGCGGATGATGCCGCCATGCTCCTGATTCACGCCAGGTAGGAAACCTGGCACGTCCTCGAAGGTGATGATGGGGATGTTGAAGGCATCGCAGAAGCGCACGAACCGGGCGCCTTTCTCCGAAGCCGAGATGTCCAGCACCCCCGCCAGGAAGGCCGGCTGATTGGCCACGATGCCCACGCTGCGGCCGTCGATCCGGGCAAAGCCGACCACGATGTTAGGCGCGAAGGCTTCATGCACTTCAAAAAATATCGCATCATCCACAATGCCCTTGATGATGAGCCGGATGTCGTAGGGCTTGCTGGCGTCGTCCGGCACCACGCTGTCGAGTTCCGGGTTTTCCAATGGCTGCGGGGTCCGCGGCGCCTTGCGGGGCGTTTCCCCGAGGTTGTTGCTGGGCAGGAAGGAAAGCAGTTCGCGGGTATGGGCGAGGGCCGCCAGGTCGCTTGGCTGCACAAACTGCGCGACACCGCTGCGCGCGCTGTGGGTGGTGGCGCCACCCAGCTCTTCCTTGGTCACTTCCTCATGAGTGACCGCCTTGATGACATCCGGTCCGGTCACGAACATGTAACTCGTTCCTCGGACCATGGTGATGAAATCCGTGATGGCGGGACTGTAGACCGCGCCTCCGGCGCAGGGTCCCATGATGAGTGAGATCTGGGGAATCACGCCGCTGGCGAGCGTGTTCCGCAGAAAAATATCCGCGTAGCCCCCCAGGGAGACCACGCCTTCCTGGATACGTGCGCCACCACTGTCGTTCAGGCCGATGACCGGGCAGCCGATCTTCATTGCCAGGTCCATGACCTTGCAGATTTTTTTCGCGTAGCCCTCGGATAGCGAACCGCCAAAGACCGTGAAATCCTGGGCGAAGATCGCCACGGGTCGCCCGTCCACGCGACCAAAACCGGTGATCACGCCATCCCCGGGAATCTTTTCCAAATCCGGCGTGCGATGCACCATCAGCGCATCCATCTCCTCGAAGGAACCCTCGTCGAGAAAGGCCGCGATCCGTTCCCGGGCGGTCAGTTTGCCGCCCTCGTGTTGCTTCAAAACGCGGGCCTCACCGCCACCGGCTTGGGCGACGGCGTGCTTGGCTTTAAGGGTCTCGATCTTTTTTTCCAGGGACATGAAAGCTCCGGTCCGCCATCGTGTTGACCATACCTATTTTGACGTAACACCTCAGCCAAGATCAGGACTTTGGTTTCACCCGCACCGCGTCCTCGGGCAGTGTTTCACCACCCACAACGTGGAAATGCAGGTGGAAAACCGACTGGCTGGCGTCCTTGCCGGTATTGACGATGATGCGGAAACCAGAAGCCGCGATGCCAGCTTCCCGCGCGACTTTTGCACAGGTCGTGATCAGGGCGCTGCGGGTCTCCATGGGAAGCTGCTCGAGTTCCGTGAGGTTGGACACATGCTGCTTGGGAATCACCAGCAGATGCACCTTCGCCCGGGGCTTGATGTCCCAGAAGGCCAGGACACGGTCATCTTCGAATACCTTTTGCGAAGGCGCCTTGTCCGCGATGATCTTGCAGAATATACAGTTGGAATTTGCGTGGTATTCGGGATGCGCATCTACCCAGGCAGTTGAGGCCACTGGAGGCGCCTGCACTGCTGCCTGGGCTGATGTTGGCGCCAGTGGTTGGGCTGGTGCCTGAGCTGGCGCTAAAACGTCCTGGGCCAGCAGGGGCAGGGCGAGCAATAAGGGAAGCAGGATGCGAGGCCTCATCGTCCACCCTTCTTCCAGTCCGCCAGGAAATTTTCCAGGCCCTGGTCGGTCAGGGGGTGGCTGAGCATCTGGTCAAAAACTTTCGGCGGGATGGTGGCGATGTGCGCACCCGCCAACGCTGCCTCCGTGACATGCCGGGGACCCCGGATGGACGCCGCGAGCACCTGGGTCTCCAGCCCATAGTTATCGAAGATCTGCACCAGATCCTCGACGATCTCCATGCCGATGTGGTTGATGTCATCCAGCCGCCCGACGAAGGGCGAAACCATCGTCGCGCCCGCCTTGGCGGCCATCAGGCCCTGGGTGGCGCTGAAGCACAGGGTCACGTTGGTGTGGATGCCCTCCTGCTTGAAGGCGTGGCAGGCCTTGAGGCCCTCGGCGGTGAGCGGGACTTTCACCACGACGTTCTTATGGATCTTAGCGAGCTTGCGGCCCTCCGCGATCATCCCTTGGGCCTCAGTGGCCAGGACTTCCGCGGATATGGGACCATCCACGATGCCGCAGATCTCCTGGATGATCGCCTCGAAGGATTTACCACTTTCCTTGGCGATGAGGCTCGGATTCGTGGTCACCCCGTCCAGGATGCCCAGGGCATTGATGCGCTTGATGTCAGCGATGCTGGCGGTATCGATAAAAAATTTCATGAAAACTCCGAGTGGTTTCGCTGTCAGACCGAAGCGGTGGGTATTGCCCGACCTGGGTGTGGGGGGCTCTAGAGGAGCAGTCAAGCAGAGCGAGCAGGAAACCGCACATGTGTGGTTTCCCACCGGGATCATGTTAGAACCTTTCATTGTCTCAGGGCCTGCGCCAACCTCAAAGAACTGGAGTTCCCGATGCCCCAAGTGCCCCAAGTGCCGCAATCCGAAATCACGGTCCTCGATAAAGGCTTCGTCCGCCTGGTGGATGTCATGGGCTCGGACTTGTCCGTGGTCAATGCGGCACGCGTGAGTTTCGGCAAGCGCAAGGATACGTTTGACGAGGGCGACAAGAAGCTGATCCGGTACCTGGCCACCCACGAGCACACATCGCCCTTCCGCCACGCCTACATGCAGTTCCACGTGAAGGCGCCGATCTTCGTGTTCCGCCAGTGGATGAAACATCAGGTGGGCTGCGCGTGGAATGAGGTTTCGGGGAGGTATGTGGAGTTCGCGGATGATGAGTTTTTCGTGCCCGCAAGCTTCCGCCAGCAGGCCAAGGTGAACAAGCAGGGGAGCGAGGGCGAGATCGATGAAGGCAACCGGGGTCCCGCCATGGATGCCTATCTCGAGGCCTGTCAGGGGAGCGTGGCCCAGTACAAGAAGATGCTGGCGCTGGGGGTCTGCCGGGAGCAGGCCCGTTGCGTGCTGCCCCTGGGCCTCTACTCGGAGGTCTACTGGACCACCAGCCTTCAGGCCGTGGCGCATTTCATCCGCCTGCGCACCGAGAGCCACGCCCAGTGGGAGATCCAGCAGTACGCCCACGCCGTTCGGACCCTCATCGAGGACCGGTTTTCCGCGAGCCTTGAGGCGCTGCTGGATACGGATAAAGACCGATGAACCAGGTGCATTCAGCGAAGCCTCCTCTGGATCCCCTGCTTTTCGATCTCGATGTGGACCGCCTTTGGGTCATGCACTGTTCTGAAGGACCTGTAACAAGGGCCTCGCTCGAGGCGGTCAAAGCTTTTTTGCCCAAGGAATCCCAGCCCTGGAAACTGAGCTGGGTTGAAGACTTTCAGGGCATTCCTGAGGCCACAAAAGGAGAAGCGGCGAAGCTCCTCGGGGTGAGTGCTGAGGACATCAGCCTGACCGCCACGACCTCTTCAGGCCTCCAACTCATCGCTCAAGGGTTTCCCTGGAAGACGGGTGATGAGGTGCTCGCACCCTTGGGAGAATTTCCTTCCAATGTCTGGCCATGGAAGGCCCTTGCTCCACAGGGCGTCAGCTTTCGCGAAGTCCCGCTGTGGCAAGGGCACACATCAGGAGTGGAAGCCTGGAATTCAAGCCCACCACCCCCAAACGCCGAAGCGGAAACGCGCCTGCTCGACGCGATCACCGACCGCACCAGGCTCCTTGCGCTGAGTTGGGTACGTTTCCAGGATGGCTTGAAGCTGGACCTGCCTTGGCTGGGCAGCGCCTGCCAGGAACGCGGCGTGCATCTGGTGGTGGATGGAATTCAAGGGGCGGGTACCCACAAGCCTGATCTCACCGGCGTCAGCGCCTTTGCAACCGGCGGCCACAAGGGGATTCTGGCCCCGCAAGGCCTGGGATTCCTCTGGACCGATGCGAGGTTCCGGGCGCTTCTGGCACCTGCGGGCACATGGCTTTCAGTGGAAGACGGCACCAATTTCGCTCGACCTTCCACGGATTTCAAACGCGACTGGCTGGCGGATGGCCGCCGCCTGGAACCCGGCAGCCCTTCGCTCCTGGGGTGCGTGGCCCTGAACGCCTCGATGGCCTGCCTCAATGGCGCCCCCGAAGGCGCCATAGAAGCCCACGTATATTCCTTGCAAGAGACACTCCTATCGGCCCTCTCCAAATCTTCAACCTGGGCGGGCGAGGCCAAGCGGCTCCAAGGCTTGTTGGAAGAAGATCGCCTGGGGCCGGTGCTTTCGTTTCATCACCAAGGTCGCGGGCAGGAATTCCTCAATGGCATTCTTCGAGAGGGATTTAACCAAGGCATCTACGCTTCCGTGCGCGAGGGCTACCTCCGGGTCGCCTTCCATGGCATGCATACCCAAGCCGATGTGGACCGGGTGCTGACGTGGCTCACGGTTCCTTTCGGGGGCAGGTGCTGAAACCGAAAACCGTGTACAGCGGGCATGAGCCGACCAGCCCGGTGAGCAGCGGAATGATACCGAAATACCCTAAGGGCGTCTTGGGCCCCACAAACACGAGGGACAGCCCGGCCAGCCCCAAGAGCACGCGGATGACCCGTTCGATCAGGTGTTCGTTGGTGGGCAGGATCCTACTCAGCATGACATTCTCCTTAAAAGAAGAGCCACTCGGGCCGCTTCACATTAATCCCGGATTCCGCAGTTGAACCCGACCGAAAGAGGTTGCACCGATTGGAGCGATTGATTTTCCTGTAGTTGCGAAACAAACGGGAGGATCAGATGGCGGACCAATCGGTGCAGCCCAAGTTTACCGCTTCGGGTGGGGGTGA
>JANXQX010000022.1 GCA_025353305.1 Holophagaceae bacterium
AGGTGCTGCCCTCATGTTCCTCGGCGAGGATGGCCTGGATGCCAACGCTCCTTGACCTCAGGGGCTCGTCATAGTGCCGCAGCATGTGGTACCGGGCCAGTACGAAGAGGAGCGTTCCGATGATGCCGAGGCCCATCGCCAACGCGATGCAATACCACACCGTGAGCTTGAACCGGAGGGTGCGGCGCCAGCTCATCAGGCGGGCTCCTGCAGGGTGTAGCCCACACCCCGAAGGGTCTGGATGAGCTTGACCGGCCGCCCCTGGTCGATCTTCTTCCGCAGGAAATTGATATAGACCTCCACTAGGTTCGACCCGCCGTCATAGGCGTCATCCGAAGCCCAGACATTCGCCAGGATCATCGCGCGGGTGAGCGCGAGGCCTTTCCGGCTCATCAAATATTCCAGGAGAATGAGCTCCTTGGCGGTCAGGTCGATGGCATCGCCACCTCTCCGGACCTCCCGGGATTGGAGATCCAATTCAAGATCCGCCACTTTCAGCACGTTCCGCAATTCCACGGCGGGCCGGCGCGTGACGGCCCGTAGCCGCGCCAGCAGTTCCTTGAAGTCGAAGGGCTTGGGAAGGTAATCGTCGGCGCCGAGATCAAGCCCCCGGACCCGGTCCTCCACACTGCTCCGAGCGGTGAGCATCAGGATCGGGACCGTGCTCCCGGCCTTGCGCAGCCCGCGCAGCACTTCGAAACCGTCCTTCTTGGGCAGCATTACATCCAGGATGATGGCGGCGTAGGCGCCTTCCAGCGCCATGTCCAAGCCCAGCTCGCCGTCCTCGGCCCAATCGGCGATGTAGCCGTTTTCCTTCAGGCCCTTGTGGAGCACCATGGCGAATTTCGCTTCGTCTTCGACAATGAGGATTTTCATGGATTCCTTCACAACCGCCGGATGAACCATCCGACACCCGGTTAGGCAATGGATGAATGGTATCGGCAACCGCACGTCCGCCTTGGAATACGAAAATCGATCTCCGTGTGTCGGACCGCACGGCTTTGGTTCGGCGGATGGAAGCCGGAGGGCCCCGCGTAGGACGAGTCGTATATGGAGTTTGGCAAGTTTCCAATCAAGTCGCTTGAACCCTTGTCGCCCACTGAAGGACCAATGTTCTCGGCAGCTCTATCGGTGCAAGGCCGGAGAAAAAGGCCGCACGGATTTCAGAAGTGATCCAGGTCACTCACTTTCATTCCGGTTTTGAATCTGCATTTAAGGTTGACGCCTCAGGTTGGGGAATGCCGGACAGGGCAAGTCGGTTTCTCGCTTCACCCATTCCCGATCCACCGAATCCTTTTCAACGATCAACCAAGGGATGCCCCAGATGTTCCAGTGCCGCTGAGCGATGACCGCCGCGGAACTGGCCTGGCCACCGGATCGATGGCCAGCCCCCGCGGTCCCGTGAGCGATCCCGGGGCGGAAGCGCCCCCGTGGCCGTCAGTTTCCCTGCTTGGCGGATAGGTTCTCTGGGAAGGTCTTGATCCCGATTCCCGTGCGTCCCTCCCCATCCAGGTACCTGGATACCACGGCCTCCCCCTGGGTCCGGAGGTAGTCCTTCTTCACGTCCTCGAGGCATTCCTTCAGGGGCAGCACATCGCCCGGCCGCCGTTCCAGCACCTTGAAGAGCATGAACCCCTCGGCGAAAGGCACAGGGCCGATGAGGCTACCGCCGCCAATCTTCTGCAAAGCGTCAATGGCCTCCCGGGGAAGCACCTTCCGCAGGGCCGAAATCTCCAGCCAGCCGGCGTCCCACTGGCCTGTGGACTCTTTGTTGGCGTACTTCTCCACGAGCTGGTTCCAGGGAACGCCCCTCATGGAATCCTGCGCAGCCTTGTTAATGGCCTCCGGCTGATCCGCCACCAGGAGGTAGACCTTGACGGCGCCCGCGCCCCGGAAGCGGTCCTTTTGCGCGCCATAGTGGGCATTCAAATCCGCTTCCGGGACCTGGTAGCTGGACAGGAAGGTCGCCGAGAACGCACGGTAGGCCGTTTCGCGTTCGGAATCCCAGATGGCCGCCTGAAGCTCCGGCAGCTTGTCCAGCCCTGCCTTTTCGGCGGCCAGTTCCAGCCGGTAGTCATCAGCCAACAGATCGAGAAACTTGCCCTTGGTCTCGGGGCCGAGACCGTGGCTCTGCCCGCTCACATTCATGGCCTCGGCGAGGTACTGCTTGAGTTCTTTCAGGGAGATCTTCCTGGACCCCACCTTCCCGGCCACGCGCTTGTCATCGCCGGGCGCCGGTTCGGTGGTGCGATCCAGGTTCAACACGGCCCGGTCCTGGTTCAGCGGGTATTTGCTGCGCAGGGGGCCCAGGGCCCCGGGGCGCCGCTGGTTCTGGTTCATCTCCTGGAGGCTCGCCAAGACCTTGGCCTTGTTAATGTCGTAATCAGCTTCGGTGGGAGCCTTGATTTCCAGCACTTTGGCCACATGCCAGCCGAATTCCGTCTGGAAGGGGCCGCACAGATCTCCCGCCTTGGCCCCGAAGATGGCGTCCGCAAAGGGCTTGACCACCTGCTCGCGTTTGATCCAGCCAAGGTCACCTTGGTTTCTGGCCACCGAGGGATCCCTGGAAAGGGCCGTGGCCACCGCTTCAAACCGCTCCCCCCGCCTGATCCGGGCCAGGGCTGCCTGAGCAAGATCCTGCGTCTTGCAGAGCAGGTGGAGTGCGTGGCGCTGCTCCCCCGATTGCAGGAAGTGGGCCTTGGCCATGGCCTCGGTCATGGCCGGAGGACCGGGCTGCCGATCGAGGTAGGCCTTGCTCAATACGACGGTGCGGTTCCGATTCTTGAAGGCCTCCCAATCGTCGCCCTTCAGCATTCCGCGCCGGGTGGCCAACTGCCAGGCGACCTCCCGGCGAACCAGCGCGTCCAGTGCGGCCGCAGGTGAGGTGGCAGGATGCTGCTGCTGGTAGTAGGCCCACTGGGATTGGCCAACCCATAGGCTTTCCACCTGGGCCACCGGCTTGGCTGGCCGCCGGTTGCAGCCCGGCAGACAAAGGAGAACAGCCGATCCCGCGAACAGAACACCCCGGAACTTTGTGTGCGTCGGACTGCTACGAAGAAAGCTCAGCATGGAGGGAATCCTTCAAGACAATGCCTCAACGGGCTCTGCGGCGCAGGAGGCGTGCTTCAGTAACGGGTTTGGAGGTGATCGTAGCCGTGGCAGGAAAGGGTGCAGGTGCCATGCCCCAAGCCACTCCTACTAAAATCCACTGCCCCCAGTGAGGAGCGGGTCACAACATTGGAATCAAAGGCGATCAAGGAGGGATATTTTCTCGATCCATGGGGATCGTGGCAGGTGGCGCAAGGCGTGGCAAACCCGAGTCCCGCAGAGGGGGACTGGGATTGACCCGGCTTTGCCTGCGGCGTTGCCCGGGGCATCCGGAGCGAGCGCCCCGCTGGGAATTTGCCGGCCGTAAACCCCAGGATGTGCTCGCGATGGAGGGGGAAGGAGCCATTGGATTCGATGGACCGTTTGTCATGGCAGAGGTAGCAGAGGTCGTTGGCTGAACCGCCCAGGAAGGCCGAATCCCGCTCATGCCCATAGGCCGCCCTGAGCAGGGAGGGGAACTTCGAAAAGTGGGGTCCCCGCAGGCCATTGGTATCGGGATTGGCATGGCAGGACGTGCAGTCCAGACGATCCTTGAAGGGGCTCATCCGCAGGCTGGGAAGGTCAATGTGCTCCGAGGCCAACCGACCCATGCCGTGCCTGGACCCCGCGCCCTTGCTGAACAAGGCCCCCACATCCGCCTCGCCGTGGGTGAGCGGGGCGGCCTCGGGGCCGGCATGGCAGCTGAAGCAGACCTGGGAGGCCGCGACGGGGACCATCCCCTTCAGCAACTGCCCCCGCTCGTCAAAGGCCGCGCCCTTCAATTTGCCCGCCCGCTTTCCGTGGGGGTCATGGCAGCCCGAGCAGCCGTTCTTCAGGGTCAAGGGATGAGCCCCTTCCTTCACCACCCGTTGGTAGCTGGTGGTCTGGGCGCCGCCCCCCCGCACCCCATGGCTGGAGCCGCCGGGCGGAACCGCGTACCTAGCCTCCTGGGGGACCTTGGCCGGGACCGGGTTGGCACCCGGCAGTCGGGCCGCCGACAGGGACTGGGGTTTGCCACCAGGGTTGCTCGCCTTGGGCAGATGGCAGGAGATGCAGACAGCATCATCACCGACGCGCCCCCGGCGCCCTTTGCCATCCACTGGGTCGTGCTGCTGGTGGCAGGACCGGCAGTCCTGGTGGACAGCGATGGCTGGGACAAGCGGATTCTGGGCCCACAGGGTGATCCCCGTGATCAGGCAGGCGAGGGACACCCGGCCGAGCCGCGGCCTCAGCAGCATGGCCAATCGGCACGATGACGACCCGCGTCCCCGGCACCACCACGACCAGCATCCCCGGCGCCGCCGGGCCGCCCATCCTCCTCCCCTGGTTGTTGCATCAGCGCCGTCCGAATCCATAGAGGGCGATGGTATCAAAGACTCGCAGCAGATCCAGGGTGATCTGGTTGAAATGGTTCCCATCGTCGCGGCGGACCATCTGAAAGCCTAGCCGGATACCTAAGTTCCCCACCTCTAGATCGGTGGAGGCGGAGACGACCGTGCTGGCCGGGCCCTGGCTGGTGATGAACCGGGACCAGTACACCCCGTAGGGCACGCCAAGGAGCCCAGAGTTGAGAGTCAAGCCATAGAACCTCGAGGCTGATTTGGTAGGGCCCGGGGTGCCGGAGGATGACCCATTCCCCGCGGAGGGAAGTGCCCCCTGTTCAGAATGGGCGTAGCCCATGGAGCCCGCCAGGGAGGAACCCCTGAACACTTCGGACACGTTCAGGGAGAGGTTCTTCTCCTCCAGGCGTTGGCCCACCTGCGCCAACCCGTTGTCCCGCCGGAGGTCGCCCATGGTGAACACCCTCAGACCCTCGGCCAGCTTCAGGGCGCCGGTGGCCCTCAGCCAGTCCAGCTTGCCGCCCCCGTCGGCCTGGGTGTGGGACAGGTCGGCAGTGAAGTTGAAGGCCCCCTCCTGATACCTTCGGCGCCTCTGGATCTCCTGGGCCAGCTCGGAGGGCACGTAGCCCGGGGCGTAGTCCTCCTGGATGCGGCGAAGGAAGTTCTGCTCGGAATAAAAGAAAAGGGCGTGCTTCACCAAGTCGGGGACGGTGCCCCCATCGGCGACCCCGACATGCCAGGAGCGCCGGCTCCCGGAGGCAGACTCACCCGTGGTGCCGGTGCTGAGGGTCTGGCTGGCCCGGGACTCGGCCACATCGGCCAAGACGCGCCAGTTGGGGGTGAGGCTGTAGGCCAGGCCCAGAGACGCACTGGCCTGGCTGGAGCCCTGTGCATCCCCCGCGGCGGATTGGGTGCTCAGGGCCAGGGAGCCGAAGATGGAGCGCCGTTCGGTGGTGAACACCAGGGACTGGGCGGTCAGGGCGGAGGTGACCCGGGAGCCGGATTGCGTATGCTCGTCCACCACCAGCGTGGAGATGGAGGTGTAGCGCCCGAAACTGCCCGACAGGCCTCCGGCAAGGCCGACGGAGGAGGACCCCGCCTGGGCCGAGGCGGCCAAGTTGGTGTTCAGGGACCAGGTCGGGGAGAACCGGGTATCCGTCGTGCCATACAGGTAGTTGTTCTGGAAGCTGGCGAAGCCGCCCGAGCCTGAGAAGGCCTGGTGGGTGGCTGACACGGTGGCCCGGGTGGTCGCGAACTGCTGAGTGGCTGTGGCCGTCTCCTGGGACCAGACGTTGGTAGCTGGCCCCTGGGAGGACCGCCCCTCCCGAAAAGTGACCTGGAGATCCTGGACCGTCTGCCCCCGGTAGACCAGGGCGGCCCCGTAGACGTCCGTGTGGGCGCGCTCCCCACCCGCCAGCTCCGGGGACTGGGAGTGGCTGTAGTCCAGGCTCAGGTGGAAGGGGCGGTAGGGGAAGAGCGTGGCCCGAACGCCATAATTGTTCAGGCCCAGGGTTGAAGGCTGATCGCCCGAACCGTGCGCGTAATCCACGGCGCCCGCCAGGCCCAGGGTGCCCAGCCGGTCCTCCACCAGTGGCATCTGAGCCTGGAAGCCATAGGTGGCGCTGGTGGAAGCGGAAGCCGCTTCCTGATTGAACTGCCAGCGGTTGTAGTGAAGTTGGAACACCTGGTCGAGTAGCACGGCCTCCTGAGCCGGCGCCACCAGGGTGGCGCCGGCCAAGGCCAAGCCGATCAGGGACATCCTCACAAAGACTCCAAAGGCTTGGGTGGAGTTCCCATTATGCCAGCGGGGGAGGGCAAGCCCTCCCCCGCGCAGGTTCTAGAAGGGGCGATTACTTCTTGTGGCAGGCGATGCAAAGCGCGGAACCCACGCCATTGTCGATGCGCAGGAAGGGCGCTCCGCCCTGGCCGGTTGCCAGGGACTTGGAGTAGTTGTGCACATCGTGGCAGCTGCCGCACTGGACCTTGCCGCTGAAGAGCGGGAGGTACGTGCCGACCACAGTTGTCTTGCCGCCGAAATACTGGGAGGTGCCGGTGTCAGGGGCTTTGAGGCCGAGATCCTTGGTGGCATCGTAGGTGACGCTGATCGGGTGGTCGCTGGTGAAGTCACCACCTTTGCCCTTCAGCAGATAGGAAGCGGCGACGGTGCCATCGGGATTGATGATGGTGGAACCGAAGCTGACCTGGCCGGCATTGGTGTAGGTTGACTTGTAGGGGATCTGCGGGTCGACGGTGGCGGAAATGGCCACCGAGCCGTCGTGGCAGGAGATGCACGCCAGGCTCACGCCGGTGGGGCTGGTGTCTACGCCCAGCAGGATGTTGGAAGCGTCGCTCTTGGCGTTCAGAGCGTTGTACATTGTGAAGGTGGCCTGCGAGGTCGTCGCGTGGTTCCACAGGGGTACCAGCTGGGTGGTGGTGGTAGCGATGTGGGGAAGGTGGCAGTAGACGCAGGTTTCCGTGGTGGCGGCGGTGACGCCATTGTTGAGCTTGGACACGGTCACGCCGTGGGTGTTCATGTCGTGGTAGGAACCCGCGATGCCGGAGGCGGGTTGGCCGGCATTCAGGCTGATGGCGGCGGCGCCAGCGGCGAGGAGGAGAAGGATGCGTTTCATGGTGGTGCTCCTTGAGAGGGATGGGGGGGACTGGTTCGGGTCTCTTGACCACGACATAGTCAATCTGAGCCGCGGACCTTAAAGGACGCTTAAAAACGCCTGACAAAGTGGGTGATATTCGTCACGGTTCAGGCGCCATATGCCCCAGCAGCATTCCGACCTGGCATCCACCCACAACACATGCTTCTGGGTCGATCCGCCAGGAAATGCTGCGCCCAGCGATCTCCCTGGCGCCTGGACTGGAGGTAGGGCTGGCGCGGCCCGCGGGGTGGGTGGCGCCTGGGGATTGAGCGGTCTCATGACGATCCCCTCCTGGCCAGCCGGCCCACCAAGGAGGCCAGTCGGGCTCGGTTTTTCTCACGGGGAGCCCCACGCGTTACCCCCCGAGGCCCTTCCCTGTCAGGGGCCTCGGGGGCGAACGCAGCGCCGGAGCGGGTGCCGGGGTGGCTAGAGGGTCTTGACGGGGGGGGCGGGTTCGGCTTTCTTGGTTTCGGGATAGTACTGGAAGCGCTGGATGCGGCCGTTCATCTCGTCGGCCAC
Source organism: Holophagaceae bacterium (assembly GCA_025353305.1). The sequence goes on from JANXQX010000022.1 coordinate 7,598, forward strand.
GAAAATGGCACCATCCTTGCCGATGGCGATGCCAGCCGGGATCTGGAACTCGGCTCTCCCGGTGCCGCCCTGGCCCACATGCGCGAGGACCTGGCCATCCAGCCGGAAGATCTGGAAGTTGCAGAAGCTGGTGTCCACCACATACAGGTTGCCGTCGGGATCCATGGCGATGCCCTTGGGCCGAGCCAGGGTCCCTGAGACATCCCCCGCCTTGCCGAAGGCATGGAGGAACTTGCCCTTGTAATCGAAGAACTGGATCCGGAAGTTGCCCGTGTCGCAAACGGCGAAGCCCTTGCCGGGGACGATGCAGCAGTAGGTGGGGAAATTGAACTGGCCCACCTTGTCCCCGCGGGAGCCGATCTTCTTCAGGATCTTCAGGGCCCGGTTGAGCAGCAGCACCTGGTGATCGCCGCCATTCACCACGACCACCAGATCATTGGCTTCGTCCACGGCAACGCCGACGGGTCGCTTGATGCCATCACTGACCGACAGGGATTGGACGACGTGGCCCTGCTTGTCGAACACGGCCAGCGTGTTGGTGTTGGCATCCGTGGCATAGACGAACTTGGAATCCACCGCGACCCCCGCCGGGGCGGGCAGGGCGAGCTTGGCCACATCCGCGAAGCGCCACCACTTGTGCGTGACGGGATCCATGGCCACGATGCCCCCGCCGATGTCCCCCACGAAGATGACCCCCTTCTCGTCGACGGCCACCGAGACGGGCCGCGCGAGGGACATGCCATTCTGGCCCTTGCCAGTGAGGCGATCCAGGAAGCCGCTGCGCTTCTTGGCGCCCACATCGAATTCGCTGCGATACGCCGCCACCCACTTGATGCGGGCCTCATTGGGCGCGGGCGGCCACTGCAGTTCGGGCTGGGCCTGTTTCGAGGCCTGGGCCAGCAGAGCCACGGCACAGGCCGCACCCACCAGGGTCACTCGCAGGGCCTGGACAAAGGGGAAGCGCTTCAGCATGTTCATACCTCCGGGGAGTGCGCGATCCATCAAATTCGGGTATCGAGGAACGGTGGTGCGGCAAGCCTTTCGTGTATTCGGGCAAGCCTCGATCAAGACAGAATGTTAGCTTGGATCCCCCAAGGGAACCGGCAAAGGGTGACCTCCATCACCCATGCGAAGGCCGTGTCAAGCTGCGAGAATATTCTCATGCATACCACCTCAACCGCCTTGTTGCTGACCCTGGCATTGCTGGCTGCCTTCGGGGCAGGCCTAGCGGCCCAGAAGGCCGTGCCGGACGCGATGCAGGCTTCGCAACCGGGGGAGGATATGCTTGTCTGGCCCCCGCCTCCAGCGCCAGCGCGCGTCAAATGGGTTGCCGAGTACCGGAATGCCTTCGATGTCGGCGCCAGGAAGCGCCGCCCGTTCCTGGATCGTCTGGCGGGAAAAACCGAGGAGGTGCTCTGGCTCGATCGCCCCCAAAGCGTGGCTGTGGACGAGAAGGGGGTCATCTTCGTGGGGGATTTCACGCGCGGCATCGTCGCCATGGATCCCGCCAGAAAGGCGATCTGGGAATTCTCCTCGGTCAGCGGTTTCCCCCTTCCCACACCCACAGGGCTGGCTGTGGATTCACGGCTGGTGTATGCGACGAGCGCCAACACGGATCAGGTGGTGGTCTTCGACAAGAAAGGGCACCAGCTTGGCGCCCTCGGCAAGTCTGATGGCATCCACCGCCCGGTAGGGGTGGCCGTGGATGAAGGCAGAAACCTGCTCATCATCGTCAATGGCCAGGAACATGCCGTGCGCCTGTATACACGCACCCTTCAACTCATCAAGACCGTGGGCGAGCGAGGTGGCGAAGAGGGGCAATTCAACATGCCATCCTATGTGTGCATCCTTCCAGGAGTGGGCTTTGCCGTGGTGGACACGGGCAACTTCCGGATCCAGATCTTCGATTTCAACGGTCAGTTCTTGCGCACCTTCGGGAAGGTCGGCGATCTGCCCTGTGAGTTCGCGCGGCCCAAGGGCATTGCCGTCGATCCGGACGGCCACCTGTACGTGGTGGATGGAACTCTGAACAAGATCCAGGTCTTTGATCAAGAGGGCCATATCCTCACGCAAGTGGGAAGGGTCGGCACCCAGAAGGGCCAGTTCCAGGTGCCCAATGGTCTTGCCATCGATGCCAAGGGAGCCATCTATGTGGCCGACCAACTCAATAGGCGCATCCAGAAATTCCAGTATCTACCCGAGGAGAAAACCACTCCTGCATCAACCGCGCATTAGCATGAATCGTCTGCCATTCCCTTTGAGGTCCCACATGAAGTCCTCTGTTCTCCTTCTTCTGGCTGCCGGCTCCTTGAGCCTATCTGCCGGTATTGTCGGGACCAAGCACGACCTGAGCATCACCGGCCAGGGCACCGCCAAGACCATCAACATCAATCAAACCTGTGTCTTCTGCCACACCCCCCACAATGCCGCCGCTGCCTCGGCCCAGATCATTCCCTTGTGGAACAAGAACACGACGCTGAACACCGGGTTCACGATGCACAACCAGACCAACAACCCCGGGTCAAATTTGCTGGGGGTGGTCGATCCTACTCCCGCAGCCGCTTCGATGGTCTGTTTCACGTGCCATGACGGCACCCAGGCCGTCGGCAACATGATCAACCTGCCCTACGGTGTGACCACAGTGACTTATGCCGGTGCAAACGCCACCATGGACGCCACTGGCCGGATGCTTGGACCCTCTCTGGTTAGCAAGGACCTCACCAAGGATCATCCCATCTCCATCACCTACCCCACCACGGATGTGGGCCTGGTGGCCAAGCCGACCATCCTCGCCCTGACAAACAGCGTGAAGCTCTTCGGTCCCAGCGGTTCAGAAAAGGTCGAATGCGCCTCGTGTCATGACGTTCACGACAATACCAATCCACCCTTCCTGCGGGTGACGATGACCAATTCGGCCCTCTGCATCACTTGCCATCTCAAGTAGGTACACCGGTCAGAATCGGTAACCGGGAAGAGAAGTGGCCGTAATCGGTTCTTGCCAGCCCTACCTGTGACAGGACTCGCAATCGGTGATGGCCAACAGTTTGTCGTTTGCAGAGTAATGGGGAAGGTGGCAGGACAGACAGCTGATCGCCTTCCCTTCGCGTTTGATGATCCGGCCCGAGGTCGGATGGTTGGCGATCGGATGATTGGCACGCGTATCGGGATGGCAGTTGATGCAGATGGCCTGAATATTCTCCCGCGGAAAACCCTTAGCGCCACCACCATGGGCGGAGTGGCAGATTGTGCACTGACCATCTACAAAGGGCCTGTGCCTGGAGCGGGAAGCCAGGGCCTCCTTGCGCAAATTCCCATGACACTGGATGCATAATTCCCTTGGGTTTCCGGCCAACAGGTAGGGCAGGCTGGAGGCATGGGGGGCGTGACAGGAGGCGCATTCGCCCTTGGCCACTGGCGGGTGGGGGAAAGCCTGCTTGGCGGATTCAGCTATGCCCTGGTGACAGGTGTAGCAGAGCCCGGGCTGGGGGGCTTTGAGGGCAAAAGCCGCGGCGGAGGAGGCAGGTGCGTGGCAGGTGTCACAGGTGCCCTTCACCACCGGGCTGTGGGCCCCAGGGCGCAGCATGAAGTCCATGTTCGAGCCATGCGGGTCATGGCATGTCACGCAACCCTTGGCCGCCACCGGATAACCCTGGTGAACCTTTTGCAGTCCGCGCTCGTCATGGCACGGGGAACAGAGCTTGTCTAATGGCTTGTTGAGGCCTTTTGGCTCCACGCCCGAATGGGCGGCATGGCAGTCGAGGCATTTTCCAGAGCTGTCGGGCTGATGCGAATGCCTGGATTTCAGGGCAGCGCCGATGCCCTGGTGACAGGCGAGGCAGAGCTCCAATGGCTGTTTGCGCAATAGGCTCTTTTCCTTTGAGGCGTGCGCCAGGTGGCATTCCCGGCATTCTCCATCCTGGTAGGGCTTGTGTCCCCAGCCTTTCCCAGGCGGCTGAGGTTTCTCGTGGCAGGCAAGGCAGGTCTGGCTCCCCGGGGCGACCAGCAGCGATTCCTGGCGCGAGACGTGAGGCTCGTGGCAAGTAGTGCATTTCCCGGCCTGGAAGGGCTGGTGCTGCGAGCCAGCCCCGTCCTGCGGTTGTGCTGGATGACACCTGGTGCAGAGCCCCGGCAGGGCCTGCAGGAGCGCAGTTCCGTCTCCGAGAGGCTGGCCTGGATCCGGTGCGGCATGGCAGGTGGGGCAGCCTTTGGAACCGAGCTGGCCGCTGGCGAGGCCTTCCGCAAAGGGCGCATGCAGTCCCGTTGGCATCAGGCCCTTCTTCCTGGAGCCATGGGGGTCATGGCACTTGAGGCAGTTCACTTTCTTGAGTTCGGCCCCGAGGTGCTTCTGCCGCAGGCCCAGGTTATCTAGGTCATGGCACTTCGCGCAGGTCTCCTGGAGTGTGGCCGTCTTGAGCATGGCGGGCCCGTTGCCGGAATGCGGATCATGGCAGGCACTGCACAATCCTTCACTCACAGGGCGGTGCAGCATCGGGAAGCGCTCCTGCCTCTTGTGGCAACCCGAACAGCCCTCGGGCTGTTTGCGTTTAAGGAATGGTGCGGCCTCTCCACCATGGGGATCGTGGCAGCCAAGGCAGCCGCCCTGTCCGATGGCCGCCATGTGCTTGGTATCATGACTAAGCAACTTCCCATGGCAATTCGTGCACAACTTTTCCGTGTCGTCCCTGAGGAGCTTGGCAAGCTTCCCTCCATGGGACGTGTGACAGACACTGCAATTCCCCTGCTTCACGGGCTCATGGAGCACTGCCCGGGCAAGCACTTTTTTGTGGCAGGCACCACAGGAGGCGAGTTGCCCACCCTTGATGAGCGCCGAAGATTGGGAAGCATGGGGCGAATGGCATGTGAGGCATTGTCCCTTCTCGACCGGATCGTGGGGAAAGGGCCCCTTGGCCGTATCCTTGTGGCAGTTCGTACAGAGCGCATTTCCAGGCTGTTTCAAGATGGGGAAGATGTTGCAGGAGTGGGGTTCGTGGCAGGACAAGCAATCGCCCGCCTTTGCCGGGGCGTGCTGGCTCCTGCCCTTGATCAGCCCTGCGTGGCAGGTGAGGCATAGCTGTTGGGCCGGGAGGACCAGGAGCTTTCTTTCCACCGATTCATGGGGCTTGTGGCAGTCAAGGCAGGCACCCCTGCTGAAGGGGGAATGCTGGGACTTTCCTTTGTCGAGCCCGGCATGGCAATGGAGACATATCTCCTTGGGAATCGCCCGAAGAAGACCCTTCCCATCGGCCGCATGGGGCATATGGCAGGCGAAGCAGGCACCCTCTTTTGCGGGCTGGTGCTGCACCCCTGGACGAGGAATGGGGCCATGGCAATCCTGGCAGAGGCCAGGTGTCGGCTTCGTGAGACGGGCAGCCTGTCCTGTGCCAGGCAGGTGGCAGACGGAGCAGTTTCCCGGTAGAAAAGGGGCGTGCAGCCGGTCCCGTAGCATTCCCGCGGACTTCGATCCGTGCGGGTTGTGGCAGGTTACGCAACTCCCAGCTTGCGGCGACATGTCCGCGTGGGTCTTGGAGAGGGCCGGGATCTCGTGACAACCCTGGCACTGAGCCGAAGCCTCTTCGCGGAGCAGGTGGCGAACAGAGGAGGGATGCGGCTGGTGGCAGTTCAAGCAACTGCGGGCGGCGGCGTGGGGATGAGCACTCGCTAAGCGAATTTTGATCTCAGGGTGGCAGGAGAGGCAGAGTTCCAGGGCAGGCAACCTGAGCAGGTGCTTCTGACCGGTGTCGTGAGGACCGTGGCAGGCACCGCACTCTCCCTTGCCTTTGAACTGGTGCGAGGGTCGTTCCTGAGGGGTCCGGTCATTGGATTTATGGCAGACCACACACAGGGCTCTGCCGCCTCCCGCATGAAGAAAGTTCAGGTTGGCCTCGCCGTGGGCTTTGTGGCACCACTGGCACTTGCCGTCCTGCAGAGGCTTGTGCGCCGTGCCCGACAGCGCCTGCTTGGCCACCTTGGGGTGGCAGTCCTGGCAGGTGGGCTGCTCCCCCACGAATCCGAGCAGCGACACGCTGAACGCGAAGGCGATCAGCGGACGGAGTGCAGACTGGATCGAATCGAGCATGGGGAGGATGTACTCAGAAGAATCGCCAAGCCATCGGGATGGGAATTCTCCCCATCCTAGCGGCATCGGCAGCCAACCCGTATGGATGTCCTGGTTCGGTTGAGACTCTTGATCCGGAGGAGCAGTGGGAGTGGATTTGAACTCAGTGGCTGCCGAAACAGGTTGATTTGAACTGAGCCTGGACGGTGGTGACGCCGTCTCGCTGGTGGACAGGGTTGGTGATGGAGGTTCCCTTGCCGCCCGTGCCCGTAGCATCCGGGTGGCATAACTGTCGCCTCCGCCATGGATGCCGCTATGCCACACATAGCCATTGACTGGCGGATAGCCGTGGTAGGTAATGCAGTCGAAGGTGTTGTGCTTGGCGTGGGCTTTGGGCGGAACATCCTGAGCCACGGGCACCATGGACACTGTCCAGACATCCGTGCGGGTGGGGGCGATCATGGCCTGGAGCGACTGCTATACACCCTAAGAACGACGCCATAAAGGCTCCAAACCCCACGGATTGTGCGGCAACCATATTCACTGGACTTAGATGACCGATAGTCGGGTAGGCC
>JANXQX010000025.1 GCA_025353305.1 Holophagaceae bacterium
TAGCATGGCGGGCAGCACATGGGAACTTTTAAGATCGAAGTTGTCTCCGGGGCCGTAGAGGTTGGTAGGCATCAGGCTGATGGCATTGAAGCCATATTGTCGATGGAAGGCCTGGCACATCTTGAGACCGGCGATCTTCGCAATCGCGTACCACTCATTGGTAGGCTCCAAGGCGCTGGTCAACAGACAGTCCTCGGTCATGGGCTGGGGCGCCAGTTTCGGGTAGATGCAGGAAGAACCCAAGTCCAATAACTTGCGGGCCCCGAACCGGTAGGCCGCATCGATGACCAGCGCCTGGATCAGGATGTTGTCCCGGATGAAGTCTGCCGGGTAAGTACTGTTGGCGTGAATGCCCCCTACTTTCCCGGCCACGAGGAAGACATACTCCGGACGCGCAGCCTCGAAAAAAGCGTCGAGGGCTGCTTGGTTCGTCAGGTCCAGCTGTTGCCGAGTCGGGGCAAGCAGGTTTGTGCAGCCTTCCGCCTGCAAGCGTCTAATCACCGCGGATCCGACGAGCCCTAGCGCCCCTGCGACAAAAATCTTCGATTTGCGCTCCATACCATCGCTCCAAGACATTCAGACGGGAATAACGATACCTCTATCAGCCAATCAGTAAAATCAGCCCCGGCCGACCGCATCGAGGAACTGGCTACGACCTCAGAATCCCACCCGGGGCGCCTCGGCATGACCAGCATTCCTCAAAACCAGTTCCTTTTGGGCCAGTTTAAGATCCGAATCCACCATCATCGCGGCGAGGGCCTGGATGTTGGTCTTCGGTTCCCACCCCAGGATGCGGCGGCCCTTGGCAGGATCACCTTCGAGGTGATCTACTTCGGCGGGACGGAAGTAGCGGGGATCGATCTCCACGTACTTCTGCCAGTCGAGCTCAAGGCGCTTGAAGGTGAGGTTCAGAAAATCGCGAATGCTGATGCTCTCGCCCGTGGCCACGACATAGTCATCCGGCGTGTCCTGCTGAAGCATGCGCCACATGGCTTCCACATAGTCACCCGCGAAGCCCCAGTCGCGCTTGGCGTCCAGGTTGCCGAGGAACAGCTTGTCCTGCATCCCGAGCTTGATGCGCGTGGCGGCCCGGGTGATCTTGCGGGTGACGAAGGTCTCGCCGCGGCGGGGGCTCTCATGGTTGAACAGGATGCCGTTACAGGCGAAGAGGCCATAGCTTTCGCGGTGGTTGACCACCTGATAGTGCGCGTAGACCTTGGCACAGGCATATGGGCTGCGGGGCTGGAAGCGGGTGCCTTCGTGCTGGCGGGGTTTGGCGCTGCCGAACATCTCAGAACTGCCGGCCTGGTAGAAGCGGACCTTCTTGTCGTTGTGCTTCATGTAGCTCCGGATGGCCTCAAGCAGGCGGATGACGCCCATGCCCACCACATCCACCGTGTACTCAGGCTGGTCGAAACTCACCCGCACATGGCTCTGGGCCCCCAGGTTGTAGACTTCGTCCGGCTGCACATCGTCCAGGAGGTTGCGCAGCGCCCCCGCGTCTGACAGGTCCCCGTAGTGCAAAAACAGGTTCGGGTGCTGATGGGGATCCTCATACAGATGATCAATCCGATCTGTGTTGAAGGTGGAAGCCCTCCGGATGATCCCGTGCACGGTGTAGCCCTTGGAGAGCAAAAGCTCCGTCAAATAGCTGCCGTCCTGGCCAGTGATGCCTGTGACGAGGGCGGTGCGACGTGGCATAAGAATGACCTCCAGACCTAGAAATGACCATGAGATCCACCCCCACGAACTGGAAGCGATAGCTCATTCACAATATTGTAGTAAAATGGTATCCCGCGCGACACCGGACCGGAATCACTTCAGCCCCACGTAACTTGGGTGTGGTTCCTAGATTATCGATTGCCCCCATCCCCAGGGCCGATTTTATCGAGCGGGATCGGGCTGAACCCGATCGATGCCGGACCATTCGGCTTCAATTCAAAGTCACGGGCCGTGCGCTGCACTCCGGGTTGGAAACGCTCGGGCCATCGCAAAACAGAGCCGGTGTCCTGGAGGTTTCTTGCGGATTCCACGAACGGCTTCGCGGCAGGTTTGACATCGAAGCCCGCTCCTCCGACCACGATGTTGCCGGTGATGCGATTCCCTTTTGGCGCGCCAGGGGCATCCTCCATGACCGAGGCCAGCCCCGGGTACTTGAGGTAGTTACCTTGGCGGTAGGCTACTCGGGATAATGCCAAGCGAAGACCGCTGAAGGGATTCTCCACGTCACGCTTCTGGCTCTCGACCCCTCGCGCATCAATGGTGACCGACATCGGGCAATGAACGAAGAGATTGCCCTGGATCACGTTGTCCCGTCCCCCGCCGACGAAGATGGAATGTGGCACTTCGTCGAAAATATTGCTGATCACTTGGATTCCCGAGGCCTGGTCATCGATCTAGACCCCGTACTGTTCCCCGGTTTTGCCAACCCCTTGGATGCGGTGCAGGTAGTTGTGGCGGACGATCGTACCCCGTGCCGTCCAGTCCCGCCCCGTGTAGATGGCCCCCACATCCTGGGATTCCCGACAGACATCGTGGATGTCGTTCCCCTCGACGAGGTGGTCATTCCCGTTGAACAGGATGGCGTTGTGCGGGGCGTTGTAGATGTGGTTCTGCGCGGCCCGAAGTCCCACACCGGCAAGCTGGATGCCTGGGCGGTTGGATCTTCCCCATCGGTGGTAGTCGTGAATGGTGTTTCCATCCGCATAGAGCCCCCCCGGAGCGAGGCTTTGGCGGTCTCCGCCTTCAAGGAAAATTCCACCCTCCCCCGTGTCCCAGATCCGGCATCCGGTCACTCCGCTGGTCCGCCCCTTCATGATCACGGCCAGATCGCCGCATTCCCGGATGTCGCACTGGGATAGGGCATTATGGTCGGCCCCTTCCACTACCACGGCCGTTCCGCGGGCACCGCTCGGGCCCAGGCGCTCGAATCGGACATAGGCCGCATTCTGGAGATGCACCAGCGTCACCAGCATCGACACCCCCACGGTCCCAGGGGTGATGGGGCTCGGCGGCCAGAAATACAGGCGCCCATGCTTCCGGTCCACGTACCATTCGCCCGGGCTGTCCAGTTCACAGAGAGCGTTGAAGAATGTAGTGCTCCCCATTATTTGGACAGGTACTTAAGTTAAGATCCGGGGCCAGGAGGGCGGCCGGAACCCCCTAAGGAATGGCGGACAGATGAGAGGAACGAGACGGAATCACGCCCCGGCGTTCAAGGCCAAGGTGGCCCTTGAAGCG
>JANXQX010000034.1 GCA_025353305.1 Holophagaceae bacterium
TTATACTAAGTTGCGTTCAATAAAATAATACCTATCTTTATCCTAGAGCCAAGGAGCTGGGATGAAGACACTGATCGCCCCCGACCGAGCCACTATTCACGGCCTTGCCGAGCGCCTGAAGAAGGCCAAAGGGCGGCCTGAATTTCAACGGATCCAGAGCGTGCTGATCCGGGCCACCCTAGGCAGCACAGCGGCAGAGATCGCCCGCCTGCTGGGCTGGTCCGTGGCGACGGTGCATGTCATCCACTCCAGGTGGGCCAAGGAGGGCGATGCGATCTTTGACTTGAAGGCCAAGGGCGGGCGGCACCACCAATACCTGACTCTGGAGGAAGAAGCCTCCTTCCTTCAACCGTTCCTGGCCAAGGCGGAGGCGGGCGGAATCCTGAATGCCCAGGAGATCAAGGCCGCGTTCGAGGCGCGGGTGGGGCGCATCGTCGCCAAGACCACCATCTACCGCCTGCTTGCGCGTCAAGGCTGGCGCAAGATCGCGCCCCGGCCGAGGCATCCCAAGGCCGATCCGGCGGCGCAGGCCGCCTTTAAAAAAACTCGAAACCGAAGTCGGGGAGGAGGTTGAGCGACAGGCCCGGCAAGGACGCCCGGTCCGGCTGATGTTCCAGGATGAAGGGCGGTTCGGACTCCTGGGCGATCCCCGGCGCTGCTGGGCTCCCAAAGGGGTCCGACCGATTGTCGGCGCTCGCTTGCTCCGCCAGTTCACCTACGCATTTTCCGCGCTCAGCCCCCACGACGGCGAGATGGACAGCCTGGTCCTGCCATTCGTGAACGCCCAGACCATGTCCTTATTCCTGGCCCTGGTCGCCCAGCGCCACCCCGACGACTTCATCCTCATGGTCATGGACCAGGCCGGCTGGCACATCGCCCAAGCCCTGCAGGTCCCCGCCAACATGCGGATCCTGTACCTACCGCCCTACAGTCCCGAGCTGAACCCTGTTGAACACCTCTGGAAGGTCCTACGGGAAGGCTGGTTCGCCAACACGGTGTTCAGCGGCATGAAAGCCGTGGTGGACACCCTCTGCAAAGGTGTCCGGACCCTCGAAGCTGACCACGACAGAGTCCGCAGCTTCGCTGGCTTCGACTGGATTACTTCTATCACATTGAACGCAACTTAGTATCAATCCCAAGCGTCAGTTATTCTTCCCGAAAGCCTGAGGTGGCCTAAGTTGATCCTGTTCAGCCCGGCTTTGGAGCTATCCGTTGGAGCGGCTGCTTAAGCTTCGGCTTCCACCCGCAGGAGCAATGCTTCGAGGTCCGATAATTCGGTGCGTGGATTGATGAGAGTGCAACGGAGGTAGGTCTTGCCGCGCAGCGAGGTTTTCACGAGATAGTAGGAGCCTTCGCGGACGATGGCTTCGCGCACGTGGGCCTGGAATTCATTGGCGTTCGCAAAGTGCGGCGGAGCATAGCGGAAGCAGACGATGTTGCCTTCGGGCACCGTGGCCAATTCCCAGTGGGGCCGTTGGGCGACGAGCTCGCCGAAGGCGCGGCCCAGGTCGTACATGCGCTCAACGTAGGCCGCGAAGAAGCTGGTGCCGAGCACTTTCAAGGAGGCGTAGACCTGCAGCCCCAGCATCCGCTTGGTGCATTCGAGGGTACGCTGGGCCAGGTCGTACCAGGTTTCCGTAGGATCCTGGCCGCCGAAAATGTAGACCGCCTGCTGACTGAAGGTTTCGAAGGAACGGCGTCCGTTCTGGAACACCACCAGCGTCGCCAGCGCGGGTGCGAGCAGCATCTTGTGGGCATCAATCACTACGGAATCCGCCCGCTCGATGCCCCGGAGCGCAGTCCGCAACCGATCCGAGACCACGGCTCCGCCCCCGTGGGCGCCATCCACATGCAGCCACACGCCGTATTCCGCGCAGAGCTCCGCGATGGCGTCCAGGGGATCGATGGCGCCGGTGGCCGTGGAACCTGCGCTGGCGACCACAGCCACGACCGTGCAACCCTCCGCTTTCGCGTTCCGCAAGGAGGCCGCCAAGGCATCCAGGCGCATCCGATAGCGGGTGTCCGTGGGCACGGATACGACGCTACGGCCCCCCAGGCCCATGATTTGGGCGCTGCGCCGCACAGAGTAATGGGTCTGGTCCGAGGCGATCAGGCAAAGTGCACCGGCTGGCGTCACGCCTTCCTCCCAAACATCGCAGGAGGCCGCGTGCTGGCGGGCCGCCAGGAGTGCCGTGAGGTTGCCCGCGCTGCCGCCATGGGTGAGCACGCCATCCGCCAGCAGTGGATCAAACCCGATGCGGCCCGCGAACCAGCGGACCACGCTGCGCTCCATGGCCGTGGACACCGGGCCCATTTCATAGACCGCGCTGCCGTTGTTCAGGAAAGCTCCGGCGAAATCCAGCAACGCGCTCCAGGGCAGCGGTGATGTCACCTGATGGCCCACGTAGCAGGGATGGTGCAGATGGTTGCTATCGGATACCACCCTTGCCAGCAGAGCAATGGGATCCTCGCCACCCCGGGCGGGGAAATCCGCGGGCCACCTGTCCATGGATTGCATCGGTGTAAAAGGAGGCAGCACAGGGCCTTCACGTCGGGCCGCGGCGGCCATGTGATCCGCCAAAAGATCCACCACGCGATGTCCCAGGCTTCGGAAAGAACCCGGGTCAAAGGCCGAATCGAGATCGCTATCCAGGTCGCTCATGGTTCAAGAATGGCACGAGACAGCAGGATAGGAACTGCGCTTAGGCATGGTTTCAGAAGCCGTTTTGCGGCCTTCCGTTGAACCATTGAACCATTTTACGTTTGCCCTGGCAGTGGGCACCCCTTTAGGTATTCAAAGCTCATCGCAGCGGGATCGGTCGCAGTGGTCATAGGGATGATGGTGGCGCGATAGGCTCTCTCTTTTCCCTAGCCGAGCCGTCTCCAAGCCAGCACCGCGGCTCGGCTGTTCATATTCATCGTTAAACGATGTATATTTCAGTACCCGTTTTCGGAGTCTTTGATGCTGCGCTTCCGTGCTCCTTCCCTGCTTCTCGTCGCGTGCGCCCTCGTGGCCCAGGATCGCCTGCCACGCTTCGTCAGTTCGCCGGATGTGAATGGCGATCGAGTGGTGTTCACTTGGGAAGACGATCTTTGGCTCGGCTCCCTGAAAGGCGGGCCGGCGCGTCGGCTCACCACGCATCCAGGCCTGGAGACCGCGGCCCGGTTCAGCCCGGACGGCAAATGGATCGCCTTCAGCGCCCAGTACGATGGCGGCACCCAGGCCTACGTGATGAGCGCGGAAGGCGGAGCGCCGAAACGCCTCACCTGGGCGGGCGCCGCCACCGTGCAGGGCTGGACGCCGGACAGCAAGCGGGTGGTTTACAAGGCCATTTCCGATTACAACTTCCGCCCCGTGGAACGGCTTTTCACTGTGGATCTCGACGGCCATGAACCCGAAGCCTTGGCGGTGCCGCGCGGCGTGCAGGGCACCGTCTCGCCCGACGGCCAGCAGTTGGCTTACAGCACTAAGGGCGTGGTGGAATATTACTGGAAGCGCTACAAGGGTGGCCGCCATCAGGATCTGTGGCTGGCGGATCTGAAAAACAAACGCTACGAAAAACTCACCGATTACGTGGGTCGCAACGGCGCGCCTATGTGGGCCAACGGCAAGGTGATTTTCGAGTCCGACCGCGCCAGTAACGGCATCACCAACCTCTACGCCGTGGACCCCGCCACCAAGGCCGTGGAACCGCTCACGGACCTGAGGGATTTCGATGCCCAGCAGCCCAGCACCGATGGCCGTACTGTGGTCTTCGTGCAGGGGGGCTACCTGCAGTCGCTGGATCTCGCCACCAAGGCGGTGCGTCGCGTGGATGTCACCACCAGCAGCGATGGCTGGAGAGTTCTTCCGCGAACTTTGAATCCTAAGGACTGGATCCAATCCATGAGTCTGGTGGGCAGCACCGCCGTATTCGAAGCCCGGGGCGATGTGTTCCTGGTGCCCGCGGATTCGACCAAGCCCACCCTGAATCTCACGAAGACGCCGGGCGTGCGCGAACGCATGCCGCGGCTCTCGCCGGACGGCAAGCGAGTGGCGTATTTCAGCGATGCCAGCGGCGATTACGATCTTTATGTGCAGGCCGTGGACGGCGCGCCCGAGCGGGTGGCCACGGGCCTGAAGACCGCGCTCTACCACCTGGAATGGAGCCCGGACGGCGGCAAGCTCCTGTTTGGCGACAAGAGCTTCGCGCTCTACGTCATGGACGTGGCCACGAAGAAGCTCACCAAGGTGGATGAGTCCCACGAACTGAAGAACGACGAGTTCACCTGGGAGGCCAGCGACTACACCTGGGCGCCGGATTCGCAATGGATCGCCTACAGTTTCGTGGAGCCCAGCCGCAACAGCCGCATCCACCTGTACAACCTCGCCACCACGCAGAAAATCACGCTGACCGATGGCTTCTACGATTGCCTGAATCCGCGCTTCGACCAGGACGGCAGCGCGCTGTACTTCCTCAGCTACAGCAATTTCCACACGCAGCTCGATCCCAGCCAGGACAACCATATCCAGCCCGCGCCGGTGCAGGTCATGTCCGTGAAGCTGAAGGCCGGTGACGACAAAGGCGCTTTCCGCATCGATGCGGCGGGCTTGCCGGATCGCATCGCCCAGCTGCCGGTGAAGGCCGGCAATCTGTTCCACCTTAAGGCCGGCAAGGGGATGGTCGGCTGGGATGAAGTCGAAGGCTGGGATGACAGCGTCGTGGAAGAAATGTACGGGCCCCGCGGCAATGAAAAATGGAAGCTGCACCTCTTCGATCCCGCCGCCAAGAAGGACAAGGAGGCGGTGCTGGGCGACAGCATCAGCGATTGGGCCTTCGATGCCGAGGGCAAGCGTGTGATCATCCGCAAGGGCGGCGTCTTCCATACGGGCGAGGCATCGGCGGTGTTCAACTCGAAAGCTCTGCCGGAGAAGCTGGACCTGGACCGCATGACCATGACCGCCGCGCCCCGCGAAGAATGGAAGCAGATTTTCGAGGACACCTGGCGCTGGTACCGGGATTTCTTCTACGACACCAACATGAACGGCAACGACTGGAACGCCATCGGCGCCAAGTTCCGCGCCTGGC
>JANXQX010000044.1 GCA_025353305.1 Holophagaceae bacterium
CGGCGCCGGAATTTCCGCGGCAGCAAGTGGAAGGGAGTCAGGTAACGGGCAAGATCGAGGACGTTCCGGCGATCGTACATCACGCCTAGATGGCCGAGCACCACCGACAGCACCCGGTCCCGGTCATCCACCAACAGTCCATGGGGACGGCAGACCCGGATATTCCGGTCCTGGTATTTCGAAAGAGGCCTCACCGTGACCCCATTGATCATGTCGCTCTCGACCAGCAGCGAGGTGGCCTCTTCTCCGTAGCGTTCCAACGCCTCGGCGGCATGGACCCCCCCCCAGCGCAACAGGGCGTCCCCGATGTAGATGGCCGCATGGCTCCAGGAACTTTGCGTCAGATACATGATCATCTGGCTGATGCGGCTGTTGCCTTCCACCAGCAGGATGTCACAGGGTTCCATGGTTGCCCGCATCCGCGGCAGATCGTTCGGCACGCGTCGCTGGTACCCCGGCAGTTCACCGGTGAGATAGCGGATCAGCCAATTGGCGATGGCGTCATGAAGGCCCATGAGTCATAGAATGCTGCCAAGAGACCAGCTGTTGCGAAATAAATCTTAGAATCGGTCTGAGAACGGCTGCTTGCCGTACTTCTGGAACCTTCGGGCCGCCCTTCTTCGGTACATCCAGGCGGTGAAGTTGCTGATGCCCGGAATGCGGAGAATGGGCGCCACCCAACGCCAGGCCGGCAGACGTCCGAGCACTTGCGGCAACAGCGCTCCACCGCTCCAAACACGGCGACTACCTTCTTCCAGCCCATGGATTTCGCCATGCAGATCCCTCCCTGCCAATTCCGGTGCAAAGAATGCGAGATCCTTCCCTTGAATCGGAAAGAACACCAGCAGGCCCTTTCGGTCCCGTTCCCTCAAGCGGTCCATCATGCGGCAGCACAGGCTGCACTCGGCGTCGTAGGCGAGGATCAGTGGGCTTTTGGGAAACACCTCACACCGCGGCAGGGACGGGCACGGAATCCTTCGCCAGCTCTTTTAACCAAAGGGGCGCGGTCTTCACACCCTTGGGTGGTTCCAGTGCCTTCTGGTAGCGCCGCAATTCACCTATGTGGGTGGTTATAAAATCGTTTTCTTCGAGAAAGGTGGTGATGGGCAGACGGGCTGTCGCCGCATTCCCGATTTCTGAGGCCACTGATTCCAGGACGAGACTGAAAGGCGCGGTGGCGATCAAAGCCTTGAGCCGTTCCGTTTCCTTGGCGCCCGAAAAAGGTGCGTCATAGAGCAGCACCAAGCCATTCACGGAGCCATCCTTAACCAGTTGTTCCAGCTCATCCAGCATCGAAAACCTGAAGCCCCGTTCAGAGAAGCCACGCCGGTTGTAGATGCCGTCGGTGTGCGTCTGGACCTTGGGCAATTGGATGGCGTAACTTTTGGTCCCGATTCCAAACCGCCATTCGGATTTCGAGGCGAGATCGCCCAGGCGCTGGGCCGCGTCGCAGCCGAACACACCCTGGGCGACGACCGCCACCGCGCCTGTCAACTTGAGGGCCTCGCGGATGGCCTCGATGCTGCTGTCTTTCCCTTTCATGCTGGGCTTCATCAACCGCGTTTGTGGGTCCAGATTGTAGTCGTGGCAGGCGCCGCGCTCTTCATCACTGATGAAGTACATGGCTGTTTTGCCTTCCGAAGGCCGGGGGCGGAAGCGCCAGACCTTGTTCTGATCCACATCTGCCCAGATGGGATTGGCCAGGGCGGAGTGTCGGCTGATCGTGGGAATGTTCTTGAGGTACCAGACTCGGCGATTGAACCGGAAATCGCGGCTGGTAAGCGCGCCCACAGGGCAGAGATCCACCACGTTCCCAGCCCATGGATTGAGGTCCATGCTCTTGCCACTGTAGGTGGTGACCTCCAGATTAGCCCCTCGCTGGGCCACGGTCAGTTCATGGGTGCCGCTGATCTCCTGGGTGAAGCGGATGCAGCGGGTGCAATGGATGCATCGGTTTTTATCGATGACGATTTTTCCACCCAGATCCTCATAGCGATACCGGCGTTTCACCTCACCCATGCGGCTGTCGCCGCTGCCGTACTCGTAGCTGTAGTCTTGCAGTTTGCACTCGCCAGCCTGGTCGCAAATGGGGCAATCCAAGGGATGGTTCAACAGCAGGAATTCCATGACACTGGCTCGGGCATCCGCCACCGCCTTGGAATTGGTGATGATCTCCATGGCGATGCCTTCGGGATTGTCCTTGGGTGCCGGGCCCACCGTTGTGGTGCAGCTGGTCGCCAATTTGGGCATCCCCTTGATCTCCACCATGCACATGCGGCAGGTGGCCACGGGAGAAAGGGCCGGGTGATAGCAGTAATGAGGAATGGCGATCCCTGACTGCTCACAGGCATCCAGCACCAGCATGCCCACGGGGACCTCTTTTTCCACTCCGTTGATCAGAACCTTCGGCATGGCCTACCTCGAACCTTCAGAATGAGGCATGGGCCGGTGTTGAGGCAACTGGCAGCTGAGTGTCAAAAGTCAAGAATCAAGGGTCTGGAGCCCCGAGCCTATGGCCTAGAGATGGATCGCCAGGGCCAATTCGACCAAGGTGCCTGATTTAGACATGCCACTGATGTTGGCGGTCTCGAAGCTGACCAGGTTCAACTCGACGCTGTATTGTTCTGTAAGGCGGGCACCCGCACCGATCATGGGCTTCACCACCGTCGTGAATGGGCCTTTCACTGCAGGTATGGGATTGCCGTCTCCATAATTGATCCGGCTGTTGGCACGGAATTGGGTGGCCCTGAGCCCTGCATGGACATGAATATCCCGACGAATGCCCCAGCGATAGAGGGCAGAGGCGTAGTAGCCATCAGACTTATCTTCCTGGATGACTCCCTTGTCCACGGTGGTCGCAGTAGGGAAGTATCGGTAGCCCCCATCGAATTCCAGGCTTTGGCGGCGACTCAGGAGGTAGGTCCCGAACATGGCCACGCCATAATTCTTGGACTGTCCGATTCCGGCGCCTTCTGCGCCGCTGAAATTGCCTGCCACGAGCTTGAAACCCGCGTCCCAGGTCTCCTGGGCACGGGCCGCGGAAGCGCTGCAGGCAATGAGCAGAGCCAGAATGCACAGATGTGAACGAAGCTTCATGATGAACCCCTATCAACAGCATCCAAGAATTGACGAGAATTTGCCAGCTTCACTCCCATGTTTCGGACAAACCATAGGTTCCGCTGGGATTTGCCACGTGAAACAATGGGCAATTGGAGTTGAGCCATGCCCCGCGCCCTGCTTTCGGTCTACGACAAAACCGGCCTGCTTGATCTGGCCCGCAGCCTGAAAGGGTTGGGCTGGGATCTGCTCGCCACCGGAGGAACGTTCAAGGCTTTGGTGGACGCGGGTATCGAGGTAGTCGAAGTGGCCGATTACACAGGTGCCCCTGAATGTTTCGAGGGCCGAGTCAAGACCCTGCATCCCAAGATCCATGGCGGCCTGTTGTTCCGCCGGGATTCAGACCAGCATGTGGCCGACGCGAAACGCCTCGATATCGCGCCAATTGATCTAGCCGTTGTGAATCTATATCCCTTTGAAGCCACCATCTCCAAGGCGGGTGTTTCACTGGAGGAATGTATCGAGCAGATTGATATTGGCGGCCCTTCCATGCTGCGCAGTGCCTCCAAGAATCACAACGCGGTGACGGTGCTCACGGATCCCCGCCAGTACGCCGGGTTCATTGGTAAACAGAAAGAAGGCACTTGGTCTTTAAAAGACCGACAAAGCTGTGCCCAGGCGGCATTCAAGCAAACCGCTGCCTATGACATTGCCATTTCGAAATGGATGGAAAACCAATTCGAGCCGGACGTTGAAGATCTCCCAAACACCCTGGATCTAAGACTCTCCAAGCGCCAGGGACTGCGTTACGGCGAGAATCCCCATCAGCCCGCGGCTTTCTATGTCGAGCAAGGTTCCGGCGTGGAAGGCATCGCCGCCTGCGAACAGTTGCAAGGCAAGGAACTCTCGTTCAACAACCTGCTGGATTCTGACGCCGGGGCGAGGTTGGCATGGGAGTTTCTGGCTCCGGCCTGCATCATCGTCAAGCACAACAATCCCTGCGGTGCCGCGGTGGCCGCTCACCCCCTGGATGCCTTCTTGAAAGCCCAGGCTGGGGATCCCCTGTCCAGCTTCGGCGGCATCGTGGCCTTCAACCGGGCCATCGGTATCGAAGTTGCCCAAGCCATGGCCCAGAGCTTCTGGGAAGTCATCATGGCTCCAGGTTTCACCCAGGAAGCGCTTCAGGTCTTCGCCCTCAAGAAGCAGCTTCGACTGCTCCGCATGCCCAAGCAGTGGCCTGCGGCCGCCTCCGGCCTGGACTTGCGCTCGATCGGTGGAGGCTTCCTTGTGCAACGCCCGGATGATCAGTTTGCTGATTTCGAGCAATGGGAAGTCAAAGCCACTGGCCGGGGTCCGAAACCAGTCCAGGAAGATCTCGTGCTCGCCCAGACACTCGCCAAAGCCGTCAAGTCCAACGCCATCGTACTTGTGAAAAACGGCGCCACCGTCGGCATCGGCGCGGGCCAGATGTCCAGGGTGGACAGCGTGGAGATCGCCTGCCGCAAAGCCGGAGAACGGGCCAGAGGCTCGGCATTGGGCAGCGACGCCTTCTTCCCCTTCCCTGATGGCCTGGAACTGGCTGCCAACCATGGTGTCCACGCCTTTGTGGAGCCCGGTGGCAGCCTGCGCGACGCCGATGTCATCGCCGCTGCACAAAGACTCGGCGTGTGGCTCTTCTTCAGTGGCATGCGCCACTTCAGGCATTGACCATGAAAACTTCTGAACTCCGTCATCGCTTTCTCGCCTACTTCGAGCAGAACGGCCATCGCAAAGTGGCCTCTTCTTCGGTGGTCGGACCCGCCGATGATCCGACGGTCATGTGGACCAACTCAGGGATGATCCAGTTCAAGGATGTGTTTCTGGGGAAGGAAAATCGGGACTACACCCGAGCGGCATCAAGCCAGAAATGCCTCCGCGCGGGCGGCAAGCACAACGATCTGGATCAAGTCGGATTCACGGCGAGGCATCACACTTTTTTTGAGATGCTGGGCAATTTTTCCTTCGGTGATTATTTCAAGGCCGATGCCATCCACTTTGCCTGGGACCTGGTAACGGGGCCTCCGGACAAGGGCTGCCTTGGCATCGACCCCTCCCGGCTCTGGGTCACTGTGTTCGATGGCGAGGGCGGCCTCCCGGCAGACACCGAGGCCGAGGAATTGTGGAAGGCCGCAGGCGTGCCCCCCGGGCGCATCCGCCGCTATGGCAAAAAGGACAACTTCTGGCAGATGGGCGACACGGGGCCCTGTGGACCCTGCTCTGAAATCTTCTACGACCGCGGCGAGCGCTACCCGGGCGACGCCGAACCCAACGGCGAGGGTGATCGGGTCATGGAGATCTGGAACCTGGTTTTCATGCAGTACGTGCGCGATGCCGAAGGGAACCTCTCACCGCTGCCCAAGCCCAGCATCGACACCGGCATGGGCCTGGAGCGCACCGCCTCCATCCTTCAAGGCAAGGACAGCAACTACGAAATCGATCTGTTCGAACCGATCTTCAAGGCGATCTGGAAGGTGGCAAAAGTGAAGCCGGAGGATCGTTCGGAACACACCAACCGAACCGCTTCGCAGGTCATCGCAGACCACATCAGGGCGGCAACCTTCATGACCTTTGATGGCGTCGTGCCCAGCAACGAAGGCCGCGGCTACGTGCTGCGCAAGATCGTGCGCCGCGCCCTGCGCTTCGGAAAGAAGCTGGGCATGGAAGGCGCCTTCTTCGCGGGCCTGGTCCCTTCCGTGGTGGAGGCGATGGAGGATGCCTACCCGGAGCTGCGGTCCGAGGCCTCCCGGATTTCCAAGACGCTGAAACGCGAAGAGCAGCAGTTCTCGGTGACCCTCAACGCAGGTTTGAAACAATTGGAAGCCTGCGATGTGAGCCAAGGAGGCCTTTCCGGCACGGATGTCTTCAAGCTTTACGACACCTTTGGTTTCCCGGTGGATCTGGTGGAGGACTGGTGCCGCGAACGGAACCTTTCCTGCGATCTGGAAGCTTTCCAGAAGGCCTTGGCCGAGCAGCAGGCCAAGGGCCGCGCCGCCCTGAAGTCTCATGACCAGCGCCTCTCGGGTGATTTCGCGATCCTGGCGGAACTTCCTCCCACAGAATTTCTCGGCTACGAGACAACAGAATCCGATTCCAAAGTGCTGGCACTTTTCGATGCTTCCAACAGGCGCGTAGCTTCGCTTTCTGGCGAAGGGTCCGTCCTGCTGGACCGCACACCCTTCTATGCCTTGGGTGGCGGCCAGGTTGGCGACACAGGCGTTTTGCACTTCGAGGGCGACGCCGCAGAGGTGCTTGACTGCACGACGCCCGCGCCCAAACGTAGTCTCCACACTGTGCGGGTGAGTGGCGCACTGAAAGAGGGCGCACCCGTTCATGCGGTCGTGGACCCCGAGCGGCGGGCACGCATCCGCGCCCATCATACGGCCACGCATCTGCTCCACGCCGCCCTGCGCGAAGTCCTTGGAACGCATGTGAAACAGGCGGGCTCAGTGGTTGATGCGGATCGCCTTCGGTTCGACTTCACCCATTTCGCGCCCATCGAGCCCGAGCAGCTGGCAGAGATCGAGCGGCTGGTGAACGAGCAGACCCTGCTATCCAAATCCACGCATCTGGCCGAGATGTCCATCGACGATGCCCTGGCAAGCGGTGCCATGGCTCTGTTCGGCGAAAAGTACGGGGATCGCGTGCGGGTGATGTCTGTGCCAGGCTTCAGCGTCGAACTTTGCGGCGGCACCCACGTCGCCAACACCGGCGAGATCGGGCTCGTGAAAGTCACGGGTGAAAGCGCAGTGGCCAGCGGCGTGCGACGCCTCGAGGCCGTGGCGGGGGCCGCGACCTTGGAATTGCTCCAGCATGACGAGCAGCTGCTTTCCCAGCTTGCGCGGCAGGCCAACGTGGGCCGTGAATCCCTGGGATCCATGATCACAGCCAAGGACACGCGCATCGCTCAACTGGAACGGGATTTGAAGGATGCCAAGCTCAAGGCCGCCGGAGGTGTCGGTGGTATCGAAAATGTGGCACAAGTAAATGGCTTCACCGTCGTCACCGCCAGCGTGGATGGACTGGAAGGCAATGCGCTGCGGGAATTGATGGATCAGGTCCGCACACGCCATCAAAATGCTGTCATTGCCATGGCTTCGAAGGTTGCCGAAGACAAGCTGGCCATGCTAGTTTCCGTGTCTGGGGAA
>JANXQX010000087.1 GCA_025353305.1 Holophagaceae bacterium
GCCAGCGTGGATGGACTGGAAGGCAATGCGCTGCGGGAATTGATGGATCAGGTCCGCACACGCCATCAAAATGCTGTCATTGCCATGGCTTCGAAGGTTGCCGAAGACAAGCTGGCCATGCTAGTTTCCGTGTCTGGGGAACTCAACGCCGATGCCGGTGCGCTATTGAAACTGATGGCTCCGCACATTGATGGTCGGGGCGGCGGGAAAAAGGATCTGGCTCAAGGAGGCGGTACGAAACCCGAGGGCATCTCCGCCGCTTTCGAGGCCCTGAAAGCCGCGCTCTAGGCCATGCTCCGCGTCCCCTGGTGGCTGCCGGCCCTTGTCATCGGGGCCTCCCGGGTGCTCTGGTCGCAACATTCCTGGGTCGCCG
Organism: Holophagaceae bacterium; assembly: GCA_025353305.1. Next base: position 374 of record JANXQX010000087.1, read on the forward strand.
TCCTGGCCTACCACGTCCTGTGCCTGATGGGGCTGCGTGGACCTTTCCATTGGGGCAGGGTCGGCCGTGCCTGGATCCCGATTCTGGCGGCCTTTGCGCTGCTCCCGCTCATCCTGCTGATCCCACACTTTTCATTTTTCCCGCGGGAGCAAGTCGCTGATCTCCTCAGTCGCTGGCCCGGCGGACTCGTCACTTGGGCGATCTATTCCTTCATCTTCAACGTAGCGATCGAAGAAGCCTTCTGGCGCGGCACCCTGGTCCGGGAAAAGCCCTGGCCCGCCTACGTTCACGGAGCAGCGTTCGGAACCCATCACTTCGTCGCGGCTTTTCTGCAATTCGGCAGGGTGTGGGCGCTGCCGGCCTTCCTGCTGCCTGCGGTCGTCGGGGCGTTTTGGACTCACAGCGTGCGTCGTACCGGGGGGCTGGCAGTCGCGCTGCTCACGCACCTGTGGGCGGACGCGGCCTTGGTGCTACTGGTGGCCGGGCAGCTGCGTTAGGCTTTGGGCACGCCATCAGGAGTAGATATGCGCCGCCTTTGCCTTGTCGCTGTCGCCAGTATTTCCCTGTTCGCCCAGGCACCACCCATCCTTGCCCAGCGACCCATCCACACCTTCTCCATCGTGGCCCGGGATCCGGTGACAGGAGATCTAGGCGTGGCGGTGCAGAGCCATTGGTTCAACGTGGGCAGCGGAGTGATCCACGCTGAGCCCGGTGTGGGCGCCGTCGCCACCCAGAGCATTCCGGATATCGCCTATGGTCCCCTTGGCCTGCAATTGATGAAGGCGGGAAAGAGTGCGCCAGAGGCACTGAAGGCACTGGTATCCGTGGATTCCGAAGCTGCGGTGCGGCAGGTGGGCATGGTGGATGCGCAGGGCCGGGCAGCCTCGCACACCGGAGCCATGGACATTCCAGAAGCCGGCGGCATCGTGGGCGAAGGCTTCGCCGTGCAGGCCAACATGATGGGCAGGAACACCGTCTGGCCCGCCATGGCCAAGGCCTACCGCGATGCGCTCAAAGATACAAAACTCGATCTCGCGGATCGGCTGCTGGCGGCCCTTCGCGCGGCCCAAGCCGAAGGCGGCGATTTTCGCGGCATGCAGAGCGCGGCCCTTCTCATCGTCAAAGCAAAACCCTCAGGCCAGCCTTGGAACGATAAACTGTTCGACCTGCGCGTGGAGGATCATGCGGATCCGATCGCAGAACTTTCTAGGTTGGTCCAGCTTCAGCGGGCCTACCTGCTCATGAACGAAGGTGATGCCTTCGTCTCCAAGAACCAATGGAAGGAAGCCCTGGCGGCCTACTCGGCGGCCGCCAAGCTGGCGCCGCAGATCGTGGAACTGCCCTACTGGCACGCCGTGGCGCTCGTGAATGGCGGTCGCCTGCAGGAGGCGCTGCCGATCTTCAAAGAGGTCTTCCGCCGTGAACCCAAGTGGCGCGACGCTGCGCGGCGATTGGCGAAAGTGAAGCAGCTTCCGAATGACGAGGCGACATTGAAGCTGATCGAGGCGCAATAGGACACCAGGGGATCTCCAGCTATCACTGTTTCCCATGATGGGGATCAGCCTCGTTCCTGGGTGGTGCCTGGATGTAGCGTCCAGTCAGGAAAAGATAACGCTCATCCGCTCGCCGCCGCCTGATCGCAGGGCTTTCCTGATTGCTGTTGGAATCCCCGGAACGGATCCGCGAGTGGGTGCCGAAGGCTTCGCCTGCCTCGCGGCGTTTTCCCGCATTCAAAAGCTGCAGCACCGGAGAATCCCGGAAACCTTGCAAGCCGATGTTGAACGCAAGCATGACAAGCGCATCGAATTCGTACTGGCGAAGGGGAATCTGGACGAGACCCCGGACTGAACCAGCCGCACGTTCGACATCCTTCCAGAGAAGAGCTTCCGCATCCCTTTCCTCGATTCCCCGCTGCAGTTCGAGGCCTTCATTCCCGTACAAGCGGTGGCCATATCCGATGTGGGCAACCAGGCCACCGTGCAGGATATGGCGCCCGGCTTTGACGAAACGGCCTTCCTCGGCCATCAGCATGCGCATGCCCATTTGACTGAAATCGAGCTCCGATGTGATTTGGCGAGGTACTGCGCCGGGACCCGTCGTATGCATGCTGCTGCTGAGGCAGCCTAGAAGTGGTTTCTGGTCAGATATGTTCGAATGCAGCCAATCCGTGTTCGAGAGGAGGAGCAGCAGAATGGGCAGCCAGGCTCGCATCGGGCAGGTCCCCTCCAAAAGATGGTTCACCTGATTTTACGAACTCGCCTGGGTTCGAATTCGATGGATGGCAACCGCCCCCGCGGAAGCCAGCTCCCGCAGAGCCTCCCGTTGGGAGCCACTGGGACCGGATGCATTCTCGCCTTTGAAGGTGGCCGCGAACAGGATCCCGATAATCCTGTTTTCGTAGAGCATTGGAACCCCCAAGAAGCTCGTCAACGCAAAGGTCTCCACGAACTGGGAATTCAAGTTGGAGAGTGTTCCGTTGTCCTCGCCAACATAGCTAAGGCTGTGTTCTTCATAAAGACGGTGGCTGAATGGACTGACCAGAATCGGGACTCGCATGCCCTGGTAGACCGTTTTCAAGCGCGTGGGGGAATAGGCCAGGATCTCCACTTCCACAGGATTATCGGGATCGGGGATCTCGCCATATAACCAGTTCTGGCAGGGGTAGATTGATGCGGCTTGTTCCAGCTGTTTATGGAGCAAATCATCCAGGGTGGTGCACTGGCTGATGGTGGGGATGATTTCCGACTTTGGACCCGCCGGGTCCGCATCCATGGATCCCCCACCACCCGGAGTTGGCAAGGACGGGCTCAATTGAGCCTGGGTATGGGTGGTTTTTTCCGTCATCGGGGTAGGTAGATAACTCTATCTTACCGCGCGAATTCCGTCGCGCGGGTTTCGCGCATGACCGTGACGCGGATCTGGCCGGGGTACTGCATTTCAGCCTCGATGCGCTTGCTCACGTCCTTGGCGATCCAGAAAGCCTGATCGTCGTTCACCTGGCCCGCGTCCACCATGATGCGAATCTCGCGCCCCGCCTGCATGGCAAAACTCTTCTGCACACCCTTGTAGCTGTTGGCGATGCCTTCAAGCTGCTCCAGCCGCTTGACGTAGGTTTCCATCATTTCCCGGCGGGCGCCGGGCCGCGCGGCGCTGAGCGCGTCTGCCGCGGTGATGAGCATGGCTTCGACCGTGCGCGGCTCGAAGTCGCCGTGGTGGCAGCTCATGGCGTGGATGACATTTTCCTTCTCGCCGAACTTGCGCAGGATCTCCATGCCGATCTCGATATGCGTGCCTTCCACTTCACGGTCGATGGCCTTGCCGATGTCGTGGAACAGGCCCGCCCGCTTGGACAATCGGGCGTCACAGCCCATCTCGCCCGCCATGTACTCGGCGATATGCGCGACTTCCTTCGTGTGGTCCAGCACGTTCTGGCCATAGCTGGTGCGGTATTTGAGCCGCCCGAGGAGTTTGTGCAGCTTGGGATGCACGTCGGGGAAGCCCAGCTCGATGGCCGCGGCCTCGCCGACTTCCTTCAGGTGCTGGTCCATGTCCAGCTTGGTCTTTTCGACGACTTCCTCGATGCGGGCGGGGTGGATCCGGCCATCGGCCAGAAGCTTGAGAATGGCCTGGCGCGCCACTTCGCGGCGGATGGGATCGAAACTCGAAACCACGATGGTCTCCGGCGTATCGTCCACGATCAGGTCGCAGCCCGTGGCCTTTTCAATCGCCCGGATGTTGCGGCCCTCGCGGCCGATGATGCGGCCCTTCAAGTCGTCGCTGGGCAACTGGACTGAACTCACGGCGGATTCGGAGACCACGTCCGAAGCCACGCGCTGGATGGCCGCCCCGATGGTCCAGCGGGCCTTCTTCATGCCTTCTTCCTGGGCTTCCTCCTCGATGCGGCGGATGAGCTTGGCGGCATCCATCTTCGCGGTGTACTCGAGCGATTCGATGATTTCCTTTTTCGCGTCCTCACGGGTGAGGCCAGCCACCTCTTCCAATTTTTTTACCTGGGCTTCCACCAGGGCCTTGGCCTCAGCCTGCTGGATCTGGAGTTTTTCCAGCTCCGTTTTCCGCTTCTCGGTGGCGGTTTCCAGCTCCTTGGTCTTCAGTTCGATGCCTTTGCTCTTTTCGTCGAGGGCCAGGGTTTTCTTGTCCAGGTTCTCTTCCTTGGACTGGATGCGCTGTTCTTGCTTGTCCAAAGCCCCCTGGCGCTCATAGAGCGCCTTTTCGGCCTCCTGGCGCGCCGCCAAGGCCTGTTCCTTGGCCTTGAGCTCGGCCTCTTTCAGGATGGCGTCCGATTCGCGCTTGGCACGGTCCTTGGCGCCCTTGATTTCAGCTTCGGCGGACCGGGTGGCCTGGTCCCGGATGACCTTGGCTTCGGCTTCGGCATGAATTCGGGCATCGGTACCCGCCGAGGCCTGGGCTTTGGCCTTGGTGGCCTGTAAGGCAAAAAAGACGGCGGCGAACAGCAGCAATACCAGCGCGGCGCCAAGGGTGAGGGTCAATGTATTCATCGCGGTGTCTCCATGAGGGTTGGAGTCACCCGCGCATCCAAGTTGTCAACCAAGTCCCCGCTCAGTCGTGTGGGCTTGCCGAGTTCCCTAAGGTAGTAGGGGGGAAACCACCGTTCCTTGCGGAACACCCGCTTTTCAGGCGCGCCGCGACGCGGAACGCACACAAGCGGGGTAAGGTCTCCCAGGCAGTTATACGGAACAAGCGCTTGGCCAAAACACGGGCCTCGCAGGGATCAGGGTTCGCTCCCGAACAGACCGTCCTGTCCTCCCGAGGGAGTCGAGGGTTGGAGGTGGGAGTCGTGGGTTTCATCCGGAACGTCGTCAAGAAGCTTTGAAAGAGTGTGTTCCAGGTCTTGGGTGGTGCGGGTGGCTTCCTGTTCCAATTGCGCAACACGATGCGCCAGGTTCAGGGCCCCCATCAGTAGCCAGGTGGTTGAGTCCAGGGCTGAAGGGGAACTCCCCCATGTTACCTCATAGGCCTCTTCCATGTCGTGAAAGCCGGATTCGAGCACTTCCTTGGCCCGGGTCAGGCTGTCGCCGTATTCCAGGGTATGGACCTTCAGGGTGCGGCCCAGCACCTCCAGATGGACATCCTGTGCCTTGGGCTTGCGAGGGAGTGGCGTGACTTTGCCAGCGGGGATGCGGATCGAGGGGGACTTCATTTCAGGTCCTCCACCAGCTTGAGAATGCCTGCCACCTGGGTGCTAAGTTCCTCCCGCTCGGCAATAAGGACCTCTTTGTCATGGGTGAGGCTTTCCACCTGGGCCCGAAGACGATGGAGTTCCTCATCCTCTTCCAGACCCTCCGCCTTGATCTCTTCCAGTTCGGCCGTCAGGGCCGCCACTTGGTCCCGCAGCTCATTGCGCTGCTGGACCAGGGATTGGAGTTTGGCTTCGAGTTGTTTGAGGAGATCCATGGGCGCACCTAGCCAATAGCTTATCCGCGCAGCTCTGCCTTTAGGGAACGGGCAGCGTCCAGGGCCGAACCCATCCAGCCGTCAACCTCGTCCCCCAGCAGGGTACGGTCTCCCTGGAAGATCAGGCGCAACAGCCAGGCTTGATGGCCTTCGGGCAGCCCCTTGCCCCGGTAGATATCCACGCAGGTGAGGGTTTGAAGCGGTTTTTCAGCCAGGGCCTCATGTAGGACTTCGGCAAGTTGGCCGAAGGGCAGATTGAAGGGCACAACCAGGGACAAGTCCCGTTCCACGGAAGGAAAGCGGCTGAAGCCTTTGAAGGTTGGAACCACCCGTTCGGATGTGCCAGGGATGTCCGCCAGGGCCACTTCAGCCACCAGAAGGCCGCCTTCCAGAGCTTTCACCTCGGCATGTGTACCCAGGGCTGCCAGGACGCCTTGAAGCGCCGCGGGATGGATGGGGCCCTTGGGGGTCATGGGATCCAATCCGCCGGTCTCGCCAGCCCACACGATGCTCAGCGTCGAGCGTTCTTCCGGGCCATTCGGTGTGGAATGAAAAGTCGGCGCTATTTCGAAGAGCCTGACTTCCCGTGCGCCTTGCCGGAGATTGTGCTCGGCTGCGGCCTTCAACGAGGGCAGCAGAGAACCCCTCAGCACGGAGTATTCGTAACCCAGCGGATTGCCCAGAGTACGGCCTTCCGCAGGCGTGTCGGCGAACCCCGCATCCGCCTCGGGGCTGATGAATCCAAGCGTCACGGTCTGATAAAAACCGAGCGAAGCCAGCCGACGGGCGATGCCATGCCGCAGCCGGTAATCTGCGGCAAGGGGCTCCGGATCAGAGTCCACCGGGGGCAACGCGGAGGGAATAAGATCGTAGCCCCGCAAGCGCAGCACCTCTTCGGCCAGATCTTCGGGAAGGCTCAGATCATGGCGCCAGGTAGGTGGCACAACCCGAAGCGATTTGTGCTCCTCATCCACCAGACAACCCAATCGGCGCAACGTCATCGCCGCGTCTTCTATGGATAGTGGTTCCCCCGCGATACGCCGCAGCAAGTCTTCGGTCAGGCTGATGGGCTTGCCTTCCACCGGTTCCTGGCCCTCGGTCCAAGCCCCCTCCAGGGAAGCCCAGGCCCAGTTCTTCAGCCGTGCGGCTAAGAGATCGCGGGCGATGCGGGCCATTGAAGGGTCCGCGCCGCGACCGAAGCGATGGCTGGCATCCGTGTGAAGCCCATGGCGGCGGGCCATGCCACGGACCACGCGGGGCTCGAACCAGGCGGATTCCAACAGAACGCGCCGGGTGTCCGTATCTACCTTGGTACTGTCACCACCCATGAGCCCCGCCAGGGCGATGGCTCCGCTGTCATCGGCGATGACCAGGTCCTTTTCGGTGAGGTTCCGTTCAATGCCATCCAAGGTCGTGATTTTCTCGCCGGCATTCGCGTACCTGATCACGATGCCGCCGCGCAACTTGTCCGCGTCGAAGGCATGGGTGGGGTGGCCGTAGCGGTGCAGCAACTCGTTGGAGGCGTCCACCGCCGCAAGATCCTTGGCGCCAGAGCCGAGACTCCCCAGGAAATTTTTAACGTCTTCAGGCGTGGATTGGACTGCGCCGAGCGTCAATAGGGCTGTCGCGTAGAGTGGGCAGGCATCCGCTTCCAGGCGGACCGGGACCAAAGGTTCACCTTCCTCCAATGGATCCAGCTCCACGGTTGAAAGCTCCTGCCCCAGCCTGGCCGCGAGATCCCGCGCCAGGCCGCGGTGGCTCATCACATCGCCACGATTGGCCGTGATGTCCACATCCAGCACCGTCCCATGCTCGCCCTCTGCCACGTCATCAATCGGAAAACCGAGGGAGGGGATCAGTTCACAGAGCTCATTCAAGGATGTCTTTGTGATCGCGGGCAATTCACGTTGGAGAGCTTTCAGCGAGAGGAGCATCAGTCCAGCCCTCCCATGGCCTTGAGGAATCGTTGATCGTTCTCGAAGAAGAGCCGCAGATCCGGAGTCTGGCTCACCATCATGGCCGTTCGTTCCACGCCCATCCCGAACGCGAAGCCACTCCAGATTCCGGGATCGATTCCAGCGATGCGCAGCACATTGGGATGAATAAGCCCCGCGCCCAGTATCTCCACCCAGCCACTGCCCTTGCACACGCGGCAGCCCGAGCCGCCGCAAAGCGGACAATGCACATCCATCTCGCAGCCAGGCTCGACGAATGGGAAATAGGAGGGCCGGAATCTCACATCAGCATTGGGGCCGAAGAGCGCCTTCATGGCGTAGGCCAGGGTGCCTTTCAGGTGATGCATGCCGATGCCCTTGCCCACGAGCATGCCCTCGACCTGATGAAACATGGGTGAGTGCGTGGGATCGATTTCATCTTTCCGGTACACGCGTCCTGGGGCGAGAAAGCGGATGCCCCCCTTCACCTCCAGTTCTGGTGCCAGCCGTTTGAGCACGCGCACCTGCACGGGACTCGTGTGTGTGCGCAGTAGCAATTCCGGATGCTGTGCCAGATAGAACGTATCCGCGGTGCCCCGAGCCGAATGGTCTTCCGGGATGTTGAGGCCATCGAAGTTATGCTCCTCGGTCTCCACTTCAGGGCCTTCTTCCACGTGATACCCCAGGGGGCGGAAGACCTCCACCAACCGGTCCATGAGCCGATTCAAGGGGTGCAATACGCCAGTGGGCGGCATGGGGGGAGGCAAGGTCGCGTCCCAGGCATTCTTGGTGGAATCGAGCTGTTTCCTTTCGGTTTCCAATTCGGTCTGCCGGGCTTTCAAGCCTTCTTCCCAGGTTTTTTTCAGACTGTTGATGACGGCGCCCAGATCCTTTTTTTGCTCCTTGGGCGCCTTTTTCAACGATTCCATCAGACGTGCTGCGAGACTCCCCTCGCGACCGGTGTAGGTTCCCTTGAGCCGGTTCAGCGTGTCCAAGTTCGTGCAAGCGGAAAGAGCCGAGGGGAAGCGCTCGCAGGCCTCGGCCATGTCGGCGGGAAGCAGGCTGAGGGCGTTGGCGTCCAGGTGGGTCACGGGGAGTCCTGTTGAACAAAGAAAGGCCGCTTTCGCGGCCTTTCGGGTCCTCATCGAGTGAGTTCGATCAGCCCTTGGCCGTGGCCACGAGCTTGGTAAACGCCTCGGGATTACGCACCGCGAGGTCCGCCAGGATCTTCCGATCCAAATCCACATGGGCCTTCTTGAGGCCGCCCATGAACTTGGAATAGGAAATCTCGTTCTGGCCGCAGGCGGCGCTGATGCGCACGATCCACAGCTTCCGGAAGTCGCGCTTCTTCACCTTGCGATCGCGGTAGCCGTAACCCAGAGCCTTCTCAACGGCTTCCTTGGCGGAGCGGTACAGGCGGGACTTGGCGCCGTAGAAGCCCTTGGCGAACTTGAGCATGCGCTTGCGGCGCTGGACTCGTTTAAAACCACGTTTTACGCGTGTCATGGGAAATCCTTTCCTGGTGGCAACTCAAGATGAGTTTTATGGGCCACATCGGGGGCGACATGGGCCGCCGGGGGTTTAGGTGAAAAGCATCAGGCGTAAGGGAGCATTTCGGCGACGCGCTTGGTGTCGGATTCGCTCACCATGCGCCCCATGTCCAGCTGGCGTTTCCGCTTGGGGGACTTGCTGGTGAGGATGTGGCGCTGATGCGAACATCCGCGCTTGAAGCGGCCGGTGGCGGTCTTCTTGAAGCGCTTTTGTGCTCCCTTGTGGGTCTTGAGCTTAGGCATTTTGGACCTCGTTCGTAGTTACGGTTTCGTTTTCTTGCAAGCCCGCTGAAGGTTTGTCGGATTTAGCCGACTTGGCCTTCTTCGGGATTTCCACCGGCCTTGGAGCGACGATGGCGTGCATGTCGCGGCCATCGATGCCCGCGGGCTTTTCAATGATGCACTTGTCCAGGATGCGGCTGAATACGTCTTCAAAGATCCGGAAGCCGATGTCGCGGTGGACCACTTCGCGGCCCCTGAACATGACTACCACTTTCACTTTATCGCCTTCCTCCAGGAATCGGAGGATGTGCTTAACCTTGAATTCGAAATCGTGGTCATCGGTGCGGGGCCTGAACTTGACTTCTTTGACCACGATGTTTTTCTGTTTGGCCCTGGCCGCGTGGTCCCGCTTGGCTTCCATGAACTTATATTTCCCGTAGTCCATGATCCTGCATACCGGAGGCTTGGCGGTGGGGGAGACTTCCACAAGGTCCAGGCCTTTTTCTTCAGCAACGCGGATCGCCTGTTGGGGCGTCATGACTCCGAGTTGTGTTCCGTCTTCGTCGATGACTCGGACTTCCGGCGTACGGATACCGTCGTTGATGCGGGTTTCAAGAGACCGGATAACAAACCTCCTACAGGGACTAACACAAAGAACGACAAGTTTATCAAGGGAGCCGGCTCTTTCCAATCATCTTTTTCGGAATTATCCCACGCGGCCCTGGATTTCGATCTGTAACGCCGCCAGGAACTCATCCACGGAACGCACGCCCTGGTCCCCTTTGAAGCGATGCCTGACGGAAACCGTGCCCGCCTCGGCCTCGCGATCCCCGATCACGAGCATGTAGGGGATCTTCTGAAGCTGGGCATCACGGATCTTGGCGTTGATCTTCTCGTTCCGTCCATCGAGTTCCACCCGCAGCCCCAAGGCCTTGAATCGCTTCTCAAGGCTTGAGGCGAATTCATGCACACGGTCCGTGATGGGCAGGATCGCTATCTGCACAGGTGCCAGCCAGGTGGGAAACGCACCAGCGCAATGCTCGATGAGGATCCCCATGAACCGCTCCAGGCTGCCCAGCATGGCTCGGTGCAGCATGACCGGGGCTTCCTCGGTGCCATCGGATTTCGTGAATTTGAGTCCGAACCGGGCGGGCATGGAGTAATCGACTTGCAGCGTGCCCAGCTGCCAGGGACGCTTCAGTGCATCTAGAACCTGGAATTCGATCTTGGGCCCGTAGAACGCACCT
>JANXQX010000089.1 GCA_025353305.1 Holophagaceae bacterium
CTGCCACGCCGACATGACCCACCCGGATAGCGGGAACCCACCTGCGAAAGTGGACTGCGGAACCTGCCACACCGACGAAGCCAAGGTCTACTCGGGCAGCATCCACGGCATGAGCAAGGCCATGGGCGCGTCGGCCGCGGCAAATTGCACAGACTGCCACGGGAACCACTACATCACCCCCGTAAAGCAAACCGATTCACCGGTCTACAAGATGAACCTTCCTATGACCTGCGCCAAATGCCACGCCAACAGGAATCTCACCGATGAATACAAGATGAAGTACCCCATGGTGGGCTCCCAGTACCAGGAGAGCATCCACGGGCAGGCGCTGCTGAAGAAGGGTCTCATCGTCGCGCCGAGCTGCAACGACTGCCATGGTGTCCACGACATCAAGCGCACCGTGGACCGCAGCTCGCCCATCAACCACGCCAATGTCGCCAAGACCTGCGGCAAGTGCCATGTCACCGTGGAGGAGATCTACAACAAGAGCATCCACGGCCAATTGCTCGCCAAGGGCGACCCCCGCGGCCCGGTCTGCATCCAGTGCCATTCGGCCCACCAGATCGAGACTCCCACGAGCGGGCATTTCAAGTCGCTGGCGGACCAGACCTGCGGCAAGTGCCACGCGGACCGCCTGGAGCACTACCGCGACACATACCACGGCAAAGCCATGGCCCTGGGCAAGACGAACGCCGCGAGGGAGGTGGCCGCCTGCTATGACTGCCACGGCCACCACGACGTGATGCGCGCTTCGGACCCGAATTCCAGGCTCTCCGCGGCCAACATCGTCCAGACCTGCAAGCAATGCCACCCGAAAGCCAACGCGAGCTTCACGAGATACGCGCCCCACGCCAACCCGTTGGACCGCAAGAACTATCCTCAGCTCTACTACGTCTTCCTGGTGATGACGATCCTCCTCGTCGGCACCTTCACGGTGTTCGGCGCGCACACGCTGCTCTGGCTCTTCCGGTCGGTCTGGCTGTACCGCCACGATTCGAAACAGTTCCGGGAAGCGAAGATCAATATCGCCAAGGACGACGAGCAGTTCACCCGCTTCCAACCCTTCGAGCGGTTCCTGCATCTGCTTGTGGTCACGAGCTTCCTGCTCCTGGTGCTCACCGGCATGCCGTTGAAGTTCTACTACACGGACTGGGCGAAGACCATGTTCGGAGTCCTGGGCGGCCCGTCAGTAGCGCGCACCCTGCACCACTTCGGCGCCGTGATCACCTTCCTATATTTCGCGCTCCACATCAGCGACACGCTCGTCAACTTCTGGAAGAACCGCGGCTACCTGCGCGATCCGGAAACCGGGAAGGTCGCCATCAACCGGCTGTGGAAAGCCATGAGCCACCCTGATTCCATGATTCCCACGAAGCAGGACCTGAAGGATCTTGTCGACCATAACAAGTGGTTCTTCGGCAAAGGGCCCAAGCCGCAATTCGACCGGTGGACCTATTTCGAGAAGTTCGACTATCTCGCGGTGTTCTGGGGCGTCTTCGCCATCGGTGTCTCAGGCATGATCATGTGGTTCCCTGAGTTTTTCAGCCGCTTCGTGCCCGGGTGGATGATCAATGTGTCGTTGATTGTGCACTCTGATGAAGCCTTGCTGGCGGCGGGATTCATCTTCACGGTGCACTTCTTCAATACCCACTTCCGGTTGGAGAAGTTCCCCATGGACACCGTGATCTTCTCAGGGAGGGTTTCCAAGAGCGAAATGCTCCACGAGCGCAAGCGCTGGTATGACAGGCTTCTTGCCGAAGGCCGCCTGGACAGCTTCCGCGTCAAGGACGAATGGGAAGCCTGGAAGGGCATCGCCCGCAGCTTCGGATACATCTTCTTCGGCCTGGGGCTCGTGCTGCTCCTGCTCATTGTCTACGCCATGACATCACGCCTTGCCCATTGATTCGTTGATACAGGCAAGCAAGACAAAAGGCGTCGGCAATGCCGGCGCCTTTTGTCTGCGGGGCACACTCGGATTCGGCAGAATAGAGGTTGCATCGGAGCCGAAGGATGGATGTGCCGGATCAAGTCATCAAGGAACTCGTGGCGGAGTCGCTGGCCCTGATTCCTGTTGAGTTCCGCGAGTTCCTGGACAATGTGGAGGTCATCATCGAGGAGGAGCCTAGTGTTGCAGTGATTCGCGAAATGCGGGTCAGGTCGGGGCACACGCTCTTCGGGCTTTATTCCGGGGTTCCGTTGACAAGGCGCACGCACGATCCCGCGGCTTTTCCTGACCGCATCACGCTCTTCAGGGGGCCCCTGCTGGCCAACTGCGAGGATCTGGAACAGCTGCGCTACCAAGTGATCACCACCGTCCTGCACGAGGTGGCCCATCATTTCGGAATCGGGGAAGCGCGCCTCTCGGAGCTGGGGTGGGGATGATGGCCGCTAAACCAGTCAATCGCCGATGAGCAGGATCATCCCCTCGACTCGTAGATGGCCAGGCTGGGCAGTTCGATGGCGGACAGGAACCCACCCCGCCCACATCCTGTATCAATGCCTATGACATCCCCCGATATGTAGACATCGCTTGGATCGTTCGGCGTATTGATGCTCAGGTGCTGTGGCAGGTGGGACGCAGGTGTATGGCCGAAGACGACCCGTTTGCCTTTGTAGTCCGAGAAAAAAAGGATGTCCCGGCACCACGCGAGCCGGCTGGGATCGGGATATCGGGCTGGGTGTTCCCAGGCTCCACCAACGGAAGGAAGTCCGCCATGCACGTAAATGGCGTGATCATCTTCGTGGAAGAAAGGCAGGCCTTCCATCCACGACACGACCTCTGCTGGAAAGAACGAGCCCGAGATCAGTGCCTCCATCTCCTCCGGGCTTGTCGGGAATGCCCCCGGCTCAGCCGGTGGACCTTCAACGAAGGATCGAAAGGTCGCCAAGCATCCGTTGTTCGCTGAAAGGACGAAATTGGACCGCTCGCCGGCGAGTATTTTGAGCCACGCATCTTCGTGGTTTCCGCGAAGGGTCACGATTTTCGCGGGGGTTCTCCGCGGGAGATCCTCACGCAGGAACCTGATGAGTTCAGCGGAGTGCGGCCCCCGATCCAGGTAGTCCCCGATGAAGAGCATCGTGTCTTCCGCTTCCAGGACTGGCAGCCGCCCCATCAACACCAGGAGTTGTTCCATCTGCCCATGCACATCCCCTACGGCGATGGTCCGTGCAGTCATGCGGCCCTCCAGGGAGCGGAGAAGAAGTGGTCCTAGCCATGGTAGTCAGATTCGTGGTTCCACAAGTAGCCAGCCCCCGATCACATGCCGGACAACTTTGTTGGCGGTGAGCGTGGTCCCCGCCGCCTCCTGCTCACTGCAAGGTGGGGTGGGGCAGCTTCTCACCGAGGATGAGTTCCATTTCTTCCATCGGCCAGGACAGATTCAAGCGGGCTCCGGGCTCCAACGCGGGAAAGGGTTTGAGCCGGGAGGGTGGCAGAAGCATTACCTCCCCGGATCGCAAGGATGGCAGGTCCAGGTGCTCCCATGCATCCAGCGCCACGCTGCGACGATGGTTGGCGGCTCGTAGTTCCAGGTGACCAGTCGGCAGTTCCAAGGCCATCCAGGCGCCAAGCACGGTGGTCTCACCATCCTCTGCTGCAAGGCAATAACCCCTTACCTCTCCGAATCCACCCACCACCGCGAGCATGATCTGCGGTTGGGATGAAATTCTTGCGCCCGGTCCTTTGATCTGAAACCGATCGCGCTGAGTTCCGTCGGCCCTGCGCAGTTGTGAGGGCCGCTGTAGACACGGCAGCAATGCCATAGGTTCCGCGGAAGGTGCGAGCCATGCCGGCAGATCTCCGCGCTGGCTCCATTTCTCGGCATAAGCGAGCGCCTGCCTGGCGCGCTGGAGGGCGCGTGGGCCGCCGTCCAGCATCCGCCTCAAGCTGGGTGGCACAAGGGCATCAGCTAGCCCTTCGGGTTGGCCTTCGCCAAGTTTCCGCAAGCGTGCCTGCTCGATCCGGTTGAGATCCACCACTCGACCGTCTGCAAGGCGCGCCACCAAAGCCCGACGCTCAACGGGGCCATCGCAGAAAAGGGCTGTGCCGAGAATCATGCTTGTCCCTCCAGCCACGCCCGCGCGGCATCCAGGTCCCGGAAACGCACCTCGATGGAATGGTCGTAGGCCATGGAATCTCCTCGAATGAGCCTATCTCAGTCATCCTTATTCCATGGATCCTTCATTGAAAACCGACCAAGGCCCCTGGAACCCGGACCGCCAGTGGGCTGATCCGCTCATCACGCTGCTGGCGCTCATTTGCGTGTTCATGGGAATGCGCCAACTCCAGATCCGTTCCATCGCAAAGGCCCAACCCTCCAAACAGGTTGGGGTATTGGGCCACGTGATGGAGGTGCAGGCCCTTGGTCAAAAACTGAGTAAGGGCGCAGGAGTGTTCAAGGGCAGTCTTTCAAAATTACAGGACCGGCTTGATGATCCTTGGGATAAAGCCTTGCTTTCGGTGCTGCTGGCCGAATCAACTGACTCTGGGGAAAAGGTCAACGCGAAAAAACTTGCGCTTGGCGGACCTCTGCCTCCGGGGCCCGGTGTGGCTTTCCGCAAGGGCTGGGCCTGGGCCTACGCCGAGGGCCCAAGCTTGAGTGAGGAGGACCAGTCGGCAGTTGTGCAAGCGCTGGGCGGCGACTATGGCGCGCGATTGATGAAGGCGAAATGGGCCGAGAAGCAGGGACGTGATGGCTCGGGTTTGCGCCGAGAAGCCGAAGCCCTGGCCATGGGCCGGGTGGCGCTGTTTGGCATGACCGGACTCGCCGCCCTACTGCTTGCCTTTGCAGGTGTTGCGTTCGCGATCCTATTGATCATCACCCGAAAAGTCCCGCGGAGATTTTCTCCAATGGTCTATGCGATGGGCCCAAGGGCCGCACTGCTTGTTTTTTTCGGCTGGCTCACCGTACAGATGTGCTCAGGCTCTCTGGTCGCGGCGCTGGTGGCGGTCCTGCCCTACTTGAAACCTATAGGGCTGCCCTTTGCCTACGTCATCCAGGCAATCGCGGGTGTGGCTTTTCTCTGCGCCGCGGAAGGCATCACCTTGCGCCAGGTCATGCACCGGGTCGCGCCGGGCGCGCATGGCCGCAGCCTGGCCTGGGGACTTGGTTTCCTGTCCCTGGCCATGGTCGCCGTGCTCGCGGTGGCGCTACTGATGAGTCCATTCCTGAGGACCGCACAACCCCCTCAAAAAGAGCTCATCGATCTTGTAGAAAAGACGCGGGGACCTTTGGCGCTTCCACTATTATTTTTAACTGTCGCGGTCCTGGCGCCTTGCTTCGAAGAACTCATGTTCCGAGGCTTTCTGCTTCCGTGGCTGAGCCATCAATGGAAGAATCTGCGCGGCGGAACCCTGATGGCGCTGCTTGCCACCGGATTGCTGTTCGGCCTCATCCATCTCCAGCCCACTGCAATTCCCACACTGGCAACGTTGGGCATCGTGCTGGGTCTTGCGGTGCTGCGCACGGGCAACCTGCTCACCTCCATCCTCGTACATGGACTTTGGAACGGAGGCGTGTTCCTGTTCATGCGTTTCTTCCTGACTTAGTCAGGGGTGAGGTGGCGAGGCACGAGGCAAGCCGCGCCAAGCAGGAGGCCATCTTTCACCTCGCCCCTCACACCCTTATGCCTCACACCTAATCGATTTTCTCGAGTTTCACCGGATTGGGAATGGCCTCGCCCGGCACCAGCACGCTGCGCCAGGGTTTGTAACCATTCAGGCTGACGCGGATTTCACCCACGCCGCCTAGAATGGCCGGCAGATCATTCATGGGCGTGCGACCCACATAAACACTGTTCAGATGGACCTCGGCACCCGGCGGATCCGAGATCACCAGGAAACCCGGGCGCTTGGCATCCAGGGAGATCCGCAGCTTCACATCGCCTTCCTCAACCGCCACGAAACGGGGAATGTGGCCCTCCTTGTCCAACCGCAAACTCTTCGCGCGACCACTCACTTTCAAGTCGTGGATCGGCGTACGGCCCACAAGATTCCCATCCAGATAGACATCAGCGTCAGTGGGCATGGATTCCAGATTCAACGTCCGGCTTGGGTCCATGATTCGCGGGTAGAGCCACCAGAAGGCCTGAAAGAAAATGATGATTCCAGCCGCCCACTTCACGATCATCCAGCCTTCAAAGCCTGGCTTTTCCTGCTCGCGGTGAACAGGCTTGCGGCGCGCGCTGATGCCTTTGTCCGTGATGCGGCCTGGGGTAGCGCGGACCGCATCCTGGATTGAGGAGGACCCTTCATCGAGATCGATACGAACCGCTGACCCGCCAGGGCGAAGTTTCCGGCTGGACTGGTACTCGGGCTCAGGTTGGGGCGCCTCAACACCCATCTGGGCCTGGTTGCGACGCTGGGACATGATGTCGCCAACGTCATCCTCCTGGGCGAGGGAAGCGAATAGCCGGGAACGCAGATTGGTGGGACCCGGCAGGGCATCGATCAACTCTTCAATGAAATCCAGCAGTGTGGCATAGCGGTCATCGGGATCCGCCGCCAGCGAACGCTTGAACACGGCCGCGAGCTTAGGCGGCATGTCCGGAGGAATGGCCACCGGGTATTGGAGGATATGGATGAGGATGGCCGTGAGATTGCTGCCGGGATGGGGCAGTCTCCCCGTGAGCAATTCAAACGTAGTGGCAGCGAATGAATAGCGATCCGAACTGGGGGTGCCATCGCTGCCCTTGAGAACTTCTGGCGGCGAATAGGCAGGCGACCCAAGAAAATCCCCGGTGCCTGTGATGCGCAGCGCCAAGGTTTGCGCATAGCCCTGGCTGACCACCGCATCTTCTGGATCAATGGCGGAAGGCTCTCGGAACATCGGGCGTTCGGAGGAGAGGCTCATCTGGCCCAGCGTGCGCGCGATGCCAAAGTCCATGAGCTTGGCGCGTCCGTTCTCGCTGATCAGGATGTTTTCAGGCTTCACGTCCCGGTGCACGATGCCCAGACGATGGGCCGCCCTGAGCGCCCGCATGGCCTGGATGAGCACCCGGACCGAAGTCTCAAGATCGAGATCCTTATCCTTGATGTGCTTGGCCAGGCTCTTGCCTTCCACATATTCCATGGCCAGGAAGGGACCCACGTCAGGTTCCAAACCTACATCGAAAACGGTCACCACGTTGGGGTGGTTCAACTGGGCACTGATTTCCGCTTCACGACGGAACCGGGCCATGGCGTGCTCGCGGGCCTCATCATAGGTGGTCACCACCTTGATGGCCACCCAGCGCTTGAGCATGGGATCTTCAGCCAGATAGACCGTTCCCATGCCCCCCTTACCAAGGGGGCGTTTGATCAGGTAC
>JANXQX010000134.1 GCA_025353305.1 Holophagaceae bacterium
CAAGGATGTGCGACTAGGTGGCGGAGTCAGTGTCATTCAACAGTACCTTCGGCAGCGCCTCATCGACGAAATGCACGTCGCAATCGCGCCGGTCCTGCTTGGCTCAGGTGAGCGGCTCTTCCAAGGAATCAATCTTCCAGCCTTGGGCTACGCTTGCACGAAGCACGAAGCTTCGCAAAGGGCCACTCACGTGGTCATAGCTCGACAGTGAAGAACCTGACGCCTAACCCGGCGTTCTACTCGGACCCCTCCTGTATTGCCTTCCGCTCTTTCTCTTTGTTCCGCTTCCTTGGCTCCGCTCAGCGCCTCGGCGCAGGCGGGGCAGGTTGGTTTCATTCGTTAGGCCGACGTGGGCGGGCTCGGCCAAGCGAGGATGAAGGCATCCTCAGAACCTTGAACCCCAGAACACGGAGGCTCAAATGAGAAAGCTCAAAATCATCGAACATATTTCGCTGGACGGCGTGATCCAGCATTCCGACGACGGCGACCATTTCCCCTATAGCGACTGGACCGCGCCTTATCGGACCCCCGCTGGCCGGGATGCAATGCTCGCGGCGTATGGCGGGAGCTTCGATCTGTTGCTTGGTCGTCGCACCTACGATATCTGGTCGGCCTTCTGGCCAAAGGCGCCGAGCAGTCCGATGGCGGACGGCCTCAATGCGGCAACAAAATATATCGTGACTCACCGTCCGGAAAGCCTTGAATGGGGCCCGTTCGAGGGCCTTGGACCGGACTTCGTCGAGGGCATTCGCCACATCAAGGCGCAGGACGGCCCGGATCTTATCCTCTCGGGTAGCTCCACGCTGACATCGACCCTGCTCGAACATGGGCTTGCGGATGAAGTCCTGCTGGCCGTCTATCCGATCTTGTTGGGCACGGGGAAGCGCTTCTTTGCGGAGGGAACCCCGCCGCGCACATTCGAGCTTGTCAGCACGATTGCGTTCCCGACCGGCATCATCTTCAGTAATTACAGGGTCGCCGGGTCTTTGAAGAACGGATAGCTCCCCATTCCAGGCCTCCAGCCACACCAATCGAGTCCTCCGATCTCAATGAACACGATCAACCATCAGCTCAAGCGGGACAGCGCGCCTGAACCTCCGCTCACCCGATGGGCGCATGCGCCCATCGGGATCTATGGAAACCCGCCCCCGCCGGCATTGTCTCCCGCTCTTTCTCTTGTTCCGCCTTCCTCGGCTCCGCTCATCGCCTCGGTGCAGGCGGGGCCGGTTAGCTTCCTTGGTCAGGTATTCTTCAGACTAAACGAGCATCTTCAGAGAGAGGTTGCGATGTCCTCACGCCAAATCTCAAAATTATTGTTCAACAGCGTATATCCGCTATACGTACAAAAGGCCGCACGAAAGAATCGGACAAAGGAAGAGGTCGACACAATCATCTGCTGGTTGACAGGCTACAGTCCTGAGCAGCTCAGTCACCACACAGCGGTCAAAATTGATTTCCAAACCTTTTTTGATCAGGCCCCGGCGGTCCACCCAAACAGTTCTCAAATCAGGGGCGTCGTTTGTGGCATTCGCGTCGAAGACATTCAAGATCCCATCACACAGAAAATTAGATACCTCGACAAGCTCATTGATGAGCTCGCAAAAGGGAAATCAATGGACAAGATTCTGCGTCAATGAAACTTTATGCAATGACTCTTCCTTAAACAGCTGCCTAACCCACAGTTCAATTCGGACCCCGCCCGCATTGCCTTCCGCTTTTCTCTTCTCCCGCTTCCTTGGCTTCGCTCAGCGCCTCGGTGCAGGCGCGGCCGCTTAGCTTCCTTCGTCAGGCGCTCCATGCTTCCCGAATATTGCGCGATTATTGGTGCCATCATCGGCTCGCTCGGCGGCTTCTATTACCTATACGAAACCATCCTCGGCAAGGCCCAGCCCAACCGCATCACGTGGCTGCTTTGGGGAATCTTCCCGATGGTCATTTTTGTGGCGCAAAGGGCGCAGGGCGTCAAAAGTTTATCGTGGACGTCGTTTGTCGCCGGCTTCACACCGTTGCTTATCGTCGCTGTATCTTTCTTCAACAGGAAAGCCTATTGGAAAAGTGAACCGCGCGACTACTACCTGATGGCAGCGGCGATCATCGGCCTCCTTCTCTGGGCCATTACCGACAATCCGAACTTGGCCATACTGTTCTCGCTGCTGGCCGATATGCTGGCGGGCATGCCGACTCTTATCAAGTCGTATCGCCATCCTCATTCTGAGAGTTGGATTGCCTATGCAATCAGCACATTCGGCTTCGGAATAAGCCTTCTGTCGGTTCAAACCTACAACTTTGAAAATGCCGCTTTCGTAGCCTATGTGTTTATCCTCAACGGCGCCTTTGCGGTGCTGGCCTCACGGGGTCGTAAGCATGGACAGGCAACCAGCCTCCTTCGTTAAACCCGGCATCAGCCTAACCCTCTGCTCACCCGATGGGCGCATGCGCCCCTCGAGATCTATGGAAACCCAGGCCCAGCCTGCATTGTCTTCTGCTCTCTCTCAGCATTTCGCTCTCCCGGCTTCGCCCAGCGCCTTGGTGCAGGCGTGGCCGGTTGGCTTCATTCGTGCGCAGCCTGAGCCCCGCACCGCGAAGCAACCTTAACGTCTAATCGGGAGGAGGCATTGCGTGGCCGAACAGCATCCCTCATTCGACGCAGCCAAGTACAAGGACGTGCAGCGAGAGCAATGGAACAAGGACGGCGCAGCATGGCGACGCTGGAATCCCACTCTGGATCGATGGTATGGCGAAGTCACACGCCAGATGCTCGACCTGGCCCAGATCCAGCCAGGTCAACGCATCCTGGACATCGCCGCCGGTGCTGGTGAACCGGCTGTCAGCGCCGCCGAACGAGTCGGCGCTGGCGGTTACGTGCTGGCGACCGACATCTCGGAAGGGATCGTTGAGCTTGCGCTCCAGGTCGCCCATGAACGGGGACTCAAACAGGTTGAAACCCGCGTCATGGACGGCGAGCAGTTGGATCTCCCCGACGCCTCCTTTGATGCGGTGCTGTGCCGGCTTGGCCTGATGTACATGCCGCACCCCGTGACAGCGTTGCGCGAGTGGCGCCGTGCCCTGAGAGCGGGTGGTCGGGTTGCCGTCGTTGTCTTTTCCACGCCCGATCGAAACAGTTGGGGTGCCATGCCCGGTTCCATCATCCGCCGGCGCGCACAACTCCCGCCTCCCGTTCCGGGGCAACCCGGACCGTTCAGCCTTGGCGATCCTGGTCTGCTCGAAGGCGTCTTCCGTCAAGCCGGATTTGCCGACCCCGAGGTTCGCGCCGTGCCGGTGCCCCTGAGAATGGCCAGTTCTGCCGAGTACGTGCGGGTCGCCCGAGAAGCCTTCGGCGCCTTCAATGCCATGATGGCTCACCTGCCCCCTCAAGAACGCGAGTCCGTGTGGAACGAAGTAGAAGGCTCAATGTGTCGTTTCGAATCGCCTGGTGGATTCGAGGTGCCGGGTGAGTGCCTTGTCGGCGCGGCCACGAAGTGATCGAACGCAGACTGCCAGCCGTCAGTTGCCACCGACCCCTTCGGGCGGGGCTTCGCCCGCCTACACGTTCGGCGCCACGATACAATCCTGGCCATCCCAGATCCCGGAGGTTTTGATGTCGGTCTTTCGCCACTCCCGAGACATTTCAGCTACTCCTGAATCTGTCTTTTCGGCCATCCAGCATCCAGTGCGTCTCGCCCGCTGGTGGGGCCCGGACGGCTTCACGAATACGTTCCAGACCTTCGAGTTTAGGGAGGGTGGATCCTGGCTCTTCACCATGCACGGTCCGGACGGGACCGACTATCCGAACCAATCAGAGTTCCTGGAAATCGTTCCCAATGCGATGGTTCGGATTAAACATGTCAATCTGCCGCTCTTCGAGCTGTCCATTTCCCTAGAACCTAGCGCAACGGGAACCCTCGTTTCCTGGGTCGGGGTTTTTGAAAATCATGCGTTTGCTGAGAACATGCGCCAGTTCCTTGAGGCTGCGAATGAGCAGAACCTGACTCGGCTGGCCCTCGAGGTCAGCACCGGTGGGCCATGAGGCGCCTGACCCTTCGTTCAACCCGGGCCCAGCCGCACGCGGCCAGGTTCGGAGCCATCGTCCCCGCTGCGGCGGGACTGATCAGCTTCTTTCGCTAGGCGCCCCCCAATGCCCGTCGGCCCTGAATCCCCCGGCTCCCGCTTTCTTGCCTGGTCCATGCTGACCGGAGGCTGCATCTGCCTTGTGCTCGGGGGGCTCGTACTGGTGAAGAGCCCGCAGCCATTGATTCACAAGAGCATCATCCTCTGGGCTTCGATATTCCTATTGGCTGCTGGGAGTGGTGACCTGCTGGAGGCTCCTAGTCCAAGTCTTTCCATCAAGTTGAAATTCATCGCCAAAGTGTCTGTGGGCTTGATCCTCTTCTCCTTGAGCTGGGCCCTGTCACATCCTTGAGCCAGGGCCCGACCAGGCCACGACTCGGCCCCAGCCCGCTGGGTCCGGTGTCTTTTCTCTCAGTTCAGCTTTCTCGGCCCTGGTCCTCTCGCCGCGGCGGGCAGGCCCGATCCGCGGCTTCCCTCAGGCGCTGTTCGCATCCCCCAGCATCTTGGCGATGAGGAAGGCCATCTCCAGACTCTGGCTGCGGTTGAGGCGGGGATCGCAGCCGCTGAGGTAGGAGCGGCCTAGGTCGGCCTCGGCGAGGCCCTCCACGCCGCCGATGCACTCGGTGACGGGCTGGCCGGTGAGCTCGAAGTGCACGGCGCCCAGGTGCGAGCCCAGGCGGCGGTGCAGGGCCATGACCTCGCGCAGCTCCTGGAGGATGTCGCCGAAGGCCCGGGTTTTAATCCCGCCCTTCGTGGTGCGGCCGTTGCCGTGCATGGGATCGCAGCTCCAGAGCACGGGGTGGCCCGAGCCCTTCACCGCCTCCACGAGCCTGGGCAGCAGGGCCTGGGCCTTGCCGGCCCCGAACCGGGTGATGAGGGTGAGCCGGCCCGGCTCCCGCTGGGGATCCAGGATCTCGAGGGTGCGGAGCAATTCATCGGGCTTCATGGCGGGCCCCACCTTCAGGCCGAGGGGGTTGCGCAGGCCCCGGGCGTATTCCAGGTGGGCGCCGCCCAGCTGGCGCGTGCGCTCGCCGATCCAGAGGAAGTGGGCGCCCAGGTTGTAGTGCCCGTCGCGGCCGGGGCGCGTCATGGCCTCCTCGAAGGGCAGGTGCAGGGCCTCGTGGCTGGTGAACAGCTCACCGGTGCGCAGGTGCGCGGGCAGCCCGCCCAGGCGCCGGACGAAGTCCAGGGACTGCTGGGCCAGGCGCAGGGTGGCGCGGTAGTGGCCGGCATCCTGCTTCGCCCAGGGCAGTTCCCAGCGCTCGGGATGGTGCAGGTCCGCGAAGCCGCCGTCCACCAGGGCCCGCAGGTGGTTCAGCGTGGCGCCGGCCCGGAAGTAGGCCCGCAGCAGCCGGTGCGGATCCGGCGTACGGTCATCCGGAGCCAGGCCGTTCACGAGGTCGCCCCGGTAGACCGACACCTCGCGGCCGTCCACCTTTTCCGTGGCCCCGCTGCGGGGCTTGCCGTACTGGCCGGCGATGCGCCCCAGGTGGATGACCGGCGTGCGGCCCACGTGGGTGATGAGCACGGACATCTGGAGCAGCACGCGCAGCTTATCGGCGATGAGATCGCCCCGGCAGTCCGCGAAGGCCTCGGCGCAGTCGCCGCCCTGGAGCAGGAAGCGCCGGCCTTCGGCGGCCTCCGCCAATTGCGCGCGCAGCTGGTCCACTTCCTCCGCCACCACCAGGGGCGGCAGCAGGCGCAGCTCCGCGAGGGCCGCCTCCAGGGCGACCGCATCGGGATAGTCGGGCTGCTGGGCGGCGGGGAAGGCACGCCAGGAATCGGGCCGCCAAGCCTTCGAGGCGGAGTCCTTCGTCGTCTCCAATCGGGCACTCATGCGACCTCCGGAGCCTTGGGATAGCTGCCCAGCACCCGCAGCTGGGCGCCGCTCTGGCGGAGCTCCTCCAGGGCCGCCGCCACGGAGGGCTCCTGGGCATGGCCCTCCAGGTCGAGGAAGAAGGCGTACTCCCAGGCCCGGCGCCGGGTGGGGCGGCTCTGGATGCGGCTGAGGTTGAGGCCGTACCGGGCCAGCGGTTCCAGCAACCGCAGCAGCGCGCCGGGCCCGTCCTGGGCCAGGGCCAGCAGGCTGCAGAGGTCCCGCCCCGTGGGCTCGGCGGACTTGGGGCCCAGCACCAGGAACCGGGTGGCGTTGGTGGTGAGGTCCTGGATGCGCGTCTCCGCGACCTTGAGGCCGAAGAGCTCCGCCGCCATCTCCGAGGCGATGGCGGCGCCCTCGGCGTCCTCCCGGGCCAGGCGCGCGGCCTCGGAGGTGGACGGGGCCTCCACGCGATCCGCCTGGGGCAGGTGCTGTTCGAGCCACTTCCGGCACTGGCCCAGGGCCTGGGGATGGGAGTAGACACGGCGCACCGCGGCCAGATCGAGATCCGTGCGCAGGAGCAGGGCCTGGTCCACGGGCAGGAGGATCTCGGCACAGATCTGGAGCGGGCTTTCGAGAAAGGCGTCGAGGGTGGAATCCACGGCGCCCTCGGTGGCGTTCTCCACGGGCACCACGCCGTAGTCCGCCCGGCCCCGCTCCACCGCCTGGAAGACGGCGGCGATGGTGCCCATGGGCGCGGCCTGGCTGGACATGCCGAACTGGTGCCGCGCCGCCAGGTGGGTGAAGGTGCCCTCGGGGCCGAGGAAGGCCACCCGCAGCGGCTTCTCGAGGCTGAGGCAGGCGCTCATGATCTCCTGGAACACGCCCCGGATGGCGGCGGTGGGGAAGGGCCCGGGGTTGCCGGCCTCGAGCCGGGCCAGCACCTCCCGTTCCCGCTTGGGGGTGTGGTACGGCGCCTCCGGGGCCGCGGCGGCCTTGATCCGGCCCACGTCCCCCGCCAGCGCGGCCCGGCGGTTGAGCAGCTCCAGCATCTGGTTGTCCAGGGCGTCGATGCCCTTCCGGAGGACGGCCAGGTCCAAGCCGTCGGGCGCTGAATCGGAATGCTGGGTCATGACGGATCTCCTGAAAACCAAAAACCCCCGAGCCTGTAGGGTCTCGGGGGCGGAAGGGAAGGTCGGTGGGGAATCTAGACGCCGACGGCCCTCGCACCCGAGGCGCGAAAGCTAAACAGGAAGGCGGGGGTCGGGAAGGTCATCAACATGGTCTAGAAACCATGCCCCAGTCGGGGCCGAACTTCAAGGCCCATCAGGCCCCGAGGTGGGTGATCACCTCGGCCAGGCAGGCCTCCCACACCTCGTCGGGGGTCTCCTCGAGGAAGAATTCCACGGCATGGCCCGCGGGCCGGGCCTCGGGATGCAGCGACCAGGCCTCGAACAGCGCATCCAGGGGCGCGGCGTTGAGCTTGTTGCGCCGCAGCTTGTGGGACTTGCGGATGCGGTCGGGCTCGGGGCCCCGCAGGCAGACGCCCTCCCGGCGGGTGGCCACGAAGGTGAAGGCCTGGGCCCACTTCCCGTCGATGAGCTGGTTGAAGTGCAGGAAGGAGCCGTGGTGGCTCACGCTGAGGTCCAGCAGGCGAGACTTGCCGCGCCAGCGGCTGGCCCAATGGGGCAGGATCACCGCCAGCCGGGCCCGCTCGGAGGGATGGTGCAGGCACCTCTGGGCGGCAAGCAGGAATTCTTCAATGGGGTCCACGCAGGCGGTCTCCGGCACCTCCACCCTACCGCGACCGGGCTGCTCCGGCCTTTCATGATTTCCGGTGGGAGTATTGCCGATACCATCGACATGCGCCCCAAACCCATGATGCAGATATTCACCCCGTCTACTTCCCCCCTGATGAGCTTCAAGCATCGCCCCTGGGGCTGGGCCCTGCTTCTGCTGGCCATGGGGGCGGCCGCCACCCTCGTCCTGCACCAGGCCACGGTCACGGCCCAGCAGCAGCGCGATGTGGCCCGAATCCAGCGGTTCGTGACCCGCACTGAACTCGCCATCCAGAACCGGGTGGGCCGGTACGAGGACATCCTCCGCGGGGCGAAGGGGATGGTGCTCGAGGCGAAGCCCGAGGTCACCGCGGAGGCCTGGCGGACCTACGTCGAGCACCTGGACCTCGCCAAGCGCCACGCCGGCCTCACCAGCCTCGCCTACATCGTGCCCGTGCCGAAGGCCGACCTGCAGGACTACCTGCTGCGACATGCCCAGCTCACGGGCCGCTATCACCGTCCCAGGATGGATCCCCGTCCCCTCCGGGACCCGGGCCTGGACCCGGACCACCTGATGATCGAGCTCTGCGAGCCCGCCGAACAGAGCCCGGGCGCCCTGGGGCTGGATGTGGGCGCCAGCTACACGCAACGAAGCGCGGCCGAGCGCGCGCGGGCCACCGGCAGGCCCACCCTCTCGGGCCTGCTGTACTTCACCAACGGCCAGGTCAGACAGCCGGCGGTGACCCTGTGGGTGCCCATCTTCCGGCAGGAACCTGCGCAGGACTCGGCCCTGAATCACGGGAAGGAGTTCCAGGGGTGGGTCTCCGCGGGCATCCTCCTCCCTCCGCTCATGGAGGATGTCCTCCGCGGGGAGGATGTGGAGATCGCCTTCGAAGTGGTGGACGCCCTGGCCGATCCGGAGTCGCCGCGGCTCTACCGGAGCCCGGACTGGCCGGCCGGCATCCCGGCGGCCAACCTCCGGACCCTGGACCTGCCCGGGCGGGGCTGGAACCTGGGCTATGCGCCCAAGCCGGGCTTCTTCCGGACGGAGGGACGCCATCTGCCCGATTGGGTGCTCTTTGGCGGCCTGGGCATGAGCCTCTGCCTGGCGGCGGTGGCGTGGTCCCTGGTGGGAACCCGGGCCCGGGCCCTCGCGCTGGCCCACGACATGACGGCTTCCCTCCACGAGGCCATCCAGCGGAACCGCAGCCACCTGGAGAACACCCCCCTGGCGGTGATCGAGACCGACGCCTCGTTTCGGATCCGGGACTGGAACCCCGCCGCGGAGGTCACCTTCGGCTACCCGCGGGAGGAGGTGCTCGGGAAGGACCCGCGGTTCCTGATCCCCGAAGAGCGCCAGGAGGAAGTCGACCAGCGGAGGAGTGTCCTGACGACCGGCGGATCCAGCGGCATGCGCCTCACCCTTCCGGCGGTGGCCAACACGGGCCAGCGACTCCTCTGCGACTGGTACATCACGGGGCTCCAGGACGATGAGGGCGGCTTCGCCGGCGCGATCTTCCTGGCGGATGACATCACCGAGCGGAAACGCACCGAGGACGCCCTCAGGCAGACCCAGAAGCTGGAGAGCCTCGGGGTCCTGGCCGGGGGCATTGCCCACGACTTCAACAACCTGCTCACCGCCATCATGGGCAATGCGGATGTGGCCATGGGCCTCAGCCCCGCGGATTCCCGCCTCCGGGACTGCATCCAGCGCATCGAATCCGCCACCCAGAGGGGGTCGGACCTCGCGCGCCAGCTGCTGGCCTATGCCGGCAAGGGGCACTTCGCCGTCAAGGCCCAGGACCTCAACCGCATCATCCAGGAGATGGGCGAGCTGCTGACGGTCTCCATCTCCAAGAAGGTGGCCCTCTGCTACGACCTGCAGCCGGGGCTCCCGCCCGTGGAGGCGGACAGCGCCCAGTTCCAGCAGGTGGCCATGAACCTGGTGATCAACGCCTCCGAGGCCATCGGCGACCAGACCGGCACGGACACCCTGCGGACCAGGGCCGCTCGATACACCCAGGCCCAGCTCTCCAGCGAGTTCCCGGGGCAGGTGCTCGAGCCGGGCCTCTACGTGCGCATGGAGGTCGCCGACGACGGCTGCGGCATGGATGCCGAGACCATCGGGCGCATCTTCGATCCCTTCTTCACCACCAAGTTCACCGGCCGGGGCCTCGGCCTCTCCGCCATGCTCGGCATCGTCCGCGGGCACCGGGCGGGGATCCGGGTGGAGAGTTCGACGGGATTGGGCACCACCTTCACCCTCCTCTTTCCGGCCAGCGAAGCCAGGGTGCCGGCGGAACCCGACCAGCCCCTCTCCTCGGAGCCCCTCAAGGGACTCGTCCTGGTGGTGGACGATGAGGGCATCATCCGCGATCTGGCCCGCAGCGCCCTCGAATCCGCGGGATTCACGGTCCTCGAGGCGAAGGACGGCCGGGAGGCCGTGGAGCTCTTCCGGGCCCGGAAGGAACGCATCGATTTCGTCTTCCTCGACATGACCATGCCCCGGATGGGAGGGGCGGAGGCCTTCCGGCTGATCCGCGGGATGGATCCCTCGGTGAAAGTGATGCTGACCAGCGGGTACACCCAGAGGGAGTCGCTGGAGTCCCTGGCCGACCTGCCCCCGGATGGATTCCTCCAGAAGCCCTTCCGAGTCCGGGACTTGGTGGCCAAGGTCCGGGAACTCATGACCCAGAAACGGCCCGATTGAATCAACCGTATAGGCAATTGGAAATATTTATTCCATCTCCTAAACCCTGCCACTGCAGGCCTCTGTGCTTTGCATCACAACCGTTCCCAATTTGGTCTTTAGACAAAGAAATCAGCCTCCGCTCATTCCATGCTGGACGGATCTGGAGGCGTTCATGTCTGACTCGGCCACCCACCTGCTCACTTCTGAAAAGCTGCCGGCCCCCAATTGGCATGCGACCCATCAGGAAGCCCAGGATCGTCTCACCCGCATGGCCGGGGCCCTTGCCGCCGGGGACTGGAAGGGGGTCGATGAGGGGGCCCGGTGGGTCTACGAGGTGCTCCGGGCCCACAACGAGGCCGAGGAACGTGAACTCTTCCCCCTGCTCGAGGAGATCGGGGCCGAGAACCTCTACCAGCGCCTCTATGACGATCACCGCCAGATGTGGGAGCTGAACCTCCAGCTGCTGAGCGAGATCAACGAGGGCGCCGTCCGCGCCCCCCGCTCCCTGACGCTGCTTGGCCAGCGCCTGGTGGACCTGATCCGCGACCACATCGAGGCGGAGGAGCAGCTGATGCTCCCCCTGCTGAAGGGCAAGTCCCTCTACTGGTCCGAGGATGAGACCCAGGAAGGCTACCTGATCCTGGAGAAGAAGCTCATCGCGCCTGAAACCTGGTCGTTCATTGTCCAGGCGCCCCAGGTGGCCCGGGGCCGTAAGCCCGGCCAGTTCTTCATGGTGGCTCCCTTCCCCGAAAGCGAGCGCATCCCGCTCACCCTCGCCGGCGGCGACGCACG
>JANXQX010000164.1 GCA_025353305.1 Holophagaceae bacterium
GTCGCAGGCATACCCGAACATCAATCCCTGGTCCCCGGCTCCCAACTCGCCGTTTCCCAATTCCACCCCTTGGTTGATGTCGTGACTCTGGCCATTCAGGACCATTCTCAGATCGTGCTGAATGGGATCGAATCCCGATTCCGCGGTGTACCCGATGTTGGTGATGACGCCGCGGGCCAGGCCCGGAATGGCCGACTGGAGTTGTGGGATCAGGTCCGGAATGGACGATCTGAACTCGCCCGCGATGGTGAGTGAGTTCTTGGCGATCAGAGTTTCGCAGGCGACCTTGGCGTGGGGATCGCGTTCCAGAAGCCAGTCCAGGACGGCATCCGAGATCTGATCCGCCACCTTGTCGGGATGGCCCTCTGAGACGGATTCGGAAGTGAAAAGGCATTCACGGGTCATGAGGCATCTCCCTGGCTGGTTTGGCTGGCGAAGTCATTGGGTTGGAGGGTTTTGAAGTCGGTGGCACCTGCCTCCATCGACGCGAACCTCTCACGGGGTGGACCATCCTTCCCATCATCGATGGGTTCCACCTGCACCAACCAAAGGTCCTTTCCGCCCCAATCCGGCAGAAACCGGCCGAAGTCCTCGCGATGGCACTCGGCATCATGGTTCGAGTCGCGTCCGAACAGCTTCACCACTTTCCGGGAGGAGCACGAGCTGCCCGGGTCCCCTGGCAGCATGAAGGGAGTCCGAACCAGGCTGCCCGGCGCTGTTCCCAGGAGCCACGCCCCCGAAATTTGCTCAAGTCCGCCTTGGAACTCAAGCCACTGGACCTGTGCCAGCGGACCCAACGTCATATCCACGACGGCCCAGTCCCGCGTCCGCATGAGGGAGGTTCTCTGCCGGAGGGCAGTACCAAAGGCCCGCACATCGGCAGGGCACATGAAACTGGTCGCACAAAGCTGCTCGTCTTCTCTGAACCAATCAGGCTCCCACCGGAACAAAGCCTCGGCGAGGGCCTGGAGTTCCGGGTCCAGACGTTCCAGTGAGGATTTCCTGAGCACCACACTGAGGAAGGTGATTTCGATGGCCATGGTGGCTCCTTTTTCGAGTTGTTTCTCGCGCATGGGATCTTGCGATCCAGGGCACCGTGGCATCTTGCTCGGTTGCCGGACCCCCAGCGGGGGCCACTCGACATGCAGCAGTAAGTATAACACCAATAGCTTTTGTCAAATCGAGAGCCACTGCGAAGCTATGGTTGAGCCCGCCAGACTCTCATTCTTCAAACCATAGGTTGGTGCCATGAGGTTGGGACATTAGAAACCTCCACCCAGGGCCATTCAATCCGTCAATAATTCTAGTTTCTGTAGTTCGATATTGTTAAATATATAGGCTTGATTTTTTAACATTTTTGTTTCAAACTTTCACCATGTCACCCTTGCCCGATACCCCTTCTGAACGCCCGGATCCCAGGCAGACAGTCACCAGTAAGCAAGTCGCTCAGCGTATTGCCCGACAAACGCGGGTCGAACCTGGCAGGGTGTTCACGCCCTTTGACTTCCTGGATCTTGGTTCGCCCCACAGCGTCGGAATGATCCTTCTACGACTGGTGCGGGGAGGCAGCCTCCGGCGTCTTGCCCGTGGGCTCTACGATGTCC
The DNA here is from genome assembly GCA_025353305.1 of Holophagaceae bacterium. The sequence continues at coordinate 1,605 of JANXQX010000164.1, forward strand.
CACGAAGCCACCCTTTGCTGGGAGAACTGCTACCCACGGCAGAGGCCATCGCCCAGGCATTGGCGCGCCGGAACGGAGCTACGCTCCAGTCCACGGAAGCCATGGCCGCCAATCTTCTGGGACTCTCAGAGCAAGTGCCAGTCCGCGCGGTGTTTCTCACAGATGGCCCTGGTCAACTTGTGAAGGTTGGTCCGCTGACGGTACAACTCAAACAGCGCCCCTTGCGCCAGATGAGCAGCGCGGCACCAACCAGCAGTCTGGTGTTTGCAGCGCTTCGGAGTCTCGGGAAAGCCCACGTCACGAAGTCCCGTGTGGCCCATCTTAGAGACACCCTGAATATCAAGGATCGAAAGCGTCTATTGAAGGACTTGCCCATGGCACCGGCCTGGATGCACCCATACCTGCGCTACATCGCGGGAGGCGAAGAATGACTGTATTTGCTCTGCTTCCTCTCACCGAACGTCGACTGATCATCGAGCAAGTAGCAGCCCGCCAGGGCATTCTGCCCGTAATCGTCGAGAAGGATTTCTGGGTCTGCTGGATCCTTGGACGGATCTATGCCACGCCATCCATGGCTCCCAGCGTCGTGTTCAAAGGTGGGACATCCCTGTCAAAAGTATTCGGAATCATCGACCGATTTTCCGAGGATGCCGATCTGTCGGTGACTCCCGCTTCCCTAGGCTTTTCCGATGCTGAGCTCGATGATGCGCCATCGGCCACCCAGAGGCTCAAGCGCATGAAGTCACTCGCCAAGGCATGCGAAGAATGTGTGGCAGACCGATTCCAGCCTGCCCTGGAAGCCTCAATTGCAGAAATTCTAGGGACGCCAACCCCAGCGCTTTCCTGGCTCAGGTTTGAGATTGATTCACTGGCGGCCACTCCAAACCTTTGGTTTAGCTATCCATCTGCCCTGCCGCAGGCGGGTGGTTACATCGCCAAGCAGGTGAAGCTGGAACTGGGTGCCCTGACCGACCAGCAGCCTACAGGAAACCATGTCATTCAGCCGATGCTGGCTGAAGCTTTGGGTCTGGTCTTCGAGGACTTTCACGTTCCAGTCGTGGCGCTAGAACTGGAGCGGACATTTTGGGAGAAGGCCACCATTCTCCATGCCGAATACCATCGTCCCGCCGCCCAGCCTCTTCGAGACCGTCTGGCGCGTCACTATACGGACATGGCCGCACTCTGGCAGCATCCCAGCCGAGTCCAGGCCATGGCGCGCTTGGACCTCCTCCAAGCCGTCGTGCGCCACAAGGCCAAATTCTTTGCTTCTGCCTGGGCCAGCTACGCCACAGCCGCCCCTGGAAGCTTTCATCTGGTTCCTCCCGAGCACAGACATGGAGAGTTGGCACGAGACCTGGAAGCCATGCAGCCGATGTTCCTATCCAAATCGCCCTCTTTCAGTGAACTCATTCGACAGCTTTCAGAGGCCGAGATTGAGTTGAATGCGAAACGGAACGCGTCAACGACTTTGAGACAGGAAGTGCTTTGAATTTACGCTCCGACCCACCCGCTGCGGAGAGGCGCCGGAGCTGTGGACAGCCTGCCCATTGCCTGGCGGCAACGGGCCGATGGCCCGCCCTTCGGGTCTGCAGCCTGCCCACAGCCCCTTGGAAAACGCTTTGCGTTTCCCACACCTCACCGCAGCCGAAGGTCATCATCGTCATGCTGCGATCTCCATTTTCGGAGGATTGATCCAAGCTGCCTGAGGAAGTTCTGGCGGCTTTGGCCGTCCTTTTGAAAAACGCTCTGGTTGCGCCAGGAAGGCGCGACCTCCACCGCCCCGGTATTCCCTTGGACACCAATTTGGGGATGATTCCCTGAGAGGTGACCAAGGGAATACCGGGGCGGTGGAGAGGGAAAGAAGGACTGCATTTGCTTTGCTGCCTCGCTCCGCACGTCGACTGATCATCGCGCAGGTAGCGGCCCGACAGGGCATTCTGCCCCTAATCGTCGAGAAGGATTTCTGGGTTTACTGGAGCCCTTGTCCAAAACTTTTTGCGGAATAAGCCCGCATTTGAAGTGCTCATTCTTGACAGTTGACCAACCTAGACTAGACTATGTAATCGAGGTGCAGGATGCCCAAGGTCATCAACATTTATGAAGCCAAGACTCAACTTTCGGCGCTGGTGGATCAAGCGGTCAACGGAGATGACGTGATCATCGCCCGAAACGGCAAACCTCAGGCACGACTTACTGCTCTGGTTCCAGCCAAGGGCAAGATCAAATATGGACTCCTGAAGGGGAAATTCTCGGTCCCCGATGACTTCGACTCGCCGAACCCAGACATCGAAGCCCTGTTCTACGGCGGTCCCAAGTGAAAC
>JANXQX010000193.1 GCA_025353305.1 Holophagaceae bacterium
CGCCAAGCCGCTCAAGCTGCTCGAGGACCCGCAGCAACACCAAGTGAAGCCCAATCTGTTCGTGCTGAAACAAAGCGCGCCACTGAAGGCCGATGAAGCCAAGGAACTCCCCGTCAAGGGCAAGCCTTCGAAGGAGGACGCACCCTTTCTCGCCGCCACGCCGCTCGTGCCTTTCAACGATCCGGCCTTCGATGGCCTGATCATTCGCATGAGGGCGCCCCAGGGCGCCACGCGCTGGGAGCTGGCGCAACTGGTCACGGATTTCGTCTGGGAGTGGATCACCCAGAAGGACTACACCGTGGGTTTCGCATCGGCCCTGGAGGTCTGCCGCAATCCGAGGGGCGACTGCACCGAACATGGCGTGCTCGCGGTGGCCCTGCTTCGCAAACTGGGTGTGCCCGCCCGCGGCGTGGTGGGCTGGATGGCGGCCGGTGAGAATCTGGGCCTGCACTTTTGGGTGGAAGTGAAACTGGGCCATCGCTGGGTGCCCGTGGATCCCACCTTTGACCAGGCCCCCGCCTCGGCCTTCCGCTTGAAACTGGGCACCACCGACCTGGCGGACCTGGGCTCCGTGGGCTGGGAGAACGCAGGCCAGGTGTTCGGCGACGGCATCTGGAAGGTTGAAAAACCAGAACACTTTGGCGGCATGCTGCTTGATGGGGCAACGCTTCGCGCGCCGGATGGCACGCGCCTGCGCGTGGTTGGCTCCACCTGGAGCCTGGCTGAGGGATTGGCGCTTCATTCTGAAGGCGGGGACTTGAGCATTTCCGCACTGCCCCGCCCCTATCTCTCCACACTGGAAGGCGCCAAGCTCCTGCAATCGGGGCGCTGGAAAGGCTGGTGGCAACCGAAGGAACAAAAACTCTATGTGGATCTAGGTGATCGCCGGTGGCTGGGTATCGAACCCCTGAACGAAAAAGGCTCCACGGATTTCATGGAGAAGCTGGTGGTGGAAATGCCAGGCCGCTAGGGAATTTTTATTAGACGCGAATAACGCGAAATCAAGTAAAAATAACGGCCCCATCCGGCGGTTTATCCGTGAAATTGCCGCGAGCATGCACACTGCTGTTCGGGCCTGGGCTGCGTCTACTTGAAGCCCCCGGGCCTCATGGTCCCGAGTCCGCCAACGACAGGGCCAGACATGGAAACCGGCGGAGCGAAAGCCGGAACGGGACCCACGCCGATGACGTCGGTGACCTGGGTCGTGGCGATCCAGTTCCGAAACGTGGTCTCTATGGCACCAGCCATGGCGTCGACCATCGCCAAGGCGATGGGATCGTTCTGAGCCGATCCGGTAAGTTTCCGGAGCATTTCGGTCTTCAGGTTGCCCTTGAGCATAGCCACCAACTTGAATTCCAGGGCGTTCAGGGAACAGGGAACGTTCGGTGTCGGGGGGGCATACGGGACCATCTGCATAGTGAAGGTCGGATACCACCGCAGTCCCGGGACCTTCACGCTCGCAGCCCAGGCGTTGAATCCTGCGTTGAATCCGCCCGCGATGGCCTGATTGCAATTCCAGCCTTGGGGTGCTTTGGACTTCGTTTCCGAGTAGACCGGAGGACCAATGACCATCCCCCCGGTCGCGGTGGCGCCGGAGATGGAGACCGAGTTCAGGAAGGCAAATGACTGCCAGGTCCCCCAGGCGGAGCAGACCGCCGAACTCATCCCGTCCAGGTAGCTGTTGCACCTTGCTTTCGTCGCCGAGTCCTTCATGAAAGTCGGGTTCGCGCGGTCGAAGATCTGCTTGGCGTCCCTGGCCATGTCGGATGCATTCGGCCTTGAGGCCAGGGCCGGGAGAGGAAGGAGCGCGGCCAGGAGAAGGAGGGTGCTGCGCTGTGGGGACATGGATTTCTCCTGCAGGTCGGGAGTACGGCCGGTGGGCTAAGGGGGGCGGGCCCGGGGGGGAAGATATTGAGAAGTGAAGGTGTTTCCTTGATTGTATCCGCCCTCTTGTCCCTCCTTGGGATGTCCCTGATGAATCATCTGTTCCCGGATTGAATGGGGTTTCCTGGGCCCATCATCGGCGCGCTCCGGTGCGAAAAACGGAAGTGCGCTGGTTCTTCGTGGCTTGGTTTTCTCCTTTGATGCAAAGCCGCGTTCTACGGCGGTGGAATGATTCTTTTTGAATTCTGCTCCGGTTGAATGGTTCATTGGCTGTTCACCAGCATTCGCGCGATGGGCCTTTCCCGATCCGTGAGATTCTGAAGGATTGCGGTATCGGAGTTGCAATGCCCGTCGCGTTATCCCTGGTGAATGTGAGCAAAGCCTATGGCGCCCAGCCCATCCTGGACGCCATCAGCTTCGGGTTGCAGGCGGGCGAAAAAGTCGGACTCATCGGCCGGAACGGCACAGGCAAGAGCACTCTCTTCAAGCTCCTGGCAGGTGTGGAGACGCCGGACAGCGGCGAAGTGATCATCACCCAGGGACTGCGTGTGGCGCGCCTCAGCCAGGAGCCGCACTTCGCTCCCGGCGCGACCGTGCGTCAGGCGTTGGAAGACGCGCTCAAAGACCATCGCGTGCTCCTGGACCGCCATGCGGCCATCCATGAAGAGCTGCACGGCGATGGAACTGAAAATGCTAATGAAGCAAAGTCTGAAAGGCTCCATCAGGAACTGGACGCCATCGAGCATCACCTGCATCACATGGGCTGGGACCTGGAACCGCGGCTCAAAGAAGCCTGCACCACCTGGGGGCTGACGGATGTGGAAGCCGCTGTGGAATCACTTTCCGGCGGCTGGCGCAAACGCGTGGCGCTGGCCCAGGCCTGGCTGAAGGATCCCGATGTGCTGGTGCTGGACGAGCCCACCAACCACCTCGACCCCGAGCAAGTGGAAAAGCTCGAAGCCTGGCTGCTGGGCTTCGAGGGCGCGCTGCTGCTTATCACACACGACCGCCATCTGCTGGATTCGGTGGTGGCGAAAATGCTCGAACTGGAGGGCGGCAAGCTGGCCGTCTACGAAGGTTCCTACAGCGACTACCTGCTGCTGAAAGCCGACCAGGAATTCCGCGAGGCGCGCCTGACGGACCACATGCAGAACCGCCTGCGGCGGGAAATGGCCTGGCTGCGGCGCGGCGCCAAGGCCCGCACGCGGAAATCGAAACTCCGCATCCAGGACGTGCTGGACCTGAAAGATGACGTTGACGACCGCAGCCGCAGCGAATCGCGTGAGCGGCTCACCTTTGCGGGCGGTTCCAACCGCAGCGACGCCCTCGTGTCCGGCCGTGACCTCCATTTCCGTTACAGCCCCGAAAGCCCTGACCTTCTCGGGGGTCTGGACCTCGTGCTACAGCGCGGCATGCGCATCGCGCTGCTGGGTCCCAACGGCTGCGGCAAGTCCACGCTGCTGAAGGTGATCATGGGCGATCTCCAGGCCGAGGGCGTGCTGACCCGGCACCCCAAGCTTTCCATCTCCGTGATCAGCCAGGGCCGCGGCGAATTGGACGGGGATGCCTCCGTGCTGGACAACCTGGCGGAGCGCGCGGCGGTGGTGAACATCGGCGGCTCCGCCATCCTGGCCCACGTCTACCTCACGCGTTTCGGTTTTCCCGTGGACCAGCAGAAGCGGGTCGCCTCCACCCTCAGCGGCGGCGAACGCAACCGCCTGCTGCTGGCGCGCACCATGCTGCATCCCGTGGACCTGCTGGTGCTGGACGAACCCACCAACGACCTGGACATCCCCACATTGCAGAACCTTGAAGAAGCGCTTCAGGACTATCCCGGAACCCTGCTGCTCGTGAGCCACGATAGATTCTTCCTGGATCAGGTGGCTACGCACACGTTGGCGTGGAACGTCGAGGGATCACCCATGTGGGAACTTTACGAGGGCAGCCCCACCACAGTGAAAAGCCTGCGCGAGCAGCGGGCCGCAGAACTGTCTGCTTCCAATCCGGCATCCACAGGCAGCAAGAACGAAGCAGCAAAGACCGGCGCCAGACTGGAATCCGGAATGTCCAGGAAACCAGGTATCACCCAAAAAGAGCAGCGCCGTCTGGCAGAAGTCGAAATGCAAATGGCCGCGCTCCACCAGCACATCGCCGTGCTGGAATCGAGCCTCTCCACCTCTTCGGCCTTTCTCACCGCCGATGCGCCGGGACACCAGGCTCTCAAGGACCGCGATGCCGCCAAGGCCGCCCTGGAGGCCCTTGAAACGGAGTGGATGAATCTGGAAGAGAAACGGCAAGGAATCTGAAGCCCGTAAAAGGAACCTTGCCCTGCGGCATCCCAGACCAAGCCATGCCACCACCTTCTGCATTTGCTTTCCATGCACCAGCCCGAGCTTTTACCATGGCCTTCACCCCTTGCCACCTCGCGGATACCTCGGTCCCGCCTCCCAGGAACCCCATGCACCTGAGCATCATCATTCCCGTCTTCAACGAGCGCGCCACGATTCAGGATCTTCTGGAAAAAGTGAATGCGGCCCCGCTGCCGGGGGGCATGACCCGCGAACTGCTGGTGGTGGACGATGCCTCCAGCGACGGTACGCGCGAGTTTCTTCAGGGTCTGGAAATGAGTTCTTTCCGCCTGCTGCTCCATCCGGTCAACCGCGGCAAATCGGCGGCCGTACGCACGGGCATCGCTCATGCCGAGGGAGATTTCCTCGTCGTCCAGGATGCGGACCTGGAGTATGACCCGCAGGATTACCATCTGCTCCTGGAGCCCATTCTGGCCGGACGGGCAGACGTTGTTTACGGGTCCCGCTTCTGCCACCGGAATGGCATGACACCCAGTCTCCGTTCCATGCACGTCTTCGGTAATAGGCTCCTCACGGTCCTCAGCAACCTGCTGTCGGGCCTTTCCCTCACGGACATGGAGACCTGCTACAAGCTCTTCCGCATCGAGGTGATCCGGGGAATCCCACTCAAGGCGGAGCGTTTCGGCTTCGAGCCGGAGGTGACCATCAAGCTGGCCCGCCAGCGGCGCTGGCGCATCGCCGAAGTCCCAATTTCCTATCAGCGCCGCTCCTACTCCGAGGGTAAAAAGATCCGCCTGCGGGACGCGTTCCATGCCCTGGGCGTGATGATCGCCGCCCGCTTCTTCCAACCCGCTGGGACCCTGGAGGCCAAGCCATGACCACTCCCAAGCGCTTGCCCCTCCATCTCCTGGGCATTGCCACCTTCGCGCTGGCCTGCTTCCGGATCCTCAGCTTTGGCTATCTCCCGCCGGACGATGTGCTGCGTCACGCCGCCTTCGCCACGACCCACCGGAACTGGGGCCAGATCCTGGTGGGCCGGCCCGAAGCCCTGTTCGATCAGAGTCCGGGCTGGCATGCCTTCCTGCGGATCCTCCACGCCTGCACGGGCTGGGATCCCGAGACCCTGGCCCTGGTGTCCATCGCCCTCTGCCTGATGCTGTTCCTGTCCATTGGCCTGCTTTGGGTCCGCCATTGGGAAGCCTGGGCCCTCACGCTTGCGGCCTTCTTCCTGGTGGATGGCGCCCTGATCCAGCGGCTTTCGCTGGGCCGTCCCTTCATTGTCACGGCTGCCATCACCCTCTGCCTGCTGGGGAGTGTCCGCACGCCCGGCCTGCAGCCCTGGCGCTCCTGGCGTCATCTGGGCTGGTTGCTCGGGGGCGCCCTGGCCACCTGGGTGCATGGCAGCTGGTACCTGCTCTTGCTCATCCCCGGAGCCGTCCTTCTCGCGGGGCGCTGGTTGGAGGCCCTGCGCCTGGGAGCGGCCTTGCTGGCGGGATGCCTGCTGGGGGCTCTGCTCACGGGCCATCCTGCAAGCTTCCTGGGAGGCCAGCTAGCCCACCTGGGCGCCGCCCTGGGTCAGCCCTCCCAGCTCAACGCCCTGGCCATGGAATTCCTGCCTGGCCTGCAACCCCTTCTGCTTCTGCCCTTCATCGGCCTCGCGGCTCTCTGGAACCACGCCCGTCCCAAGTCCCTGGGACTTCAGCAGGACGCCACCTTCATCCTCGGTGTCCTGGCCTGGATCGTAGGCTATTTCTGGGTGTGGCGTTTCTATCTGGACTGGGCTTTCCCGGCGCTGGCGCTATGGACCGCCTGGCAGCTGGACGACGCCCTGGAAGAGGCCCAACCGGTTGGCTGGAGCCGGGCGCAGCTCTCGGCTTTTACGATGCTCTGCTTCGTTGCGGTTTCGGGAGCCAATTTATCCGAACGGTGGTCCGTGATCGGGTCCGGCTCCGGGCTGGACGCCCGGCGTCCCGCGGAAGCTGCACTGCTGCCAGAGCCAGGAGGCGTGCTTTATGCCACATCCATGCGCGTCTTCTACGCCACCTTTTTCCATAATCCGGAAGGGCAATGGAAGTACGTTCTGGGCTATGAGCCGGGGATGATGACGCCGGAGGATGCTGCGGTCTACCAGGCCTTTTTCAGCGCGCCGGACAAGGCTCAGGCCCTGGCGCCCTGGATCGCTCGCATGGGTGCTGGAGACAGGCTCGTGCTGGAAGCCCCCGCTGGCCACCCGCCCCGCATTCCCACCCTCGTTTGGAGCTATGCCGAACCCAACAAATGGGTGGGCAGAAAGCCGCCTAGCAGCACCGGCCCGCGTCCTGCTGGTGGATTGCTCCCTGAGAGCAGGTGAGCGTTTTTTTTTCTGCTTCTGGACGTCGAATCAGTCAGCCGATTAGGGAGTTGCAGTCTTCACCGGGATTTCCCGTTGATACAGGAACCAGCTCCATCCGGAATCCCCGGAGAAGGGAAAGGCGTCCCTGAACTGGTAGATCCCGGCACCACCCAGGCCTATCCGCGCCGGGGGCTGGAAGGCTGGGTCCTGGGAATGGGTCAGGAACCAGTCCGGCCGCTCGCTCTGCCACCGGGCCCTGACCACATAGGCCAGCCTGTTCCCATCCTTGATCCGAGGGGCATAGAACTCCACCATGATGCGATTACGGAAATCGTGGTCGCTGGCGATGCGCACGGATTCCCCCGGGGCGTGGGCAAGGATGGAGGCCAGTGCCGCGGAATAGTTCCCCCGGCCGAACCGCAGCAGTTGTATGACGCCCACGGCTTCCCCTGCCAGGAACAAGCCGGTTACCGCGAGGACGGACCAACGCCACGGAGGGGAAGACTTGCGATAGCCTTCGCCCATCAGCCGGGCCAACAGCAGGTAGAAAAACGGAAAACAGACGATGAGGTATCTGAAATAGAAATACTCCGGATGCGTGGCCACCAGGAGGCAGGCCGGAGCGATGGGCAGCAGGGCCGGGTAGAAGGCCCAGGAATCATCCCGGGTCCGGTACAGGAGCGTGGTGCCGAGAACGACGACAAGGATGAAGACAAGGATCGCAAGGCCGGTGCCGAACCACAGTCCTTGCAAGCCCACGAGCAGAGTGAGGGCCTGGCCGACCACTCCCCAGATGGAGTTCACGGGACCCCCGCCAATCTCCATCTCCCTCAGGAACCAGAAATACCATCCCGCAAAGCACGCCAAAGGTGGTCCATGCCAGGCCAGGAACCCCCGGATCTTGTCCCGTGGCGAGCCCAGGCGCGGAAGCTCCACCACCATGTCACCGGCTGCGAGGGCGGCCAAGACCAGGATGAACGAGGCGTGGGACAGGATGCCCAGGGCGGAGACCAGCCAGAAAGCCACCCATCGCCCCCAGAGGGAACCTTGCCCCTTGCCGAATCTGAGGGAGTAGGCCGCCAGCGCGCACAGGATGGCCGGGGCGTAGCCGCGTGCTTCGGAGAAGTAGAGCAGCAGCGGGTAGGAAGTGCCTGCCAGGACGACGCTCAGTAGGGCTTCCGGATAACCCCATCTTTTCAAGGCGAGGTGGCCCATCAGGAACAGGCTTCCGATCCCGGAAAGGACCGGAAGAAGGCGGTACATGTAGAGGTGTTTTTGGTCGCCGAGCAGGTATAGGAAGAGCGTGTTCAGAGGATGGTTGTTGTCATGCTTGAAGCGCAGGAACACGTCGCCGGCAGAGTGCGCGCTTCGGGCGAGCACGAGGGACCAGATCTCATCGAGCCAGAGATCCCCCCGGGCCGCGGCGAGGATGAGAATGGAGAGCATGGTGCAGGTGAGCCAAAGCCCCAGGCGGGAACGGCGGATGCCACTCATTGGCCCTCATTGCAAGGGCTTCGGACACCGCTCGGCTGGCGAATTTCAGCTTCCATTTCTGGGGTGCTCCCTCGGGGTGATGTCATGGGAATTCGTTCCCAGAGTAGCACCCGCGAAAGACGATGAGTTGACCGCCTCTAGGCCGCACGCGCCCGGAATTCGTTGCTTTCGTTCGCCGCGTTGCGCTCTGAAGCCACCGGGATAGTGGTCGATGATTTGTTGCGGCGGGGCCACGCAGCAGTCACTCTTCGAAGATGAATCTGTCACTTTTACAGGACACCCTGCCTCCCGGGTCAACCCTCGGCATTGTCCAGCTTCCGGGCTCGAAATCCGTGACCAACCGGGCCCTGCTGCTGGCCGCGATGGCGCCAGGAACTTCCACGTTGCACGGCGGACTTGAGGCTGAGGACACGCGAAGGATGCGCGAATGCCTTTGGACGCTGGGTCTGCCGGTGGTCGAGGTGAATGACGCATGGAGCATATCCGGAGGTTTCGCCCCCAACGCGGCGGCGCCGATCTATGTCGGGGCCTCGGGCACGACGTTGCGGTTCCTGCTTCCGTGGCTCGCCTTGAGCGCCAAAGTCCCCGTGAGGATCAATGGCGATCCGCGGCTTTTCGAAAGACCCCTGGGCCCTCTGCTGGCGCCCCTTTTGGCCCTTGGTGCGAAATGGAAATTCGAAGGGAACGGCGCCTGGCTGCATCCGGTCCCGGAAACACCGGAGCAGTTGGACGTTATGATCGACGGCAGCCTGAGCAGTCAATTCATTACAGGTCTGACGCTCGCCGCCGCAGGGCTTCGACAGGGAGGCAACCTGTCCTGGAACAAAGCCGTGGCGAGCCGCAGCTATCTCGAGATCACGCGCCACTGGCTGGCGCGGTTCGGGTGTGACAGTGAGCTGTTGGAATCCTCCTGGCACATTCCCGGAAACCAGCTCAACGCCGTAGAGGTTGTTCTGCCCGGCGACTGGAGCGGTGCCGCGGCTTTTTTGGCGGCCGCCGCCGTGACGGGCCGAAGCATCAGCGTGGGTCCCCTGGATTCTGATGATCCCCAGGGCGACCGGGCGCTTGAAGGCATTCTCTTGGAAGCTGGTTGCACCAGCCATTGGCACGGAAAACGGTTGTGGCTTTCAGGCCCGCTGCGCAGAGGCATTCAGGCCGATCTCACCCTTTGCCCTGATCTTGGCCCGGTCTTGGCGGCCGTTTGCGCCCTCGCGCCGGAACCGTCAAAGCTGACCGGACTCCAGACGCTCCCTCACAAGGAATGCGATCGCCTGGATGCCTCGGCTGAATTGGTGCGCTGGCTGGGCGGCGAAGCCGACATCATCGGCGATCATACGCTTGAGATCTGTCCTGCCATTGCTTCCAGGTTGCTACTCCCACGGGAGCCCTTCGACCCCCGCAACGATCACCGCATGGCCTTTGCCGCGGCGGTGGGTGCGTTGAGATGCGGCGGAGAGCTGAAAGATCCCGCCTGTGTGGCCAAAACATTTCCCGGGTTCTGGGAAGTATGGAAAGAGATGTTGCGGGGGACTCCGTGACGCTTAAGGCGGCCTGGTCGGGTCATTGGAAAGCTCCGTGGCCGCTGACCCGTGGACGCAAGTGGGGCGACCTTCCCTGGGCGCTGTTCGCCATCAGCGAAGCCTGGATGATGGGTGGCCGCGATAATCACTGGCCGCGGTGCGACTGGGAGGCACGGCGGCCCTTCGGCCCACGCCCGACCTCCGTTCCAGATCAGTGGTATTCGCAGCCGGACCCGGCGTGGGTTTCCCTGCTGCGCCATGGCAGCGCCAAGCTCCCCGCGCAGTGGAAAGGCCCCAGGGAGGACCCGCTGCTCTCCTGGTGCTGGTCCGCTCTGCTCGAAGGGGATGGCACGCCCTTCATGGCCTACGGTTCAGTGCTGCTGGACCGCGCCACGCGGCAGCGCTGGATTCCGCTCCTGGGTGCGGTGGATGAAACCGGGACCTTGCAACTGCCGCCCTTCCTCGACGTATTGGTTCCGGATTCGATCAAGAAACTGCCGCAAGGTTGGTGGCCCTTCCTGCTTCGCTCCCTCGATTTCGAGGGCAGGATCCTGCCCGAAGGGCCGCTGGGCGATGTTCCCTTCGATCGGTTGCGCCCTTTCCTCGATTCCTTCGTGCTGAAAAAACTCCCAGACCCGCTGCGCGATTCCATCGGTGCAAATTGGCTATGCGAACTGCCTGATGGTCAATGGATGATCTCTCCGCAGGTGCGTGCCTTCGCAAGGGGAATGGGTCCTTCCACTGCGCTGCTGCCTGTTTCCCTGGCGCTTGGGGATGAACCCGATGCATCCATTCGAGAGCTGCTGGATGGTCTTGTCCCCGCGATTCCTCCCGTTGGATGGGCACCGAGCATCGCCGCTGACCTCGCCGGTTCGCCCCTGGAGCCCTGCCCGGCACCGGGCGGCGAGCCGACGTGGGACAGGTTGCGAGTGAGGTGGGGGTCAGGGCTTCCGGAAATCCCGGCGGGTTATCCGGCGTGGGGTGGCCGCGCACATCCTTGCGCTGACCCGTTCCATTGGATGGCGGAAGGCAGGCGGGCTTACCTAGCGCAGGCTCTCGAAATCGCGCTGCGGGCCTTCACTTTGGCCCATGCCCATTTCGAGCGGTTGCATTCAAGCTTCTGGAGCGACCGCGCCGCGGCCAACGCTGAACTGGCGGCGCTGCACTGGGCGGACCACCAAAGCCTGCCCTTCTGGCAGAAGGCCCAGGCCAAGCCACTGAGCCCATTCAAGGAATTGAACGAGGCTAGCCGGCTCATCATCGAAGGCGATTGGAAGGCCGCCATGAAGCGGTTGCGCTCACTTACCGAGACCTATCCTGAGGAACCCCACGCATGGGTCCTGATCGGCCAGCGTGGCCTTGAAGAAGGACGCCAGGATTGGATCCGTGAAGCCCTGCCCCATATCACCGATCCAGGATTCAGGTTGTTGTTTGCAGCTTCATTAGGTGCAATGGAAGAGGCTCCACCGATGGAACTTCACCCAGAGCAACGCTTGTTGTGGGAGTTTCATCGGCTGCTTCGGGGCCATGCTCAACCACCGGAATTCTGGTCTGCGTGGGAGGCGTGCCCCAGCCATTACCTGCGCCTGGAAGCGGGCCTTGCCTTGCTCGAAGCCCGGGAAAGCGAACGGAATCCGTCGGTGCTGCTCGCGCTCCAGGCCATCGCGGATCGCGCCGCCATGAAGCACCACCAGGATCGCCTTCGGCGGTTGTGGCCCTCGCCCGTGCCCGGTCTGGAGCTTGATCCGAAGGAACTGCTCAGCCGCTGGCTATTGACGCGCGCCCGTCCGACCTGGCTGCTCTGGGGCCATGCCCGGCAGGCAATGGAAGTCATGGGCCACGGAGAACCGCCACCTGATGGTCTGCTGAGCCGCTTGCACCAGGATGGGCACGTGGCGCCGTGCGAACTGCGGGGGTGGATATGGTGGGGCTTTCCACTGCATTGGGAGGGCTCTGCAGTCGGATCGGTGTTGGTGGCCTTGAAACCCGGTGAGGCGCTGGAGCCGCCCCTGGATCCGCAACTGCTGGCTCCCTGGCTCGCGAAACTGAACCCGGGCATCCTTGCCGAACCGGTGCCCGAAGGTGGCGAACTGCTTTCGGATGGCAGCGAACCCATGGCCACGCTGCTTCGTGAACTGGCCCGGGTGGCGCCTTCGGAACTCACGGTGCTCATTCTCGGTCCCACCGGAAGCGGGAAGGAACTCACCGCGCGGGAACTGCATCGAAGATCAGGCCGTCCTGGTCCCCTGGTGCCGGTGAATTGCTCGGCCTTCACCGAAAGCCTGATGGAATCGGAGCTCTTCGGCCATGTGAAAGGCGCCTTCACTGGCGCCGCCTCGGATCGCAAAGGCGCCATCGAAAGCGCACAGGGCGGAACTCTTTTCCTGGATGAAGTCGCGGATCTTTCCCCGCACCTGCAATCGCTGCTGCTCCGCGTGATCCAGGAACATGAAGTGAGGAAAGTCGGCAGCGACCACTCCGTGCGGGTGGATGTGCGCTTCGTGTCGGCGACCCATCGGCCCTTGGAGGAACTGGCCGCTTCGTCGGCCTTCCGTCGCGATCTGCTCTATCGCTTGCAGGGCACGGTCCTGCGCTTGCCGAGCCTGCGGGAACGCAGCCATGAGTTCCCCTACCTGTTGCCCCGGCTAGTCTCCATGATCGCCAAGACCAACAAGCGTGAAGCACCTGAACTGGCCACGGGGCTCGCCCAAGCCCTGGCCCGGCTGCCGTGGCCCGGCAACGTGCGCGAGTTGCGGCATGCCATCGAACGCGCCCTGCTGCGCTGTGGTAACGGACCTTTGAAACTGGAGCATTTCCCCGAACTCCAGCAGCCTGAATACCAGTCCCGCACCTGGGAAGAAGCCACCCATGGCTTCCAGCGGCGACTTATGCTGGAGACTCTGCGCCGCTGCGGCTTCCGTGCCGCCGAGGCCGCCGAGTCCCTGGGCATGGCCCGCCCCGCCCTCTACACCGCCGCAAAACGCCTGGGCATTGATCTCATCGCCGAAAGGAAGAACTGGAATCCGGAAGCGGGCTGAGAATCACGTAGCCGGGATTCCTGCTTGAAAAACACTCGTTAAGATTCGTAGAAGGAATGCGGTACCCCTTCACTTGGGCAGTTTGTCCCCGGCGCAGTAGCGGAAGATTTCCATGACCTGAGGGAAATTATCAGGCATGCAATAGAGGCCGATGGGCTTATAGCCCCACTCGCGCTTGACCATGATGAAGCGGCGCCAGGCCTTCACTTTGAGCTTGGTGATGTCCTTCCAGGGGATGAAAACGTTCTGCTCGGACTCGGCCAGGAGCCCGGCACCCGCGACACCGGGATTGCCTGAAAAAATTCCGGCCAGCACAGCAGCGGTCGAGGCGGCCTTGGCCCCTTTTCCGGCTACGGAGCGCACGCCGTGGGAGGTCAGATAGAAGACCACCTTGAAGCCGCCGAACAAGTCGATCACCAGGCCCACCAGGATGAAGAGGCCGAACAGGATCGACAGCGTCACAAGCGGGACCAGCAGGGCGTAGTCAGGACGCTTCGAGATGAAAGCGACAAAGATGCCGAGCAGCACGCTGGGAATGCCGAAGGCCAGCAGCAAGGAGGACCACACGGTCGGGTTGGTCAGAACTTTTATCCGGGTCTCCCAGGTGAGATGGAGCTGTTCGGGTGTGTTGGTTGTGCCGTCGTCCATGGTGGCCTCCTGAATTGTTTATCCGTCAATCCACCGCCGCGCCTTTGAATTCATCCCGCACATGCCGGTCCTGCTCCTCCATCAGCAGCTGCGACAGCTCTTTTTTCAGGCTATTGAATTCGGGCGAGGCCACGTCCCGCGGCCTCGGCAGCTCGATGCGCAGGTCGCGCTTGATGGTGCCGGGACGGTAGGTCATCAGCACGGTGCGGTCGGCGAGATAGAGCGACTCCTCGATGCTGTGGGTGACGAAGATGATGGTCTTCTTCAGCTCGGTCCAGATGCGCAGCAGCTCGTCCTGCAGGTTGCGCCGGGTCAGGGCGTCCAGGGCGCCGAAGGGCTCGTCCATGAGCATGATCGGCGAATCCAGCGCCAGCACCCGCGCGATGGCCACGCGCTGGCGCATGCCGCCGCTCAGATCCTTGGGGTAGCGCACGCGGAAATCCTGGAGATGCAACATGGCCAGCAGGCTTTCCACCCGCTCCCGGATTTCGCCTTTGGCCATTCCCTTGATCTCCAAGCCGAAGGCTACATTTTTCTCCACAGTCATCCAGGGAAACAGCGCGTACTCCTGGAACACCATGCCCCGGTCGGGACCCGGCACCGTCACCGGCACACCCGTGATGTCGATGACACCGGCGCTCGGCAACGAGAAGCCGGCGATGGCGTTCAGCAGGGTGGATTTCCCGCAGCCGGAGGGACCCAGCAGACAGACGAACTCGCCCTGCCGGATCTCCAGGTCGATGTCCTTGAGCGCGATGACATCCTGTTCCCCGCTTTGGAAGACCTTGTGGACGCCTCGGATGGCAATGTGAGCGGGGGTCTCCATCAGCCCTGCTCCAGGCCGCGGTGCCACTTCAGCAGGAAATCGCTCAAGCGGCTCATCAGTGTGTCGATGCCCAGGCCCAGCAGGCCGATGGTGAACATTCCGGCGATGATCTTGTCCGACCAGAGGTACTCGCGCGCTTCGAGAATGCGGTAGCCGAGCCCATTGTTCACCGCGATCATCTCGGACACGATCACCACGATGAACGCCGTGCCCATGCCGATGCGCGCGCCGGTGAAGATGTAGGGCGCCGACGCCGGCAGGATGATCCGCGTGAACTGCGTGAACCGCGAAGCGCCCAGATTCAGCCCCACCCGCAAATAGATCCCGTCCACGTTCTGCACGCCCGCCACGGTGTTCATCAGCACCGGGAAGAAGGCGCCGATGCTGATGAGGAATACCGCCGGCGGGTTGCCCAGGCCGAACCACAGGATGGCCAGCGGGATGTAGGCGATGGGCGGGATGGGCCGCAGCACCTGGATGATGGGGTTGAAGAGCCCGTACATGATCCGGCTGTAGCCCATGGCGAGGCCCAATGGCAACGCGAGGCCGCCGCCGATGAAGAAGCCCACCAGCACCCGGTAAAGGCTGCCCATGGCGTCCTGCGGCAGTTCACCGGATACGAGCCATTTCCAGTAGGACCCCTGGGCCGGATTGAAGACTTCGAGCGGGCGCAGGTAGGCCCACCACTTCACCAGCACCCGCATGGGCGAAGGGAGGATGACGGCGTTCACCCAGCCCTTGGTGGACAGCAGGTGCCAGAAAGCCAGGGCCGCCAAGGGCACCAGGATGCCGGAGGCCGTCTTCCAGATAGGGCGCCGTGGCAACCGTCCCATCGGCTACCTCACTTTCAATTCTTTCTTGGCCTGCTGGAGCAGATCCAGCTTCACCCAGTCCGCGGCCTTGGGTGGATTGGCCATGCGGCCCACGCCATAGGCGGCCATGAGGTCCGTGGTGATCTGGACGTGCTGGGCCGTGATGTCGTAGGTGAAGGGGCTGTTGCCGATGGCGTCCTGATAGTCATCGGACGTGATCTGGTTCTTGAACAGGGTCTCCCGGACGTACTTCTCGGCAAACTTGGGATCGTCGATGAACTTCTTGGTGGCCTCCACGAAGCACTTCAACACCCGCAGCGCCACGTCGCGGTTCTTGTAGAGTTTTTCGGTCATGACCAGCGATCGGATGGGTTCGCCCATGGGGGTGTCGTAAGGCTTGATCAGTTCGATGCCGTAGCCCTTGTTGATGGCCTGGGAGCTGTAGGGTTCCGATTGGCACATGGCGTCGATGTTCTTGGCCATCAGGACCTGATTCAAATCCGGGAAGGCCAGGTAGAGGATCAACACATCCTTGCCGGGTTTGTCGGACCAAGTCAGCTTGTACTTCGCCAGCTCCGCCAGCAGCAACAGCTCCTGGGCACCGCCCCGGGCCACACCGACCTTCTTGCCCTTGAAGTCCGCGATGGACTTGATCGGCAGGTCCGGCCGCACCACGATGCGCGCGCCGCCCTTGGCAAAACCCGCCACCACGATGAGCGGCACGCCCGCGGCCCGGCCTGCGATGGCCGCGTCCGCCGCCGTGGCGCTCATGTCGATCTCACCTGCCAGGATCGCCGGGCTGATATCGATGCCCTTGGCGAACATCCGTTCCTCGATCTTCAGGTTGTACTTCGGCGCGATCTCCTTCATATAGGACACTGCGCCGTAATGGGCGAAGTGCAGGTTCCCCAGGCGCACCACGTCTTGGGCGGACAGAGCGAGGGCAGGAAGCAGGATCAGGGAGAAGAGTGCCTTCATGCCCATGGAATCTCCGGGGTTCGAAGTGAGTCTAATACATCGGCCTACATCCGTCGTCCGAAGCTCCGTTCCAGTTCGCCCAGCGTGAGTTTCTTGATGATGGGGCGGCCATGGGGACAGGTTTGCGGGACTTCGCAATTCATCAGGTCCTGGATGAGGCGCAGGGCCAATTCCGGCGGAAGCACGTGGTGTTTCTTGATGGCCGCACGGCAGGCGAGCTCGGCGTTGAGATCCTTGCGGAAGGAATCCAGATCCGCGCTGCCGCCAGCCTCCAGGCGGCTCAGCAGATCTTCCAGAAGCGCTTGCGGATCGCGGTCGGACAGGAAATCCGGAAGGCCCCGCACCACCAGCGCCTCGCCGCCGAAATCCTCCACTTCGATGCCCACCCGGTTCAGTTCTTCAAGAAAAGGCATCAGGCGGGATAGGGCCGCCGGCCCGAAGTGGACCACTTTCGGCGGCAGCAGCGGCTGGACCGCCGGCCGATGAAGACGAAGAAACAGCCGCTCGAAAAGGATCCGTTCGTGGGCCACGTGCTGATCCACGATCCACAATTCCGGGTTGCCATCTCCCCGCACTTCCGCCAAAAGGTAGGTGTTTTCAAAGGCCCCGAGGTATTTGATCTCTTGGCCTACCTCCGCAGATTCGGCGACGCCACTGGAGGAGGCACCGCCGAACGGGTAGGGACGCTGCAGATCCGGCGTCTTTCCCGAGTAGAAAGCGGAAGCCAGCGTGTCAACGGCCCCGCTCGCATTTTCTCTCCATAACCGCAGGTGTTGCGATTCCTGGCGGGCAGAGACCGGCAGCTCGAATTCGTTTTCCTGCGGTTTGGGCGGCATTTCCAGCACGCTTGCCAACCCGCCACGCAACTGTTCCCAGGCCTCCCGCGCTGCCCGTGACACGAAGGGAAAAATGCGGTTGGGTTCGCGAAACCGCACTTCGGCCTTCGTGGGATGCACGTTCACATCCACCGCCTCGGTTGGAATCTCAAGAAACAGCACCGCTGCTGGATAGGCACCCTTCGGGAAGAAACCTTGCCAGGCCTCGGAAAGCGCCGCCAGCAACAGACGGTCCCGCACACTGCGGCCGTTCACAAAGAGATAGAGATGGTTGCGGTCGCGGAAACTCAAGTCAGGTTTCGATATGTATCCGTGCAGAGACCAGGGCGCCTCGCCGCTGCGGAAGGGCACCATCCCCGACATCTTTTCGCCGAGCAGCGACCCCAATCGCGCGCCGGATTCCGCCACCGGGGGCAGCATCAGCATGGAGCCGCGGTCGCTGCGCAGCGTCCAATGGACCTCCGGTGTCGCCAGGGCCAGCCGCGTGATCACGCCCCATAAATGCGCGTGTTCCGTGTCGGTGGATTTCAGGAACCGCTTCCGCGCAGGCAACTGCGCGAAGAGATCGCGGATGGTCACCGTGGTTCCCCGGCTGCGGGGCGCGGGCAGCACTTCCTTGATGATCCCGAATTCAGAGCGAAGGCGTTGGCCGTCGCCCTCGTTTTCAGCGCTATGAAGTTCAAAACGGGACACCGAAGCGATGGAAGGCAAGGCCTCGCCGCGGAATCCGAAACTCGAAAGATGGGTGAGGTCTTCCGCCGTCCTCACTTTGCTTGTGGCGTGGCGTTCCAGCGCAAGGTACAGATCATCGCGAGCCATTCCGGAGCCATCATCCGCCACGGACAGCAGCCGCTTTCCGCCTTCCTCCCATACGATCTCCAGCCGCGTGGCCCCAGCGTCCAGGGCGTTCTCCACCAGTTCCTTCAGTACCGATGCCGGCCTTTCGACGACCTCGCCCGCGGCGATCTGATTCGCGACTTGGTCGGTGAGAACGCGGATTTTCGGCATTGTTCCAGTCTAGTAGGCCTTCAGGATGGATTCAGCGAGACATCCCCGTCCGGCGCTTCGATGATGCGCGGCTGCCTCAAGGCCGCCAGCAGGTGAAAGCCGTAGCCCGCCAGGAACAACATGCTCAGCAGCCCGTGGATCCAGGCGAAGACCAGCCGCCACCTTGGTTCCACAGCCACCTGCACCGCGTAGCCGCTCAGCGCCATGGGGGGGAGGATCAGCGCGAGCACCACGCCCGAAGCCCGGCCACCCGGCCTGTTGTTGCGCCACATGGGCAGCACATGCCCCCGCACCAGCATTCCCAGGGTGAAGACCAGCAAGGGCGCCGCCAGCACATGGAGATGTTGCAGCGTGGCTTGGAGCGGATGCGCTTCCAGACCGAATTCACCCGCACGCTGACCGCAGTAGCGCAGCCACCCGTAGAGCAATCCGGTGGCGCCCGTGAGCAGCGCGGTGAGGTGCAGGCTCCAGCGTTCCAGGGCGGTCATTTCTTTTCACCGTATAGGACCTGCCATAACGCCAGGCAGCGGCGGGAGGCATCGGTGAGCGCGTTGGCCGTGAGCGTCGCGCCACCAAGGGGACGAATGCCTTGCTTGAGGCTCAAGTCATCGTCCAGCACATGCCCGGACAATTGCTTCCTCCAGGCGTCGCTGGCCATGTAGTCCAAGGGTTCATGGAACTGGATGACCTCCACCCGGATCACCCGGCCTTCGGACGTGATTGCCACCATGGCCGTCTCATTGAGCGTCCGCACCCGATGCGTATCGAAGAATGCGATTCCCACTGCTTTGCCGCTCTTTTCCGCTTCGTAGGCGACCCACCAGAGTCCCGGCAGATCCTCCTTCGAAAGCAGCTTCACCTTCGCGCCCTGGGCTTCGGTGAGGAAGTGCTCCTTGCGGGTGAAGGCCGCCCCGGGAAAGGCCAGCTTCAATGCCTCTTCCCGCGTAGGCAGGGCCCCCGCCAGGGTAGTGATGGCCGAAACTGAGAGGATGGCGAGCTTCATGGATGCCTCAGAAGTTGTAACCGATGCCTAGATTGAATTGGTCCTGGGCGGTCTTGGCCTTGTTGCCGCTCTTGGTGAAGTCCGCTTTCACCACCACTTGAGGAATGGGTTTGTAATCCAGCCCAAAGGTCAGATAGGTGCGGTCATTGGCTGGATCCGGCGCCACCCCGGAAGCCACCTGCTTCTGAAGCTGCAGCGATTCGTAACGCACGAACGGGATCAATGACTGCCGCGTGCCGCCGCTGCGGAGCAGGTCGTAGCCCACTTCCAGGTAGCCGCCGCCCTGGCTGGTGCCCACTTGCCGCACGATGCTGTCCACCGGAAGGGCTTCCACGCCGGACTTACTGATGCTCGTCTGGGCGTAGATTCCGCGGACTTGCAGCCCGCGTGCCCGGTACTCGCCATGCACTTCAAAAATGCTGGTGGCAAGCGACGCCCCGGGATCGTGAATGGTGTCGTTGCCGCCTTGGTTGCTGTCACCGCTGTAGAAGCTTGCGCCTACCATCGTGCCGGGCATGATGGTCCAGTACAGGCGGCCGGTGAGGGCCAGTTTTTTCGCCATCGCCTGCTTGCCCAGTTGCACGCCGCCGGTGATCCCCTCGGCATTGAAGCCGTGGTCCGGGTCGCGGCTGATGCCATCGAGGCCGTTCACGGCGTAGAGGCGGTAGGACACGCCATGGCCTAGGTCGCCATGGATGCCAACGCCATTCTCGCGCCAGGTGGTGGGGATGATGCCGCCTTCGTTTTCCACGAAGGGCCGGCGTGCGCCAAGACGGGAAGGCGGTTCGTGCAGTTCGTTGATGAAGCCCATGGGCATCAACAGCAGGCCCGCGCGGATGTTGAAGCTTGGCTTCACCAGGAAATCCAGGTAGGCGAATTCCAGGATGGCTTCGCCATCGGCGCTGCGGTCGCTATAGCCGCCATGCTCCCACTCCAGTTCGGTGTTCAGCACGATCCAGTCATTGAATTTGTAGCCCATGTACACCACTGCGCGCAGGGCGTCGGTCTGGGCGGTGCCCGGCAGTGTGGTCCCATCCGGCATGACCTTGCTTTGGATGTTGGTGTAGAGCACTTCGCCGTAGCCGCCGATGCTCAGGCCGCCCTTGCTTTCATAGACTTTGGACGCCGAGGACCCCAGGCCGAACTTCCCCTGCTCCGGAATTTCCGGAGTGGCCCCGGTGGTTTGCGCTTCGAGCTGCCTGGACAGGATGTCGAGCTTGCGCTCCAGCTCCTGGATGCGTTTTTCCGTGTCAGGCCTGGGCGCATCCTGCGCGAACACCGGCCCCGCCAGCAAGGCGAGGGCGAGGGTGGAAAGAAAGGGCTTCATGGTTTCTCCAAGGCAATCGAAGTTGGATGCAAGGCCGCGAAGGCCGGGCTCACACGCGCCCGGCCGTCGTTAAGCAGAAAGATGGCCGCGACGCGATGTCGTTTGGCCCAGGCCAGGCCTCTGTCGGGTCCCATCACGTAGAGGGCGGTGGAAAGACAGTCGGCGTCGAGGCCCGATCCAGCAATTACGGAAACGCTGCCCCAGTCCTCGCAAAGCAGGCCGCTGCGCGGATCGACTATGTGGCGGCCATGCTCGGACAGGCCGCTGCTGGCCAGGCTCGCATCTTGCAACGAAATGGATAGACGAGGCAGCGAGCGGTCTCTCGGATCGGCGATGCTGATCTTCATTGCCCGGCCGAACACCAATAATTGTCCTCCGAAATCGAGACAGCCCGAACCGAGACCGGCATGGATGAGCTGGTCCCTCATGCGGTCCAGGGCGTATCCCTTCACGAATCCGCCCTCTTCAATGCCAGCGCCCTTTTCCAACCGGGCCAAACCGTTTTCGATTCCAAGTTGGAGGTGCCTGGCACCGCTTGCGGCGCGGGCTCCGGCCAATTCCGCTGTTGAAGGGGAACGTCCGCCCGCGCGGACACCGTAGGCGGCGAGCAGGTGGAACAAAACCGGGTCGAAGGCTCCTCCGGAACGGTGATTCCAGGCGAGCGCCCGGCCCAGAAGTTCCATCCACTCCCGATCCAAGGCAACAGCGCGGCCCTGCGCATCGTTCAACCGGGAGAAGACGCTCTCCCGGTTCCAGGTGGAGCAGGCGGTTTCGATCCGGTTGCATTCCGCAAACGCCGCTTCGGAAGCCAAAGCGAATTGACGTTCCGCCGCAGCTTCGCTTCGAATTGAAAGGCGCGTTCCCATGGCCAGCACTTCGCGCTGGCAGGAAGGTGCCTCAGCCATTGCCATGCCCGCTACGAGCAGGGCGAAGGTCATGGGGGCGATGGTGCGGATGCGGATCAAGGAAACCTCTGTTGAGACTGAGTCTCTGTTGATTTGATGCGCCCGTCAAGCCCGAATTGGGGCCTCTTCGGTGATTGTGTGTTTCGTCACAGCCCGGCATTCAAAGAGCGGGCGGCACGCTCTCGTGCACACTGTTCTGATGCAACAGAAACTTGCCGCACTGCCTGCTCTGATTTGTGTGGCAGCACCGCTTCCTGCCCAGAGGATTCAATCGCCCGACGCTCCGTGGCTGACCATTCAAACGGCCCACTACCGCATCCACTATCCACGCCGGGGAGACTTCGAGCCATTCGCCTTGGAGGTCGCAGCCAAGATCGAGGGCATTCATGCGCGGGTCACCGGATGGGTGGGGTATGAATCCCCAAGGATGGTGGACGTGCTGATCCGGGATCCCCGGCTAGAAGGCAATGGCATGGCCTTTCCATTCCTGGATCATCCCTTCGTCGAGTTATGGAAAACGCCGCCGGAAAGTGACAGCGCCATCGCCCATTACACCACCTGGCCCGAGTTGCTGGTGACCCATGAGCTGACCCACATCCATCACCTGATGCGCCCGAAAAAAGATCGGTCATTTTTGGACAAATTGCTGGATCTGCCCGTAGGTCCGGTGATGTTGAAAGCGCCCCGCTGGGTGATCGAGGGCTACGCCACGGTCATCGAAGGCCGCGTCACAGGCAGCGGCCGCCCCCATGGCGCCTACCGCGCGGCCCTGCTGCGCCAGTGGGCCCGGGAAGGCAAGCTCCCGGACTACGGCGCGTTGAACGGCTTTGGCGGTTTCCGCGGCGGCAACATGGCCTATCTGGTGGGCAGCGCCTACCTGGAGTGGCTGGAACGCAAAGAACTCGCCCGCCCAGGTGAAAAGGATGTGCTCAAAAAACTCTGGCGGAAATTGGCTGGGAGCCGGGGCCGGAATTTCGACGCGACCTTCCTGGGGACTTTCGGATTCAGCGCGCGGGACGGATACGACCACTTTCGTGCTGAACTCACCGCCGACGCGCTGACTTTCGAGCAGCGCATGGAGGAACGGCAACTCGTCCGCGAAGGTGGGGTATTCACCAAGGTGGATGGCGAAGTGACGAACCTGTCCGTGAATTCAGATGGAACCAAGCTCTTGGCCCGCGTGATCACCCCCACGTTCAAGGGGCTGCGGGTCTGGGCTCTCAAGGAACCAGCCAAACTGATACCCGAATCCGAACGCCCAAAGACCTCCGACCCCGATATCACCCCATTCATGCCGACGAAAAAAGCCACCTGGGAGTTGGGGCGTAGAGACGGGCTGATACCCGAAAAACCTGCCTGGGCCAAGGCGCGGGGCGCAGGAACTTTGGCCGATCAGGAGGTCATAGCCTTCTCCGTTCGGGAACCCAACGATGAGGGCGTGCTGCAACGGCGCCCGAAAAGCTGGCAGCCTGGAAATCCTGAAGTGATCACTGCTCCGACCGATGATTTCGTGCCACCGAAAAGAAAGCCCATGATCAGGGCCATGGAATCGGATGGCCTTCCTTCCATCTGGGAAACACCGCTTGAAGTGTCCGGGGAGCTGGCTCCGAATTCCCATTCGATTCCGGTCGTCCGCACGGCCAGCGCGGCTTCGCTGCCGGCACCAACGCCCGATGGCAACACGCTCTACTACGTTCAACTAGGCGCCACTGGCGGCGAGATCCGGAAACTGGATCTGACGTTGCCGATCCTCGCGCAGGCACCTGTTCCGTGGGGAGATTCCTTTTTCGCACCGGATGCGGTGAAACCAAAAACGGATGAAGCCTCGCAACTGCCGCCGCCCATGAAGCCGCCGCCCGCCCATGAGTACTCGTCAGGGGAAACGATGTGGCAGGGCTTGCGGTCGGGCCTTACCTTGGCGCCTTCCGGGGAATCCTATGAACTCGGCTATGGAGGGACGGACCTGCTGGGGCGCAGCTCATGGCAGGTATTGGGGGCAGTCGGAAATGTGGCTGGTCCGCGAGGCGCCCAGGCGGGCCTTGCCTATCACGGGTGGCGGTGGGCACCGGGCCTCCAATTATTCTCGTCATTGGAACGGCCCTCCAGTCAACAGTACGAGCCCGTCCAAGGCTTTGACCGTCAGCGCACTGGAGGGGAGCTGGCCTTTGCCTTTGAATCCAAGAACACGGCACCTGCCTTCTTCAAACCAACCATCTCCTTTGAGCGGGTGCAATTCGAGGAAGGCAATAAAACCAGCAAAGACCGTAGTTTCATCGGCATTGATTTCGGGATTTCCCGTTTCTGGAATCGTGGTGAGAATTGGGGGATCCGGCTTTCGGCGCAGGCCAAAGATGCCGCTGGCCGCACGGATGGCAACAGCTGGCAATTGCAGCGGGGCCACTTGCAGGCAAGGGTCTACACGCCCTGGACCCAGGTCATGCTGAAGGCAGAATCCGCTCGGGTGTTGGGAGAACCGACCGCTTTGGACCAGCTCCATTCAGGCGGCCTGACGACGAGTTTGGTGCCGGCAAGCCTTGACTGGAATCGTGTCGAGCAGCCGGCCTTGCCGTCCTACAACGCAATCGGCGATCGCATGCGGAGGATTCGATTGGAAATAGGCTCCGGGCTTCGCGTCTATCTCGAACACACAGCCGTTTGGGACCATACTCAAGACCGCCCCGCCTTCACAAAGGTGGCGGGTGTGGAATTTGATCTCATGCAGTCCATCGGCAACAACGAGGCAAGTGAACGCCTGGTGGGCCACATGACCTTTGTTGCGGGGATTCATCGCGTGCTTGGGGACAAGAGCAAAGGCGCGTCCATGCAGGACCGCACCGTGGGCACGCTCAGTATTGTGCTGCGGCCCTGATTGCCTGACTGGAGTTTCCATGCAGAAGAGCGCAACCGGCAGGATGCTGCGAGAGCCTGATTCCGAGTCCATTCCCGCCAGGATAGGCACATGATTTTTTTCATCATCTTTGGCATCATCCTAGCGCTTCAATTGCTGCACTGGCATGTGCTCAGACGCATCGCCCCGCTCTCGATGAGGTCGCTTCTGCCCTGGCTCCTGGTGGCGATCCATGTGCCGCTGGTGATCTACTTCGCCCTGAGGTTCATGGGTGGGGCGCCGACCGGGTTCAGCCAGGCGTTGCGTCCCTTCGCCCGGGCGGGATTCTATTTCCAGTCATTCACCGCGGTGCATCTGGTCATCCTGGCTTTTGCGGAGACCCTGTGGTGGTGGCGATTCAGGCACCACTTGCCCGGACTGGAAACGGAAGCCGAGGCCGATGCTGAAGCGGAAGATCCGGAGCGCCGGGCGTTTCTCCGCAAGGTCGCCACCGCCGGGTTAGGGGCGGCGGCGGTAGGGGCGGGCTATGGCGCCTCCGAAGCCTACGGAGATCCTGGGATCACGCGGCTGGAGCTGAGCTTCCCGGATCTTCCGCCGGCCCTCGATGGGCTCAAACTCCTGCAGCTCTCGGATCTCCACATCGGCCCCATGCTGGCAGCCAGGACCGTGGCCCGCTGGCGGGTTCTCACGGATCGGGAAGCCCCTGATCTGCTTTTGGTCACGGGTGATCTGGTAGACAGCCTGCCGAGCGAAGTCGCACCCTTCATCAAATCATTCGGGCATTTCCCCGCGCCCTTGGGGTGCTTCGCAATTCTCGGAAATCACGACTACTTCACCGATCCAAGACCCATCTGGAAGGACCTCGAAGGCGCCGGGTTTCAATGCCTGGAGAATGCGAACAGGCTGCTGGAAAGAAATGGTGCGTTGCTGGCGGTGGTCGGTATTTCCGATCCCATGGCTTCCAATGGCCGCTTCAGGGGCATCCGGTTTGGGGATGGGCCCA
Organism: Holophagaceae bacterium; assembly: GCA_025353305.1. Next base: position 24,772 of record JANXQX010000193.1, read on the forward strand.
GGCCAGAGGTGGCCGTGCAAGGAGTTCCCGATAGGGCCTGGCGGTTGTGCCTCAGCCATCGCCCAAGCAACTGGGACTTGGCGGTGCAGACCGGCGCGAAACTGACCCTCAGCGGCCATACGCATGGTGGCCAGGTGAACATCATCCCCGGAGTTTCCAGCGCACGGATGATGGGCCCCTACACGCGCGGGCTTTTCGATGAGAATGGATTCAAGCTCTATGTCAGCCGCGGCCTGGGAGTGGTCGGGATTCCCATGCGGCTTGGCGCGCCTCCGGAGATCGTGGTGATCACCCTGCGAACCACGAAGCCACTAGGGAACCACTAAGCCACTGCTCACCACAAAGGAATTACCAAACAAACTACAAATCAAAAAATTATTGCCACAAAGGGGCACAAAGGACACAAAGTAAAAAGCTTTTCTTTGTCACTAGTGTAGGTCGCCAGAATTACGAGCAACATCCAGAACCTTCCGCGCCCGGGAGACTTTGGCGAGGATATCGTTCGCGGTAGCGGTCCAGATGAAGGGCTTCGGGGCTGCGTTGTGATTCGCGATGTAGGTGTGGATTGC
>JANXQX010000195.1 GCA_025353305.1 Holophagaceae bacterium
GCGAGCCCCACTAGCAGGAAGAAACCAAGGAAGATGCGGAAGCTGAGTCTCATGGGAATTTCGCCATGATCGCACGGCGGCCTGTGGAAGGTCTCGTTTTGGCGTTTCGTGCTGTGCGAAGTGAAAAAAGATTCACCGCCAAGACGCCAAGCACGCCAAGGGCAATCATCATGTGCCAGGTTCGCGAATGGAATTCAGACGGCCCGGCGACGGCCTCACGCGCCAGTGTGATCCGCGCCGGGCCGTCTGAATTTGCGGGCCTTGGGCCCGCTGGCGCTGCGCGCCTCGCGAAACGATTTCGGGCTCAAATCAATTGTGGTGGAGTTTGCTTTTCTTGGCGTGCTTGGCGTCTTGGCGGTGAATTCTATCTTTTTGAAGGCAACTCCGTATGAAAGCCCGCAGGCGCTACGCGCCCCGCGAAGCGATTTCAGGTCCAAGACAAAAGTGGTTGTGTTTTCTTTTCTTCACGGTGTCGGCCGAACCGATACGCGAGCCAAATGGGCTCTTGGCGTTCTTGGCGTCTTGGTGGTGGTATTTGCATTTCAATGCCGCCCGACTCACATCCTGCCGATGCTGTAGCCAAGGCCACGATGCGTCTGGATGGGGTCTGCCTCGGCGTCCACGGCGCGGAGTTTGGCCCGCAGGGTCTTGATATGGGTGTCCACGGTGCGGTCACCGCTCTCCTCGGCTTCGGGCCAGACCCGCTCCAGGAGCTGGACCCTTGAAAACACTTGTTCCGGATGGGCCAATAAAGTCTTCAGCAGCCTGAATTCGTAGCGCGTGAGCTCCAGTGCCTTGCCGCGGAACTCGATGCGGTGTTTGGCCTCGTCCACCAAAAAAGCAGTGGCTGAGGCCTGGGTGGATGAACGGTCCAGCCGTCTCAGGATCACCCGCACCCGCGCCACCAGCTCCCGCGGACTGAAGGGTTTCACCACGTAATCGTCGGCGCCGATCTCCAGTCCCACGATGCGGTCCACTTCCTCTGCCCGCGCCGTGAGCATGATCACGGGGATGTCCGAGAAGGTCCGCAGGCGGCGGCAGACTTCGAATCCCGAAATGTCCGGCAGACCCACGTCGAGGATGACCAGCTTGAAGGCGCCTTCGGGAATCCGGGCCAGCGCGGCTTCTCCAAGCGTCTCATGGCCGGGATGGAATCCCTCGGTCCTCAGCGCGTAGGAAATGGTGTCCGCGATGGCGGGTTCGTCCTCGACGATCAGGATGTTGGGTTCCATCACTCCCTCGGGACTGCTTCGATTTGGGGACGGGGGACGCGCCTTTTCAGAATTCCAGGATATTGAGATCGCGGCAGATTTTCCGGGCCAGGAAATCGTCGATTTCCCGATGGCGTGGAATTGTGGACACCTTGCGTAGAGCGCGGTTGATGAAAATGGAATGATTGCCGCCGTCCCTCAGCAGTTCACAACCGTGAGCCGGCAAATACCGCAGTAGGTCGGTCCGCTTCATGCTGTGATGCGCAATGATTCTCGGATGACGGATTGGCCGTCCAGCTCTTCTTCGGCCAACATGCGGTTCGCTTCCATGACCATGGCCACAGCCTCCTGCAGATTTTCACGGGCTTCGTCAAGGGTGGCCCCCTGGGTGTTGGCACCGGGCAACTCCTCCACGAAGGCCAGGTAGCCTTCAGGCACTTGTTTGAATACGGCTGTGAATTGGATTCCCATTCTCATCTCCCCGCTAACGATAGACCACCTTGCCGCCGCCCTTGACGAGCCTGCCCATGATCCAGGCCTGCTCGCCGGTGTTCTTCAGTTCGGTCACGATCCTGGGGGCTTCGATGTCGCTGGCGATGAGCACCATGCCCACGCCCAGATTGAAGCTGCGCCGGGCGTCTTCGATGGGCATTCTCGAGGCCTCGATCAGATGGCGGAAGAGCCCTGGCACTGCCCAGCTCTTCGTGGCGATTTCCGCATCCAGATGGCTGGGCAGCACGCGGGGGATGTTGTCGGTCAGGCCGCCGCCGGTGATGTGGGCCATGCCGCGGATCCGGCGGGCTTTCACCAGGGGCATGATCTGGTCCAGGTAGCAGCGATGCACCGCCAGCAGCGATGCGCCCACGGTCTTCCCCGTCGCGGGCAGCAGGGAATCCACGGTGCGGTTCTCCACTTCGAACAGCACTTTTCTCGCCAGGGAATAGCCGTTGGTGTGCAGGCCGCTGGAGGGCAGGCCGATGAGGGCATCGCCTGCGAACATCTCATCGAGCCGGGGCAGCAGATCGGACCCATCCACCAGCCCCACGATGGTGCCCGCCACGTCCACTTCACCGGGTTCGTAGACGCCGGGCATTTCCGCCATTTCGCCGCCGATGAGCGCGCAGCCCGTGGCCTTGCAGGCTTCGGCCATGCCCTTGACGATCTGTTCGATGATTTCGGGTTCGAGCTTCTGCGCGGCGACGTAATCCAGGAAGAACAGTGGCCGCGCGCCCTGCACCAGGATGTCGTTGATGCAGTGGTTCACCAGGTCCTGGCCCACGGTGTCCCAGATGTTGGCGAGCCGCGCGACCTTCATTTTCGTGCCCACGCCATCCATGGAGCTCACCAATATGGGCCGGGCCTCCTCGAATTTCGCCGCGAACAGCCCGCCGAACAGCCCCAGATCGCTCAGCACGCCGGCCGTCTTGGTGGCCTTCACGTGGGACTTGATGCGGCGCAGGGCCTCGTCCTGGCGGTTGATGTCCACACCAGACGCGGCGTAGGTCACTTCGCCAGGATTTGTTTTCGCGTCACTCATTTGAGTCCCCGGAACCTGATGGTTTATTGAGCTTATGAACTATGATTTTCGCATAGGATCAGCCCATGCCCCTCAACGAATCCGAAGCCGAAGACTCCATCCGCGCCCTGCTGGTCAGTTTCGGCCTGGATCCGGATGCGCTGGAACTGGCCGATACGCCCCGGCGGGTGCGTGAGTTCTGGGCGGAGCGCACGGCGGGCTACGACGTGGATCTGGCGGCGGAATTGAAGGCGCTGCCCGGCGAGCTGGCGCCGGTGCCCGTGGTCCTTTCGCGCATACCATTCGTCTCCACCTGCGAACACCATCTGGCGCCCTTCCAGGGCCTGGCCACGGTGGGGTACGCACCGGGGCAGGGCGGCACCGTGGGCCTTAGCAAGCTCGTGCGCGTGGTGCAGGCCTTCGCGTGGCGCCTGCAGGTGCAGGAACGCATGACACGCCAGATCTTCGATGCGCTTGAACTGCACCTGAAACCCGCCGCCTGGGGCGTGAAGCTGGTGGCCGAACACACCTGCATGAGCCATCGCGGCGTCAAGACCCCCGAAGTCCCCGTGACCACCCTGCTGCTGGGCGGCGCGTGGCAGGCGGATCCGCCGGCGGAATTCCTGTGAGGCGGGATGATTCTATCTCCCCGCCGAACGCGAAAAGCCGTAGGATCCGACTTTGGAGGCCGCCATGACACGACAGTTTGATGTCATCGTCGAAAAAGACTCGGCCGGATTCTTCGTCGCCTCGGTGCCTGCGTTACCAGGTTGCCATAGCCAAGCGAATCACTTGATGAACTGATGGAACGCATTCGCGAAGCCATCGAACTTTGCCTAGAAGTTCAGGGCGACCCACCGGAGTCGCTTGATTTCATTGGCATTCAGCGGATCACGGTTGCTGCGTGACAACGCTTCCCAGTTTCACCGGGCTGGAGTTGATCGCGGTGCTGAGAAAGGCTTGATTCGATGTCATCCGCATCAAGGGAAGCCATCATTTTCTTTGACGTGAAGATGGCCGAGCGGTCATTGTTCCCGTCCATTCTGGTGAATCAATCGGGCCTGGCCTCTTCAACAAAATCCTTCGGGATTGTGACCTGAGTCGAGAACAATTCCTGAAATTCCCCTAACTGCCACTCGCCCAAGGCCGCTTGGGCACCGACATAGAGGCTCCAGCTCCGTGAACGCAGTGAGCAGGAGGGCGCACTGCGCCCGATAGCTGGAGGGGCAGTTACGCCTTGGTCAGAAAAACGCTGACTGCTGCCACTTGTTGCTGCATGCCTCCGATTTGCCTCGGACCACCATCCATCGCGTCGGCCGGTGACCGGTATCGGGGAACGTGTTGCCTTCGACCTTGTTGGGAGGACCGCCCATCTCTTGGGACATCTTGGCCGACATTAGGGGCAGTTACGCCTTGGTCAGAAGAACGCTAACCAAGGCGTAACTGCCCCTAAATCTGGTCCAGCGGGCTGGGCACGCCCTTGCCGCCGCGGTTCAGCACGTGGGTATAAATCATCGTCGTTTCGACATCCTTGTGCCCCAGCAGCTCCTGCACGGTGCGGATGTCGTGGCCGGCCGCGAGCAGGTGCGTGGCGAAGGAGTGGCGGAGGACATGCGGCGTGATGAGCTTGGTCACTTCTCCCGACCGGGCCGCTTGGCGCACGGCCTTCTGTACGCTTTCAGGCTGGATATGGTGGCGGCGGACCTTGCCTGAGCGCGGGTCCACGGAGCGCGCGCTGGATGGAAAGACCCATTGCCAGCCCCAGGCCCGGGGTGCCGCCTTGAATTTTTCCGCCAGCGCATCCGGCAGAAAGACTTCTCCAAAGCCTTCCTCAAGATCCTTGGCATGCAGGGCTTGCACCTGGGCGAGGTGCGCGCGGAGCGGCTCCACCAGGCAATCCGGCAGCATGGTGACCCGGTCCTTCCCGCCCTTTCCATCCCGGACGATGATCTCGCGCCGATCGAAATCCACGTCCTTCACGCGCAGGCGCAGGCCTTCCATCAACCGCATCCCCGTGCCGTATAAAAGCCGCGCCACCAGGGCCATGAAGCCTTCCATCTGGTCCAGGAGAACGCGCACCTCCCCAGGCGTGAGCACCACCGGGAGCCTGGGGCTGGCTTTGGCGTGGATGACCTCGGAAAGCCAGGGCAGGTTGGTGTACAGCAGGTTCCGATAGAGGAAGAGCAGGGCGGCCTTGGCCTGGTTTTGCGTGGAGGGCGAAACGTGGCGGTCGACGGCTAGGTGGGTCAGGAAAGCCTGGACTTCGGGCGCTCCCATGTCCTTCGGGTGCCGTTTGCCGTGGAAGAGGATGAAGCGGCGCGCCCAATCGAAATAGGCATCCTCGGTCCGCAAGCTGTAGTGCCGGACCCGCAGGCTCTCCCTTAGTTGGTCCAGGAATTTCGGGGGCGGGGATTCTTCCACTTCCATGCGCTTTCCATCGGTCGGCCTATTTCCCTCAAGCATGGGTGTCGCTCCGCGCCTCACAGTTCGTCTATTGCGGTAAACGCCGGACGGCATAAGAAACCGCAAACATAAGGACACCCCCAATTTATCGTTAATTTTTCGCCCGTCAAGGCCTTCATTCGGTTCGCCTATTTCTTTAGAACAGGCCACCACCAACCGCCTCGATCCCAATTCCACTACCTGAATAGGCGAACCAATCCCCCCGATCACCCCACCCTCTCAGGCTTAGGCACGCCAGGGGGAGCCTGAAAAAGCGCTAAACTTGGCGGAATGCCTCGTTCCAGTACGCGTTTGCTCTTCGTAGTCCTACTGTTCCGTCAACACTTAGATCTTTTAAAACCTGATTAGGCGAACTCACAACTTTTCTTACAAGGATTTTGGCCACTCCATCCGTGAATTTTTAGTCTGCCTATTCATGTACTCTGGTTTCGTAGTCCTACAGTTCCGTCAACAGTTACATCTTTCCCAAACCCGAATAGGCGTACTGCCGGACCCTCCGTACAGGTCGCCCAATACTAGGTTAGGCGTTTCCGGTTGGGTTCTCTTGGTCTTAGTCTTTCTCATCGGTTCTCAGCGGCTCGGGTTCAAAAGCAGCTCCAATCGGCTTTCAGTTTAGGTTCCGCGTCGTGGCCAAATGTTTTCCGGCGGCCCACGGGCGTC
>JANXQX010000090.1 GCA_025353305.1 Holophagaceae bacterium
ATTCGGATGACTGGAGGCCGTTAATCATCCGTGGAATTCCCCACGGCGGGGGGGAGGAAGGACACCATGTTTCCCCGGAGGTGGAATCACAAGTGTCCAGCGACCATGATTATGCTTCCCGTCGGGCAAAGGCTGCCCGCCCAGTGGGCGCACCTGTGGATGGTCTGTTCCCCTGGGCGAACGGGTGCTGTGGATGGACGAAGGAGAATCCCCCCGCGCAACTCAATCAAGGTGGCGAGTCCTCACCCACAGCCCAAAGCCCGTAACCTACAGCCCCAGCTTTTCCTTCAGGTGATGCGCCGCGTTTCGGCTGGCTTCCAACTCGACGCCATCGGGCAGCAGCACCGCTTTGCGGCCCGTGGGCAGCGTGCGCAGGCCGAGCACGGCCTCGGGTCGCAGCATGATGTTCCGTTGGATGCGCAGGAAAGCCACGCCCGGAAACGAGGCCTCCACATCGCTTAGGCTGGTCCAGGTGCACCGGAATTTCTTTCCACCGGCCCAGGCCCATACGACCTGGTCAATGACTTCGAAATAGGCCACGCGCTTCAGCTCCAACAGCAGTTTTCCATCGCCAGCCTTCACGGGAAAACGTGTGGATCCTGCGCTAGAAGCAACTGGCACGGCTTCGGCCTTGCGGGGATCGAAGCCCTCCAGTCGGGCCAGGGTTTTTGCCAGACGATCAGCGGTCACGGGCTTTACCAGATAATCTGAAGCCTGATGCTCGAAAGCTGCCACAGCATGTTCCGCGTTGGCGGTGACGAAGATGACCGGGGGGCCGTCGCGCAGTTCCGCCAGTAATTCCATGCCTGAAGGTCCCGGCAGGGCGATGTCGAGAAAGAGAGCATCAAGTTTGTGGCCTTCCCTCAGCCAAGCCAGCAACTGATGGCCATCCTCCAATTCCGCGAGCACCTGACAGCCCGCTTCCCGCAGCAGGCGGCCCAGGCGCATGCGGGCTACGGGTTCGTCGTCGACCAGGGCGATTCGAAGAGACATGGCCTTAGAATGCTTGGTTCTGGCCGCGCACTCAACCCTTCGCTCTAGAGAATCGGGCAGAATCGCGTGGGCCACTCGGCTGGAGTTTGTGTTATCCATGTTCATGTTCATGCGGGAAAGAGGGTCGTGGTGTCGCGGTCTGGCCGCTTGCGCCATGCTCTGCCTTGGCTCGATCATGCCCGCGCAAGGTCCCGGCACCGTGGCTTTCCATGCTTACGGGGCTGAACAGGGACTCACGAATTTCGCTGTCTCCGCCCTGGAGCAGGACGATCGGGGTTTCCTGTGGGTGGGTACCGAGGATGGCGCTTTCCGTTTTGGTGGCGCCCGCTTCGAACGGTTTGGCCTTGAGCAGGGCCTGGAGCGCCCCTGGGTGACCCAGCTCGCGAAGGACGGCTCGGGTGGTCTTTGCGCGGGAACGGATCGGGGCCTGTTCCATTTCGATGGCGATGCCAATACGACGGTCTTCCGCCGCCTTCCACTTCCGGGGTCTCCGAACGCACCGGTCCGAGCCATCACAGCAGCTGGCGGCAGCATTTGGGTTGCCACCTCCGATGGCTTTTTCGCCGGTTCCGCAGCCAAGGGATTCCTGCCTGTGATCGGATGGAAGGCCACGCCGCCCACAGCGGTATCGGTGGACGCCGCTGGGTTGCTGGCCATGTCGGACGGAGTGTTGTGGGTTCAGGATGGGGATCGCTGGCGGGCTGCCGCGGCCTTGCCAGAGCTGCGCGGTGAACGCGCTTTTTCGGTTCTGAGGGACGCCGAACACCGCATCTGGGTCCGTAGCCGGGGCCACCTGTTGAGGGGCCGCGAAGGCCAGGCTTTCGAAGATCTGGCGTCCCGTCTCGCAGGGACTGCCACCAGCGAGGGCCATTTGCGCATGGATTCCAAGGGCCGGGTCTGGATTCCCACCGTCGCGGGGCTGGTCATGGCTGATCACGATGCCCTGGTTCCCCTGCACCCCGATCCGGGTCAGAGTTTCGGTTATTGCCGACAGGTCTTCGTGGATCGCGAGGACAGTTTGTGGGTAGCGGGCGAGCAGCTGTTCCGAGCCCTGGGCCAGGGTGCGTGGAGTTCCTACCGGACCCGCGAAGGATTGCCTTCCAACCAGGTCTGGTCGCTGCTGCGGGACCGCCAGGGGGTGCTCTGGGCCGCCACCAATCGCGGAGTGGCCCAAGGCACTGAAAGCGGATTCAAACCGGTCCAGACCCATTTTCCCGTGGGGCCTCTCACCTTGGCCCTTGGGCCCGATGGGCGCATCTGGGCCGGGGGACGCGATGGCGCCGCGCTTTACGCCTGGGATCCATCAGGCCGCAACATCACATCCGTGCGCATCAAGGATCTGGGTGATGGCGACACCATCGTGCGGGACCTCCGCTTCGACCGCTCAGGCAACCTGTGGGCTGCCACCAGCAATGGCGGCTTGCGCTTGATCCGCTCCGGCGCCTCGGGACAGGTGGAAGCGGAACCCGTGGCATTGCCCGGTGGCTCACCACGGGAAAACATCTGGTCCATCGCGGAGGACACGCAAGGGCGGATCTGGGTCGGCGGCTCCGAAGGCCTTGCGGTATTGGAGGATGGCCGCTGGCGCAGGTTTACCGCCGCCAATGGCTTGTTGGACACCGAGGTGCGTTGTATTGCTCCCACGCCAGGCGGCGCAGTGTGGATCGCCTATGGCCGGTCCCTGGGCGTCGCGAAAGTATCCCTCAGTGATGCTTCCCTGAAACTCATGGAGCAGGTGGGCGAAAGCCGCGGCCTGGGCAGAGTCCAGATCAACGCCTTGGCCTGTGATGCGCGTGGTGTTTTATGGTTGGGCACGGCCCTGGGCCTGGTCCGATGGGATGGCAAGCTGCTGGACACCTTCGGCAGATTGGAAGGGCTCCCCGGCGAGGATTGCATCTTCGGCGCGCTGCTCTGTGACGGGATCAATGATGTCTGGGTTGGAACCACCGCGGGGCTGGGGCGTTTTCATGCGGAGGGGGAAGGCAACTCCCTCCCGAGCCTAGTTACGATTCTCACCGAGGCCCGTTTCGGCCCCAAAGATGCCAACACCATTTCCCGCTTTGATCAGGTGTTGCGAATCCCCCATGAATTGCGCTCCCTGGAGATCCGCTTCTCGGCGATGTCATTCCTGAATCCTGCCAAAGTGCGCCATCAGGTAAGGTTGCTGGATTTCCAGAATGACTGGAGGGACATCGCTTCGTCCCAGGTGAATTATGCAGGCCTGCCGCCTGGGGTCTACCGTTTCGAGGTGCGGAGCCGGGCGGGAGCTTCACCCTGGGGGCCATCGGCCAGGATGTATTTCCGGATGGTGGGGCCCTGGTGGAGCAGTGGGTGGGCCCTTGCATTTTATGCAATTGTGGCACTGGCCCTCATCTACCTCGCCTTCCGCGTCAGAACCCGTGTGCTGCGTTTCAAGAACCAGGCCCTCGGCGATCTCGTTCGAGCGCAAACAGAAGAAATCCAGACAGCCCTCGACCAGGCCGAGCACGCGAACACGGCCAAAAGCGAATTCCTGGCGGTGATGAGCCACGAGCTTCGTACCCCCATGCATTCCATCCTGGGCATGACGGATCTGTTGCTGGATTCCTCCCTCAGCCGGGAGCAGCGCGATAGCGCCCAGACCATCCGCCGCGCGGGCCAGGCCCTGCTTTCGATCCTCAACGACATCCTGGATTTTTCGAAGATCGAGGCTGAAAAAGTCGCCCTGCGCGAAGTACCCCTGGATCTACGGAGCCTTTGCGAGGATTTGATGGATCTGCTCAGCGTCAGCGCCCAGGAAAAGGGTCTGGAACTGGTGCTGCGCTTCGAGCCGGAAGGCAGCCCTGGATACCTGGGCGACCCGGAGCGCATCCGGCAGGTCCTGTTGAATCTGCTCGGCAATGCCATCAAGTTCACGGAAACCGGATTCGTGCAGCTCACGGTGCGGGTCACGGACCAGCAGGAGGATCGCCACGCGCTGATGCTTTCTGTGGTGGACAGCGGCCCCAGCATCCCGCTCGACAAACAGGCCAAGCTCTTTGAAAAATTCAGCCAGGCCGATACCAGCATCACGCGTCGGTTTGGCGGCACAGGTCTGGGCCTCGCCATCAGCAAGCGGCTGGTGGAAGCCATGGGCGGCGTCATCGGCCTGGACAGCGAGGCCGGGCACGGCACCACCTTCTGGTTCACACTGAGCCTGAAGCCCGTCGAAGAAAATGAAAACGGCGTTAGCGCCGCCGCGGCTCTCTCCAGCGATTTTCGCGTGCTGGTGGCGGACGACCTGCCGGAAAGTGCCAACGCGCTCTTCGATCAGCTCTGGCGCTGGGGCCTGGAGGCGAGCCTGGCCTCCACCGGCTCCGAGGCTTTGGAAGATATTCTGGTTTCCGCTGGAAACGGAAAGCCCTATCACCTGGTGCTGCTTGACGAGGACTTGCCCGGCATGGGTGGATGGGAGTTGGCCAAGACTTTGCGCGCCGAACATCCCGAAGTTGCACCCATGCTGGTGCTGCTCTGCCCCATGCACCAGCCTCGCGAAATCTGGGCACTGAAGGCCGCCGGATTCAATGCGATGCTTCGTAAACCAGTCTTCGCCTTCGAGCTGAGGGAGCTGATGGTGGAAGCGTCCCGGAGATCTGACGGCGCCAGTTCTGGATGGATCGGCACCGAGGCGGAAACTTCTGGCGATGAAGCACCGGTGGGTGCGGCCGCCCAGGCCCTGGCGGGGCGCCGGATTCTCATAGCCGAGGACAACCCGCTGAACCAGCACGTGGCCCTGCGTCTGTTGAAATCCATGGGCGCGGTGGTAACGCTTTGCTCCACGGGTCTGGAAGCGGTCGAGCAGGCGGCGCGGGGTGGGTTTGATATCATCCTGATGGATGGCCAGATGCCGGGGATGGATGGACTGGAAGCTGCGCGGACCATCCGCGCATCGGGGGGACGATTGCCCATCCTGGCGATGACCGCCCATGCCCTGCAGGGGGATCGCGAGCGCTTTCTCAAATCAGGCATGAACGATCTGCTCACCAAGCCCTTCAGCCGGGATGAATTGCGGGATGCCATTCTGAAGCAATTGGAACCGGAATCGAACCTTGCATCCGAGGCTACGCTGATCATTCCAATGCCAGTGTTCGAGCCCGATGAAGATTCCAAGGAGACCGCCCTCTCTCCCGATGGCGAACCTTTGGAAGAAGAGGCCGGCGATACGATGCAGATGCCCGTCCAGATCCCCGCCACAGATTTCCGCCACCCCGTTGACACCGTGTCCCTGCTGCATTCCATCCATGCCGAGGACCGCGACGAGCTGCGCGAATTGCTCGTGATGTTCCGGGCCCACGCGCCTGACCGCATGGCGGATATCCGGATGGCGCTGCAAGAAAAGGATGCCAAGGCTCTGAAAGCCGCCGCCCACGCCCTGTGTGGCAGCGCGGCCTACGTCTACGCCCGCCCGGTGACGGATATCGCGCGCCGGATGGAAGAACTGGCCGCCGAAAACCGCATCTTCGAAGCGGCGGTTTTCCTGCCGGAGCTGGAAATGGCTTTCACTGCAGCTGAAACAGCGTTGAAGGAACTGGAGGCGCGGCTAGCGCGGTGAAACTGGCCAAATTCAATGGCCGAAAAAATAGCCGAACAACCAATGCAATTTGGGCATGGGCCGCCAATTTTAGGGGACGGGAAATCGGCCACATAAATTACAAAAAAAAATTAGCCACAAAGGGGCACAAAGGGTCACAAATAAAAAAGCAGTTCCTTGTGTCCTTTGTGGCCATTTATTTCAGCTCTGTTCCGGTGTTCAGACGTTGTTCTCTACGCTGAGCTGGCTCATCGTTTTAGTGGCCATGCTCGGTTTCGTCCCTATAGCCCACAGACCACCGCCTACAGCCTTTCATGCGGTAGCGCCAGGGCGGGGGCGTAGACCGTGGTATTGGGATCCACCATGTAGAGGTTGCTGATCTTGCCGGTGTAGGCACCAGCGTATTGCTGGATCTGGTCACCCAGGCGGGTCTGCTCGTCGCCTTCCCGGAAGAGTGTCCCCCACACGGAATTGAAAGAATTCTCCACGTGGCGGTTCAATTCGTGCACTTTTTCTCTTTGGGCTTCAGTACGCTGGCGGGCCTCCACCAATTCGGCTTTCAACAAGCCAGCTTCCCGGTCTATGGCGTGGAGGGCTTCAGGCGATATGCGAGGTGCCAGGACCCGGCGGTGTTCATGGTTGCGCGCGATCTGGTCACTGAGAATGTTCACCCGCCGCTGGCCGCGTCGCCGCTGGGTCTCCACCTTCAGCAGTTCACGGATGTCATCGGCGTGGAGCTCCAGCTGTTCCAGTTCCGCTTCCAGTTCAGGGATGAGCATGAGGGTATGCCAGGAGAGGCTTTTCTTGGATTTCAGGATGTCGCCGTAGATGTGGTCGCCGATATAAAGGACTTGCTCGCTATTGGCTTCGAGCCTTGCCTCCAGCCAGTCCGCGTTGCCGCCGGTGAATACGTTCGGATGGTCCTGCATGGGAACTGCCTCGTGGCCTTCGGCGAAAAAAGCGGGCTTTCCCGAGCTCACCACCACCGTGTGGAAGTAGTCGGCCCATTGGGGCCGCGCCGCATCCACATCATTGAGCAGGTGACCCAGCACGCCGTTCGTGAATGTCCACTCGCTATTGGTGAGCAGGAACAGTTTTTTCCCGGCGCGGATCCAGCGGTCGAGAGCCGCGGGCAGCTGTGGGTCCTTGGGGATGAAGAAATCACGGTGGGCGAGGATCTCGGCCTTCATGTCCCCTTCCCGATGAACGGTGTCGATGCCCCACCGCACGTCATTGAACAATTGGATGTAGTCCTTGCCCGGCAGCATCCCGTGATCCAGGCGATCCACGAGCAGGGCGTAGAGGTGGCTCTCCGGGATCTCGAACATGGTGTCGATGCTGCGAAAGCCCTTGGCCGTCGTTGATAGGCGGCGGCGGCCGTAGCATGATTCGATCGCCATGGGATCCATTGGCTTGGTGCCGTGGGTCGCCCGGACCACCCTGCGTTCGCGGCTGACCTTCAGCAGGTTTCCGCGCACGCCGTCCAGCACCAGGCCCCGGATGGAGAACTTGGGATCGAATTCCGCAGCCAGAAGCGAAGCCGGATAGTCCTTCTCGCGCACCAGCAGCCGGAGCGATTTCGTGAATGCCAGCTCGTCGATTTCCGGCGAGCGATAGCGCGCCAGCGTGTAGTCCATGTCGAAGCCAACGGCCTTGATGGTGGGCAAGGGCAGGGTCTGCAAGACGTAGAGCTTCTGCGCGGGTGGCAGCCGCGCTTCATCTTCCTGGTCCCAGGTTGGGGGAACGGGCAGAAGGCTCGGGTTCCAGGGGATTGGGGCCATGGCATGAGGATACAGCCATGGATTAGGGGCCGTTACAGTTTGGCCAGCGCTCTTCTGGCCGGACTGTTATGGCCCCTTATGCCAGTCCAACTTAATTTGCGATCAATTTTTTCTACCGGAACGGCTTAGGCTTGAGGTCGAAGGGAAGACCCGGAATGTCAGAGCCAGATGATTTCCCGGGCATGGGCCTTAGCCGCTCGCTTAAAGCGTCCAGGGTCACATTGCCGAAGCTCGACCCGCTGCCACCGAATGTGCTGGCCTTTTTGCGAGGCAGATTTCCCTTCGTTCCAGATTGGGAATCCCGCATGGCGCGGGGCCTGGTGCGAGTGGATGGGGAAGGACCGCTGGCGGTGCATGCACCCTACCGTGCTGGCTTGAGAATCCTCTATTTTCGCGAGGTGGACACAGAGCCCGAGATCCCCTTCGAAGGCAAAATCATTTTTCAGGATGCGCACCTTCTGGTGGCGGACAAGCCGCATTTCCTGCCGGTGATCCCAGCGGGCCCCTATGTGCGAGAATCGCTGCTGGCGAGGCTCCAGGAGCAGAAGGGCCTCGGCGGTCTGGCGCCCATGCATCGCCTTGATCGCGAAACCGCGGGCCTGGTGCTTTTCTCAATCAGGCAAGACAGCCGTGCCGCATTCAGCGGCCTTTTCCAGAAGGGTTCCATCACGAAGATCTATCACGCCGTAGCACGGGTGGGGGCAGGACCATCACCTCGTGGCTGGCGCGTGGAGAACCGCATTGAAAAGGGCGAGCCCTTCTTCCGCATGACCTGTGTGGAGGGCCCGGTAAATGCTCGCAGCACCATCCTGTTGCTCGCGGAGAAGGATGGCTACGGCCTTTTCGAAGTACGCCCCGAGACCGGCAAGAAACATCAGATCCGCCTCCATATGGCCACCATCGGCCATCCGATCCTCCACGACAAGCTCTACCCCGAACTCCAACTGGAACCTGTAGCAAGTGCCTTGCCCGATTACAGCAATCCCCTGCAACTCCTGGCCCAGCGATTGGAATTCGTGGACCCCATCACGGGGGAAATGCGAATTTTTAAATCCGAGCTGGAGCTCGAATGGAATCCACTGCGCTGGAGTGAGGTATGAGGTCTGAGGGGTGAGGGGTGCGCCTTTGCCGCACGAGGTGATGCGACCCGTGGCCGCCACCTCATTGAATCCCGCTCCTCACACCCCATCCCTCATACCTCTTCCACCCCGATCCCATGCGTGATGCTCTGGTGCCCGAAACTTTCCCAGGCGGTGTTCCGGAAGGCTTCGGTGTGGCCCCAGTCTTTGGCGCCGTCCTTCCACAGTTTGTAGTGGATCAGTTCATGTTCGAGGATGCGCTGAAGGATGCTTTCCGGATCGCGGCAGTTGACGCCGCAAACGACCTGGGGCCATGGCCAGTCCCGGCGTCGTAGCAGCGGAATCGACAAGCGGATCTCGGGGTGCCAGATTCCCCGCGCATCTTTCTCGATGACAAACAGGCCCGCGCAGCGGGTCATGCGGGAGGACCATAGCACTGGTAGCGATGGCAATTCCCACCCCGCCGAACGCAGGATGGATTCAGTGCGATGGCGAAGGGTGATCATTCAAAATCGAAGCTGGGTCCGCCCAGGTTGCTGGTCTCCACACGCACGATTTCGCCATCCATGGTGATGGTGCTGGCGCTGTGGGGCCGGGTCCCGTGGCTGAGGGTCTGCAAGGCGCGGAAGGGGGCCTGGAGCTCGGCGGGGACGCTCTCGAAGAACATCACGCCAGCGCGGTAGGTCTGGGGCGCCGCATTGGCGGTGGTGGCGATGTGCAGCTCCTTCAACTGGCGCTGATCCACTTCGCTTGGCGCTTCGGTCATCAGGCAGCGGGCCTGCGCGGTTTTGGGGAAGGCGATAACCTCACGGATGCTGGTCTCGCCCACCAGCAGCATCACGAGGCGGTCGAGACCCAGCGCCAACCCGCCCATGGGCGGCGCGCCGAAGGCCAGGGCATCCAGCAGGAACCCGAATTTCGAGCGGGCTTCCGCTTCACCAATGCCGAGGGCGCGGAACATGCGGCTTTGCGTTTCGGCGTCATGGATGCGGATGGAACCGCCGCCGATTTCACAACCGTTGAGAACCAGGTCATAGGCCACCGCACGGCAGACGCCGGGATTTGAATCCAGCTTGTCCATGTCATCGGGGTGGGGGCTCGTGAAGGGATGGTGGCAGGCCACGTATCGGGCATTTTCCTCGTTCCATTCCAGCAGCGGAAAATCCACCACCCATAAAAAGGCGAAGCGCGATTCATCCAATTGGCCGAAGGCCCGCGCCAATCGGAGACGCAACTCACCAAGCACCTTGGAAGTCTGGGCATCGGTGCCGATGGCGAACACTGCCAGCCCTTCGCCCTTCACATCCAGCTTGGCTTTCAGTGCGGATTCAAGCTCTGGACTGATGAATTTCTTGAAGCTCGAGGCGAGCCCGTCCTTCCCCCATTTCATGTAAGGCAGACCACCGGCGCCGAGATGCTTGGCGGAGTCCTGCAGTTCATCTAGCTGCTTGCGGGACATGGCGCCGGCCTGTTCGCCTTCGAAGTAGAGGGCGCGAACCCTTCGCTGGCCTTGGCTTTCGGCGGCGGTGCGGAACAGGTTGAAATCGCTCGTGGCGAAGAACGCGCTCACATCCTGGATTCGCACGTCGCATCGCACATCCGGTTTGTCGGAGCCGTACCACTCCATGGCCTCGGCATAGGGCAGGCGTTGAAAGGGCGCTGGAGCTTCCTTCCCCACGAGCTTGGAGAGCTTCACCATCAACGGCTCAAGGACGTCTTGGACATCCTTCTCGCGGACGAAGCTCATTTCCACATCCACTTGGGTGAATTCCGGCTGCCGGTCAGCGCGCAGATCTTCGTCGCGGAAACAGCGGCAGATCTGAATGTAGCGCTCGAAACCCGATACCTGGAGCAGTTGCTTGAAGAGCTGCGGGGATTGGGGCAGTGCGAAGAACTCGCCCGGATGGACTCGCGATGGAACCAGGTAGTCCCGCGCGCCTTCTGGCGTGGATTTGGTTAGGATGGGCGTTTCGAACTCTATGAAATCCAGGTCCCGGAAGTGATTGCGGATGATCGAAGCCACTTCGCTGCGCAGGATCATGCTCCTCTGCAGACTGGGGCGCCGCAGATCCAGAAAGCGGTATTTCAACCGGAGGTCTTCGCCGGCATCTGAGCCACTGGTGCCGCCTTCCATCACGTCATCCACGGGGATGGGTGGAGTATTGGCGGTGTTGAAGATCTTCAGGCCCGTGAGGTTCACCTCCACATCGCCCGTCGGCAGATTCGGGTTCTTGGATTGCCGTTCGATGACGATGCCTTCTACACCCAGCACGAATTCGCTGCGCACGGCCTTGAGCTTGGCCAGAAGTTCTGGATCGATTTCCGTTTCGTCGGCCTTGATCTGCACCACGCCCCAGCGGTCCCGCAGATCGAGGAAGACCAGCGACCCCATGTTGCGGGAGCGCTTGCACCAGCCCAGTAATCGCACAGTCTGGCCCACATGTTCCATGCGCAGTTCGCCATTGCGGTGGCTGCGGGAAAAATTGCCCAAAGGATCCAGACGCATCAACGACTCCAGGACCTTCTAGAATACGGGCTCTGGGCTTCAGGCTCCAGGAAGAAGGCAAAGCTTCAGCATCCAGGAATAAGCCAAGGACTGCGAGTACGCAGAGGGTAGCGGAGTGGCGGTGGGGAGCGGAGGATTGCCGATGGTCTTGGAGCCGTCCATGGCCATTTCAGCCGGGATGGCAACCCCAAGAAGCCTGATCACTAGGTCAGCTTTAACACGATTCTTTTCTCCGCTTCCCTCCGCCCCTCTGCTGCCCTCCGCGTGGTTTATTTTTTGGGTGCCCGCCCAGCAGCGATATCAAAGAACTTGTCCCAGGTCCGGTAGGGCGCCAGGTCGTGGAAGTCGCTCCAGGCCTTGTGGTCGAAGCTGTCATCCAGTTCCTTGCCGGTCTTGGCGGGATTGGCTTCGATATGTTTCTGCACGGCTTTCAGGAAATCCCGGAAGCGCGCCACGTCCTTCTTTCCACCCACTGGACCATGGCCGGGAATGACTTTCGAATCCTCGGGAAGGAAGGCTAGGACCGCGTCCAGGTTGGCAATCATGCCAGCCAGGCTGCCGCCGCCGTTCAGATCGATGACGGGCGTGAGGCCATTGAAAAAGATGTCTCCCATGTGCATGACGTGGGTACTTGGCATGCCGATGATCACGTCGCCATCGGTGTGGCCGGGGCCGAAGTGGGCCAGATGGATTTCTACACCGTCGAGATTGATGGCGAGGACAGAACGCACCTTGGGATCAGCATCCCCGAAGGTGATCTCCGGGAGGCCACCCCGTTTGGCAGGTTCCAGCTTGGCCTGCTCCAGTTCCATCCGATGGCGCACATTGGTGTGGGCCACGATGACCTGCACCTGCTTTTCCAGGGCGATGTTGCCGCCCACGTGATCGCCATGGTGGTGGGTGTTGATCAGGTACTTGATGGGTTTGTCCGTGACGGACCTCACTACCTTCAACAGCCCCGGCACGAGCCGTTCGAACTGATCGTCAATCAGGATGGCGTTCTTCTCCGTGACGATGAGCCCGATATTTCCGCCTTCGCCAAAAATGCAATAAACGTTGTCGCTGAGCTTTTCGATCTTGTGAGGATCGGGCTTGGGGGCGGCATCCTGGCGGATGAGCGCAGGCGAGGGGGCAGGGAGCGGAGATGCGAACAGGGAGACGAGTACCAATGGCAACGTAGCAATTGACAATGCGTGCATGGAACCTCCAGGAGTGGAAGGCGATCCTATCGCGCTTTCATTGCGGATTCCACGAAGAAAGATGTTCAAACACGCAATATTTATGGGACCCAGTTCGTTGAATATCCATCCGAAGAGCCCAATTTTCCAGATGGGCTCACTGGGTGGTTTGTGGTTCATCCAAACGGAAAAGGTAAGTCATGGGAAAGGTGGCCGGGGCTTCGATCCCATATTTCCCCGGCGGTTCAAACTGCCACAATTTGAGCACCCGCAAGCATTCGGGCATGAGCAGATCAGAGCCACTGAGCGGCCTTAGCGCGGTGGGGCGGCCTAGGGCATCCACCGTCACCATCACCACCACGTACCCTTCGATGTGGTGCAAACGGGCCTGGTAGGGGTAGACCGCTGGTACCTTCCTGAGGACACCCCATTCGGTCGGGATGGGCTTGGCCTTGGCGCCGCCTCCGCGTCCTCCAGCGCTGCCCATCCCATCTCCATTGCCCGACCCGAAGCCATTTCCGCGGCCTGAGGGATGCCCATCCCCGCCTGTGGCCACGGGCAGCATTGGATCGCCTACGATGCGGAGTCCAAGATCGTGTGCTTCTGAATTCAAGGGACCATTTGGATCGGTGAAGGTCGGTGGCACCAGCTTTAATTTTAAAAGGTCAGGGCCCACGGTCCCAGTACCGTAGCTCCCGCCCATCGGCTGGTTCCTTCCCAGGCCCGTGACAGCCTTGGCCTGGCCCCGTCCGGGGCCTTCCGCATCTGGAATGCCCGCGTCCAGCATGATTGCGACCCTGTGTTGAATTCCCTTCCTCGCCATGGAGGACAGTGGATTCATGCCTTCCAGAAAGGAGCTGAATGGCCAGGGTGCGACAAGAATAAGACTGAAAACAGACAGGGTGACACCCATGCCCCAGGGGGAGAGCTTGGCTCCCGAAGGGTATTGGAATTGGGGAACCGGGCCATATTCGAGGGGGGTCATCGAGGCGAATCTCCGCATGGATTGTTTCAAGCTGAGATCAAAAGGCATGCCGCAAATATTCCTGAATAAATAAGCCTTGGACGGGCTAAAAGTGCCAATTGCTGATGCGTTACACCACGCGAAGGGCATCCTGCACCCCTGAACCAGATTCAAGGGTTACATTAGATCGTGCAATGTCATGTGCACTGGATTGCCCCAGGCTGTAACGGTCTACTTCCCGCGCGTGCTGGGGCGGTTGTGGTGAGCGCCGTCGTGACGTCCTGCGGATGCGGGTCGGCCAGCGCCTCCGGATCGCCCGCCACTAGGCCTTCCGCCACCACCGCCACCTGTGCGGCGGCCGGTCTCGATGGGTTCGGCCCGGATGGCGGGATCCGGGGCGAAGCCGGGGATCACCACCTTGGGGATGTCTAGTTTCAGAAGCTTCTCGATGTCCCGCAGCAGCCGCGATTCATCCACGCAGACCAGGCTCAGGGCCTGGCCCTCCACGCCGGCGCGGCCGGTTCGGCCGATGCGATGAATGTAGTCTTCGGGCACCTGGGGCAGTTCGTAGTTCACCACGTGCGGCAGGTGATCAATGTCCAGGCCGCGGGCGGCGATATCGGTGGCCACCAGCACGCGGACTCTGCCGTCCTTGAAATCCTGGAGGGCCCGGATGCGCTGGGGCTGGCTCTTGTTGCCGTGGATGGCGGCGGAGGTGATGCCGTCCTTCTCCAACTGGTCGCTCAAGCGGTTCGCGCCGTGCTTGGTTCGGGTGAACACGAGCACCTGTTCCAGGCGGCCTTCGCGGATGATGTCGCTCAGCATCTCGCGTTTGCGCTCCCGATCCACGGGATGCACGATCTGGTCCACGAGTTCAATGACGGAGTTCCGCGGGGCCACATCCACGCTGACGGGGTCTTTCAGGAATCCAGAAGCAAGTCCGCGAATCTCGTCGCTGAAAGTGGCGCTGAAGAGCAGGCTCTGCCGCTTGGTGGGCAATAGCGCGAGGATTTTCTTGATGTCGCGGATGAAGCCCATGTCCAGCATGCGGTCGGCCTCGTCCAGCACCAGGAATTCCACGTGGCGCAGGTTCACGGTGCCCTGGCCCTGGTGGTCCAGCAGGCGTCCGGGGGTCGCCACCAGGATGTCCACGCCGCCCTGGAGGATGCGGATCTGGGGATTGATGTTCACGCCGCCGAACACCGTGGTTGAGCGCACGGGCAGATGCTTGCCGTAGGTGCGCACGCTCTCCTCGACCTGCATGGCGAGTTCGCGGGTGGGGGTGAGCACCAGCACCCGGATCGGGTGGCGGGCGGGGCTGGTGCTGCTGGAAAGCTCGGGCGTGAGCATCTGCAGGATGGGCAGCACAAAGCCTGCAGTTTTACCGGTTCCGGTCTGGGCGGCACCGAAAAGATCGCGTCCCGACAGCACGACGGGGATGGCTTTGGATTGGATGGGCGTGGGGGTCAGATAACCCTTGTCTTTGACCGCACGCAACAGCTCGGCACTGAGGCCGAGGGATTCGAAGGAAGACATGTATAGCTCCTGGAAGGCCCGCCAACGCAGATTCCGCGCGGGCCCGGTCAGGGCTGGAAAAGGTGGTTCGGGTTGAGAAAGGAGCGCAGACCGGCAGGGCTCCATCAAGCACGATTGATCAGAATAGCCTGGAAATGCTGGAATAGCGAGGGGAAGTGACAAGGTATGGGGTACGAGGCAGGAAGTTCCGGTCTGCTGCGACCTTTTCGGCCGCTTGCTCTTCAGGTCCCTGAAGCCGCCAATTTCCGAACCATTTGGGATGCCTCTTCTGCGCATCATTGCTCTCCTTTCCAGCCTCGACCAGCCACCCCGGCCCATGACCCGGGTTCCAACCCCCATGCTTTCAAAATGGGCCAGTTGAATTCCCAATACTCCGTGGTAACCATCAATTCACGGTTGTTCCGGGGATTCCCGGCCCGATCAGGGGGAGATCATCTTGGCCAAGGATGCGCTAACGGTGCTGCGTGAGAGCCTGCTGGCCGGAAATGCCCCGGAAGTCTGGGTTCGCTTTCCCCGGCAGCTCGGGGATGTGCTCTTTGCGCTGCCTTTTTTCGGGAGCCTGCAGCGGGCCTGGAATGAAGAGGCCGCCAAGGCAGGCGTCAGGCTCAAATGGATCGCCGTGGGCCATACGAGCGGGGCCGCCCTCTTCAGCGAGGCGCATCCTGACTTGATTGCCGAATTCATCACCGAGACCAAGGATGGGGGCAAGCCCGACCCCTGGCACTTGCTCCGGCGCTGGCGGCGCCAGCGGCCCGCCGCGGTGATCAACCTGAGTCAGAGCGTGCGCCTCGCATTGGCGGCCTTCATGGCCCGGGTTCCGATTCGGGCGGGGGATGTGAACAATCATCTGGGCGTTCTCTACCATCATGGTTTCACCTACCGGGATCTCGATATTCCCATCGTCGAACGCTTCCGGCCGCTCCTGAAGAGCCTTACAGGCAAGGACGAGCTTTACTTGGAACCCGTGACGCCCGAACGATTTGGCGGACTGGGAGGCCCCGCGAAGCTGCGGGCCGCAGGCTGGAAGGGGGAGCCCTATGTGACCCTCGCCTTCGGGACCCGTGGCTTTCCCAAGCGCTGGTTTCCGGAGGTCGTGAAGTGGCCGGAACTGGCCAGGATCTTTCTGGGCCAGGGACTTGGCGTAGTGTGGCTCGGTGGAGCTGACGAGCAGGAACTGGGTGCGCGCCTAGCCGAACTGGCCCCTGGCAGCTACGACCTCACGGGCCAGACCTCCATTCCTGAAGCCTGCATGCTCCAGCATGGCGCCTACGGGAACGTCGCCGTGGATACCGGGCTTGCTCACACGGCCGCCGCCACGGGCCGCCCCACGATCACCCTCCTGGGGGTTTCCCCCGATCCCCTGATCAATCCCCTGGGGCCCCTTGCCGTAGGCATTCGCGGGCCTGTGATCGATATCGCAGGCCCGAAGGCGGCCTATGCATTTCACGGCAATTCCACGCACAGGGTGAGTCCGCTGCGCATAGCCAACCAACTGCATGCCATTGCGGCTGAAGCGAAGGGCCACCTTGTTTCGGTGGAGACGCCTGGTGAGGCCGCTCGCGGCTGATGTCCCCGAAGTAGCCAGTGTCTGCGCAGATCAGCCTTTAAGGGGCTTCAGCGGGAGGCGTCCGTCCGCGCCTCCTAGTTTGAAAGGCACCTCCTCCAGTGCCCATTCTTCCTGTTCGCCGGTCTCCAGGTGCTTGACGGCCACAGTGCCTTTTGCAAGTTCGCCATCGCCGAGGATCAATGCGAGTTTCGCCCCCATCCGGTTGGCGGAGCCCAAGGCTTTCTTCAGCGCGCAGCCTCTGGTCTCCAATTGCACCTGGAGACCGAGAGCCCACCATTGCCGCGCCAACTGGAGCGCTTTGGCGGAGGCCGCTTCACCAAGGGGAACGAGCAGAACGGTGGGTTCGAAGGATGCTTCCCCCTGGAGTTGTTTGAGCACCATAGCCAGTCGATCAAGGCCAAGGGCCCACCCAAAAGCTGGCGTCTCGGGGCCGCCGAGTTGCTTGACCAGGACATCGTAACGACCACCGCCCAGCAGCGCCGATTGCGCGCCGAGATCCGAGCTGAGCACTTCGAACGCGGTGCGGGTGTAATAGTCCAGCCCCCGGACCAGCCGCGGATTTTCGGTGAAGGGGAGGTCGAGGGCCGTCAGCAATTCCTTCAGCCGAGCGTGATGGGCCTTGGACGCCTCGTCCAGGAATTCCACCATGGTGGGGTGGTCTTCGAGGGCTGCCTGGCAACCTGGATTCTTGCAATCCAGGATGCGCATGGGATTGGTTTCGATGCGGCGGTGGCAGTCCTCGCAGAAGCGGTCCGCACGGGCATCGAAAAAGGCTCGGAACGCCGCATTGAAGGCGGGCCGCGATTCCGGCGTGCCCACGGAATTCAAGGAAAGCGACAGGGATTTCAATCCCAGCGCCCCCAGGAAATCGAAGAGCATGGTCAGGGATTCCGCTTCGGATTCTGGGGTGGCCACGCCGAAACTCTCGGCGCCGATCTGCCAGAACTGGCGGTAGCGGCCGGCCTGCATGCGCTCGTAGCGGAACATGGGGCCTAGATAATAGAGCAGTTGCGGGTCGTTGTTCACCAGGAGCTTGTGCTCCACCATGGCCCGCACGACACCTGCCGTATTCTCCGGGCGCATGGTGACCGAGCGGCCGCCCTTGTCCAGGAATTCGTACATTTCCTTGTTCACGATGTCTGAGCTTTCACCGACGCTGCGCTTGAAGACCTCGGTGTATTCGAGGATCGGTGTGCGGATTTCGCGATAGCCGTGGGCGCTGAAAACCCGATGCGCGGTTTCCTCGATGCGCTGGAACCAACGCAGCTCATCTCCCCAAAGATCCCGCATTCCCTTTACACTGGACGACATCCCATGCTCCCGCGAATCCTGCTCATTCCTTTTCTTAGCCTACTGGCTTGGGGACAAAGTCCCCAAACGCCAGTGTCATCCCCGCGCCTGAAAATCGCTCTGGATGCGGGCCATGGCGGCGATGACACCGGGGCCAAGGGTTCCAAGGGATTGCTCGAAAAGGACGCCGCCCTTGCCATCGTGCAGGAGCTGAGCGTTAGCCTGGGCGAGGCAGGCTTCGACGTGGTCCTGGTCCGGAGCGACGATACACTCATCCCCTTGTGGGATCGCGCGAAAATCGCCAACGAGGCCGGGGCGGATCTTTTCCTAAGCATCCACCTGAACGCTGCGCGGGCGCGGGCCGCCAAGGGCTCAGAAGTTTATTTTCTGTCGCTGGATCGCGGTGACGAGGACGCGGCTTCCGTGGCTGCCTTGGAAAATGCCGGCGCGGGCGCCAAGCCTATCGCAGACAACGTGGTGGCGGGCATTCTAGAGGACATGGCGCAAAAAGCCTACCTGCAGGATTCCGAACGGCTGGCGGTGGCGATGCAGCTCCAGCTCAACCGGCTGGGCGGCATCAAGGAGCGCGGCGTCAAGCAGGCGCCCTTCGTGGTGTTGCGGGGCGCCGCCATGCCCGCGGTGCTGGTGGAAAGCGCCTTCATCTCCAACGGAAAAGAAGAAGCCAAGCTCAAGGACAAAACCTTTCTCAAGAAACTCGCAGCCACCCTCACCAGCGGTGTCCGCCATTACTTTGCCGGCGCCGCCGGAACCGCAAGGCGCAAAGCGGTGGCCACCTCCCGATAAGGCCAGGTGGCGTCCCCCGTGGATGGTTGCATCCACCCAGGTAAAAGCGTCATCATGAAATCGATGAGCACCCGTAGCTCAGTTGGATAGAGCGCTGCCCTCCGAAGGCAGAGGTCGCTGGTTCGACCCCAGTCGGGTGTACCAATCAAACTAGGAGCCTGATCGAAAGGTCATGCTCCTAACTTTTGTCAGAGCCAGGGTCGAACCAGCGAGCCCGTCGTCGGAGACGCGACTCCCGTCTAACAGATGCTCCCCGCGTCCTCGCTCGCGCCTGCGGCTTGCGGAGCCGGGAACCCTTGTCGCATCGAATCGGCGGGGAGGGGCCCATCTCCGTGAGCCAGAGGCGAGCGGGAGGACAGCGCCCAAAGCGCTGTTCGATAGATGGGAGCGAAGCCCAACGGTTCGACCCCAGTCGGGTGTACCAATCAACATTGGAGCACGAGCCAAGAATCGTGCTCCTGTGATAGTCGGAGTCAAGGTCGAACCGGCGAGCCCAGTCCTTCGAGACATTCTTCCCGATTCCCTGTCGCCACCATCCACTTGCATCTCGCATTTCCGCCTCTGCCCTTCCACTCCCGCATGTTTTACTAGAAGTCCCAGGGAAGGCCCATGAAGCAGAAGATCCCCCTCACGGTCGTCAGTGTTTCTTTTGTGCTCCTGCACCTGGCCTGCCTGACCGTTTTCTTTGTGGCCTTCAGTTGGTGGGCGGTGCTAATCGGTGTTTTACTCTATCTCCTCCGCATGTTCGCAGTGACGGCGGGATACCACCGCTATTTCGCCCACCGCACTTACCGACTGAACCGTTTCAACCAGTTCGCCATGGCCTTAGTGGCGCAGACTTCGGCCCAAAAGGGCGTGCTGTGGTGGGCGGCCCATCACCGGGACCATCATCGGTTTTCAGATACAGAACAGGACATCCATTCGCCCATCGTGCGCAGCTTCTGGTGGTCCCACGTGGGCTGGGTTCTATCGGACAAATTCGATGATTACAACCAGACCAACATCCGCGATTTCGGGAAGTATCCTGAGCTGCGGTTCATCAGCGCCTATCACTGGATATGTCCCTGGCTCTTGGGCACCGCGGTATTTGCGCTCGGCCATTTCACGGGCATCGGCGGATGGAGCGCGCTGGTGTGGGGCTTCGTGCTGAGCACGGTGCTGCTATTTCACGGCACCTTCAGCATCAACAGCCTGAGCCATCTCTGGGGCACGCGCCGCTTCAAGACAGGCGACCACAGCCGCAACAATTTCCTACTGGCCTTGATCACCCTTGGCGAGGGCTGGCACAACAACCACCACAACTTCATGAATGCCTGCCGACAGGGCATCAAGTGGTGGGAGATCGACTTGACCTACTACGGTTTGAAGATGATGAGCTGGGTGCGGATCGTCCAAGATATCCGGCCTTATCCTGAATCAGCCCGGGTGGCGACGGAGCCGTAGTTGTCAAGAAGTGGCATCGCAAAGGTCGCGGTCATCGGTGGGGGCATCTCCGGCCTTTCCGTGGCCTATCTGCTCAGCAGGCGATTCCGCGTGACGCTTTTTGAAAAGCGGGACAGGCTGGGCGGCCACACGCTCACGGTGCCGGTTGAAGCGGCCGATGCGCCCGGGGGCAGTGTGCCCGTGGACATGGGATTCATCGTCCACAACCGGAAAACTTATCCGAATTTCTGCCGCCTGATGGCAGAGCTGAAGGTGGAGAGCTGCGAAAGCAACATGTCCTTCGCGTTGCATGGCGGACCCAAGGGGCTCACCTGGAGTTCACGTGGATTGAACGGATTCTTCGCCCAGCGGATCAACGCTTTGAACCCCCGCTACTACCAGCTTTGGCGCGAAGTCATGCGCTTCAACAAGCTCGGCAATCGGTTGCTCGAAGACGGTGCCAGCCAGGATGTTTCTTTGGGTGAATTCCTGGATGAGCATCGCTTCAGCCCGGCTTTCCGCGAAAATTATCTCTACCCCATGGCGGGCGCCGTGTGGTCCTCGACCCTCGAAGAGATGGACGCCTTCCCGGCCTTCACGCTGCTGGTCTTCTTCCGCAATCACGGTTTCCTGGGCCTGACGACCCATCAGCGCTGGCGCACCATCCAGGGCGGCACCTCACGCTACATCGAACCGCTGACAAAGCC
>JANXQX010000257.1 GCA_025353305.1 Holophagaceae bacterium
GGTGCCCCCATTGGCATCATCAAGCAGTACATCGAACAGCAGCAGACTCCTGCATGAGGCGTGCGAAAGAGGGCTCTTCATCCCCGGCCTGAACGCCGGGCCTTTCCGCCCCCTCTCGCCTCTCCCCCATCTGGGTAAGGATCGAATCCGGAAACTGGCCGCGGCCCTCCACATGCCCCTCACTGTATTTCATGAGGAGATGGCGCTCGTCCTGAAGCTAACCCATGACCAGGACATGACCACCCTGTTGACGGAGGCGCTGGCGGGATTTCTGGCCAACCCACCAGACCAACTGAATCTGACCAAACGGCGTCAACTCTTGAAGCTCCTCACCCAGTGTTCCAAGACCATTTTTGGGGGCCTGCCCGACGAGGCAGGGAGCCAAGGCAAAGAAGACCTCTAACCGTGGGAGCTTCCCTCACCAGAGCCAGATATTGAGGGCAGACGGAAAGTCTGTCTCGATCAAACCCAGAGTATTCCTGAGGTGGATGAAATACAGCCTGCAGGATCGTCCGCATTCTGTGTGCGCGCTTGCGGCCAGCCGATCCAATGAGGCCTTACGCTACACTGGGCCTCCATGCCGACCGCTCCCACCTCCATCCTCCTTCTCCATGGCCTGGGCGGTAGCGGGGAGGGCTCGGTGAAGCTGTTGGAGCAGACCCTCCGGAAACGGGGATGGAATCATACCGTCTACCACCGGCCGACCTTAATGATGGTCCATGAGAGCCTTCCAGAGCGCCCGCTAGAACAGCGGTTTCGCCAGGCCGTGCAGGAACTGGATACCTTTCTCGCGGGCCGTGTGCCCCATTTGACCTTGGGCTTCAGTTTCGGCGGGCTTCTGGCGCCCTCTCAAAGACGCATGGCGGTCTGCAGCCCCTGGCATCGGTTGCCGGCTGAGGTCATCTCCATGGCATCCGCCCGTCCCGGGTTGGCTGTGCTCAATGGCGAATGCGACACTGAAGTGCCCGCTGACTTGAGCTTTCAGGCGCTTCCTGAAAACGTCTCTGGGACTCTGGACCCGGAAGGAACCCATTCCTTCGATGATTGGATGGACCGAATTGCGGTCTGGGCTCAAGCTACTTGGGAGCGTCCGAATGGAGACAGTTGAGGAAAGCAGGTGCTTTCATTCCCAGGATTTCTTTTTTGAGCTCTTGATCATTCAATTCTTCAAACCAAGCTTTTCGACGATGACCTGGTTGAGTGGGTCGATACCCTTCATCGAAGAGCTATCTGTAGAAATTATTTGAATACTAATTGTTTTCTAACTGCATTAAAAAACACGATGGAAATCACACCATAGCAACAATTACAAGCTCATCAAAATACCCAGAAAGACGGTACACACTACTCAGGACGGCGGAACAGGTACCCACAACGGCGGAACAAGATACCTAAAACGACGGATAAAAATAAAAGTTAACAAAGAATCCACACGAAATGCACAAAATTTGCGGGAATCCCTACCTAGATTGACGTGGAATGTAACAATAATTGATTACATATCTAAAATGACGGACAAAAGCTTTGGATCCGTCGTCCTGGGTATCCATTTCATCCGTCATCCTGGGTAGGGTTTTTTGTTATTGCTCCGTCCTTCTAAGTAGATTCAGGGGAGTAGACGGCGAAATAGTACCCATTTATCCGCCATCCTGGGTAGATCGGCCTACCCAGGATGACGGATGCACTTCTCGGAGAAACCTACCCAGGATGACGGAACAGATCTACCCAGAACGACGGATGAAACCGTGCAGAAGGCCTTTGACCGTGAGCTGTCGTAGACGATAGCGCATCAAAATGCCTGATTTTGCTAGGCCCCCTGCCCTGCCCTTCGCCGTCAGACTCTTGAAGTTCCTGGTTGTCGCTCCGAGACAGGAGAAGGTAGTTATAAACCACTTCTGATGTTCTACGCGATTGCAGTCCTGCACCACTTCATAGGTTTTCCCCGAATTGTCAGGAATGGCAGTTCTGCACCACTTCATACGTTTGGTTCCGCCATCCTGGGTAGATGTTCAACCCCACTTACCCTGTTTGCCTCCGTCATCTTGAGTAGTTCTGCACCACTTCATAGGTTTGGTTCCGTCATCGTGGGTAGGAATCCCCACAGGCTTTTCCTGGTCCTTCCGTCATTCTGGGTATAAATCGTGCGCCGACCCCCGCTGGGCCTAGAGCGCACCCGGGACCCACGATTCCGTATCCGTCATCCTGGGTAGCCAAAAAGTGCATACCTGGATTTGGGAGTTGCACAATTGGGAGAGGCCCCTACCCTGAATAGTATTCAGGTGCCCATATGACCGATTTTGAAGAGCGCGATCTGCTTGCGATAGCCCAAATTTTACGGTCCAAAAAGCGCGCCGCCAATTTCCTCAAGGTCATGAAGGGAATTCCGTTCGAAAAGGTGGTGGAGGCCGCCCGTCAAACGGCGAAGGAATTGAGAGAAAAGAAGAAAAAGGACTACATCGAGTTATTGCCCCCGGAGGCCAACTCGGAGCAAAAAGAACTCCTGTTCATCTTGAGAAACCTCGCGTTGATGGGGCTTCCGCACAAGCCAACGGATGAGCGGCGCATCCAAAGGGTGATCCGAACGAGCCCCAGTTCCTGGATCACCATCACCTTGAACGCGCGGGCTCATGAAGAGGGGGTGAAGATTCCCTTTGGAATCAACGCCCGCCGCATTCTCACCATGCTTTGCACCTTGGCCGTCAAGACGAAAAACCCCGTCATCACCCTTGATAGCGCTGCGGAATTCATGAGAAAGATCGGCTGGAAGACGGACAGCCGCGGGTCGATGGGTGGGAGCAAGTACGACGCGATCGCCCAGGTGATGGAGCAGATCCAGAAATGCACCATTGATGTGGAGCTGCATGGGGTGCTCGGGTCGCGCCGGAAGCAGGCGGAGTCGCTCCAAATCATTCGGAAGTTCGATCTACCTAGTAAGACGGATGAAAAAATGTTGGATCAGGGCGCAGAGCCGCTGGCCTTGGATCCCGGGATCCCGCGGAATTTTAAAGTGCTCATCGATCCCATGTTCTTCCGTGAACTCGTAGGCGACCCTATGACGGGATACAAGGGGTCCGCGTTCCCCCTGCCCTTGGAGTTCATCCGGCAGTTCAGCAAGTCTACGGAGCTTGATTGCGCCCAGTTCCTGGTGGCCAGGATTTCCGCGGCCCAAAGTGAAAGCAAAATAGACCTGCATTCCATCCACGAGCAACTGGCCTTCCATCCTGACAATTATTCAAAGTTCAAAGCTGAATTCACCACGGCGCTTCAGAAGGTTGAGGCGCTTTGGGACGGGTGCAACGCCCGGGTAGAAGGCCACCGGCTGATTGTCGGGCCCGTGCTGAACGGCAAATATCTGGTCGACCCCACCAAGTTCGAGAACCTCCCGGAAGATCTCTTTGGATTGAACACCCCTACCCTGTCCACCAACGGCGACCTTCTTGAAGGAGAGAACGCCATTTAGGTCTGCCCGACGCGGGACCCATCCAAGGGGCCTTAGTTTGACTCCAGATCAAGATGGCCATGGCGGGCGGCCCAGATGAGGGTCGCGCCCTCCAGGAAGGCACCGCAGGACAGGCCAGAACGACGGGCGAGCACTTCCAAGGTCTCGCTTTGGGGTCCGTCCAAGGTCATGGTGACCGTTCCGGCCTGGCCCAGGCCTCCTTTGCTGGGGCGGCGCCGACGTTCGGCCACTAGCGCCGCCGCGCCCGTGACGGCGTCCAAGTTGTCCTGGGGTGCTTGTCGGAACGCCTCGAGGGCCGCTGCGGCCGCGCTTTCGGGCTGAGCATGGAGGATTTGGTACAGTTCCGCGTCCAGACGAAGGCTGTAGGGGATGGACAGATGGAGGGTGCGGGTACCTGCGCCCTTGGCCTGCAATCCCTGCAGGAGCCGGTCGAGGGTGGCCCCCAATTTTTCGGCCGGGATGGAAGGCTGCACCCGGGCGATTTGGAGCCGCAACGGCGCCGCGGTGGCGTCTTCGGGCATCTCGACCTGCCCAGTCTCGGGCGCCAGGGTGTCGCCAGGTCCCTCTGGAAGCGCGCGGGTGACCATGTCCGATTCGTCCTGGGTGGCGAGCACCATGACGGAAGCCCGAACCATCACGGGCTTCAGCGGAGCCGGTTGATGTGCAAACCCATGCTCCGGATGCTGGCCCTGGCGCTGGGCGATCAACTTTCGCTTCTTGTCAGCCATGGACATGGGGGCTCCTTAGGCGCTGGCGGACGTGTTTTTGCGGGCGGCGTGCATGAGCGACTTGGCAACGTCTTCAAACTGGCGGGCCAACGTGTCGGCTTTGCGGGCCGTGGATCCGACCGCCATGGAGGATTCGAAGTAGAGCCCCCCGCCCCGCATGGCACGCCCATCCACCTCCACGTTGTAGGCGCGAAGCGCGTTCGAGGCCGTGGTGATGTGGTCGATCCAGGCAAGCACCGGGATGCCCCGGGCCACCCCCACATCCTTCAGGGTCTGGATCGTCTCGCGGCTGGCGGCCGTATTGACCACCATGTTGCCGATCAGACCGGCCAGG
>JANXQX010000307.1 GCA_025353305.1 Holophagaceae bacterium
CACCCGCCCAGGCGCCAGCAGGTCACGCAGGACGATGCCCTCCTTGATGCAATCGTGGACTTCTTCTGCGTCCGCAGGCATCTCTGCGCGCGTGCGGCGGTAGACCAGAGTCACCTCGGCATCCTTCACCAGGCGCCGCGCCGATCGGACCGCGTCCATGGCTGAATTCCCGGCGCCGATGATGAGGATCCGTTTACCCAGATCCATGGGTTCTTCGGCGCGCACCTTGTCCAGGAAATCGAGCGCGTCCATCACGCCGGGCGCAGTTTCCCCCGGAATGTTCAGCCGCTTGCCTTTCTGGGCGCCGACGCTCAGGAAGACATACGGAAAGGCTTCCCGCAGCGCTGCGAACTTTACATCCCGGCCGATGGCTTTTCCCAAATGGAACCGCACACCCAGCTGTCGCAATCGTTCCAGGTCGCCTTCGATGGCCGAAGTGGTCAGGCGGTAGCCGGGAATGACACCGCTCACCATCCCGCCCAGTTCGGTCTTCGCTTCGAAGATCTCCGGATCGAAGCCCATTTTGGCTAGGTAGTAGGCCGCTGAAAGGCCCGCGGGACCCGCGCCGATGATGGCCACCTTCACGTTGATTTTCGGCCCGCATTTTTCAACGGGGACTTCACCGTGTTCGAAGGCGAAGCGCTTGATTTCCCGGATGGCGACCGGGCCATCGTAGAAATTGCGGACACAGCGTTCGATGCAGGGGCGGTCGCAGACGCTGCCTGTGACACCCGGCTGGGGGTTGGTGCGCAGGATGACTTCCATCGCGGTGGAGGGATCTCCATGAGCCACATGCCAAAGGTAGTCGGGGATGTTTTGGTGGGTGGGGCAGGCGTCTTGGCAGGGCGCGGCGATGCAATCGAAGTGCCCCAGGGGACGCTCACCCTTGAAGACCAGGGGACGTTCGCTGCGGGCGTAGCGAGAATCGGCGGCCGCGGCTTTCGCATGGTTGGCCAGATTGAAGCGCGCACCTTTGCCGTCGGAGCTGGCGTGCACGAATGCATCGAGGCTGTTCGCGCCAACTCGGGTCATCGCCCCTTCAAGGTTGACCAGGTACTGCTGGAGACGCGCGAAACCGCCGGGCTTGAGGAGATCCGTGCAAGTGGTGACGGGCGACAGTCCATCCGCCACGAGGTCGGTAAAGTTATGGGCGTCGGCCCCGCCGCAGAAACTGACGGGCACCGCACCGTCCAGCTCATTCGTGACCATCTCGGCCAGCTTGAGGGTAAGGGGGTGCAGGGCGCGACCGGAAAGATACATCATTTTTTCACTGGGGGGGAAGATCGGGCGCTTGTTCACCACCTCCAAGGTGTTGGATAGCTTGATGCCGAAACTCCGGCCGCAGCCATCGGCCACCTTCGCGAGATTCTTGAGCATCCCGATCGCATCTTCGAAAACCGGATCGTGTTCGAAGGCCGCGTCGGGAACCTCGATGGCGAATCCGAGGGTTTGATTAAGCAGGCCCCGCAGCCGCTCCGGTCCCAACAGCGTTGGGTTCAGCTTCACCCAGGTTTCGACGCCAAGATCAGCGAGCAGATGCCGCCCGATGCGTTCGATCTCCGCCGGAGGACAGCCGTGCATCGTCGAAAGCGTGATGTGGTTTGAAAGCTGGTGCGGGATCTCGATATCGCGGACACCGGGATAGACCTTCGCTACCGTGTCGATGGCCGCAGGCAGGAACGCCCTCGCGTCGCGCATGGAGGCGATGAAACGCTGCACCCGGGGCTGCCGGATGCCCTCCAGGTTGTAGCCAACACTCATGTTGAAGAGCATCCCGGGTTCCTTGAGGCCCAGCTTGTGCGCGAGCGCATGCACCAGCACCCAGGCATTCAGGTACTCGTCGAAGGATTGCTCAAGTTTGAGTTCCTGCGACCACTCACAGTTGTAGGCTTCGTCAGCGACATCGATGCAGGGCCGGCTGACTTCGATCTCATCAAGGATCTGGACGGTCTTCAGCTCGATGAATCGCGCCCCGCAAAGCCAGCTGGCGAGGATGTTCTGGGAAAGCTGGCTGTGGGGCCCGGCGGCGACACCCAATGGTGCGGCAAGGTTGCGGCCGAACATCTGTGAAGCGATCCTGGGACCCGGCACCTGGAAGTTCTGCTTCGGAATTCCGAGCACACTATCGCGGCTGTCCAGCTCGCTGAAGATCCAGCGTGCGAGCAGCCCGAGCGGCGCCGCGCGGAAGGCCTTTTCCATGGTGTCGGGGTTCCTGGGGAGAGGTGGAGATGATGACTTATGGCAATTTGGAATTTAAAGAAATTTCACCGCCAAGACGCCAAGAAAAGCATGTTGCGGTTATGGATGTACGTGTTTTCTGGACCACATCTCACTTTGGGTACCGTTCAGGACTCTATGGATAAATTTGAACGTGGTCTCCAAATACCGGGGCTGGCTGCTCTCGAATAATTTCGATTTGTGGGTTAGATGGGGAGTCATTTCTTGGCGGCCTTGGCGTCTTGGCGGTGAGTTCATTTTCTTAGTGATCGAAAGCGACTTCTTATCATTGAGCGGCGAATACGCTCGGGAACCGTGCGAGGAAGGCGATGGCATACTGGAGTTCCCGCAGATCCACACACTCGCCGATCTTATGCGTGTTCTGCTCGATCCCGGGACCGAGGCCGAACATCGCCGGATGTTTGTAGGCACCGGAGACTACCCATTGCTTGGTGGCTCCCACCGGAATGGTGGTGTCTTCTTTCGGCACCGGGAACCCAACGCCATCCGTGGAGAAGATCCAGCGTTCCACCCTGGGCTCTGCCTGAATGGTTCCACCTTCGCCGCGTTGGCCCTTCACATGTGGGCTGATGACACCTTTGTAGGTGCTCACCGCCGCCTGGATTGCAGGATGCTCCTCGGGGGTGACCCATCCCATATAGACCTGGGGATTGTTGAGGACGAAACCCTTCCAGGTGGGCTGATCGTAGATGGGAACACTGATGTCTACTTTGAGACCCGCTGCCCTCGCGACGCTTACCGCGGCCAGGTCTTCGATATCCTGTATCGACTGTTCCGGTGTTTCGCCCACGGTCAGGCGGCGGTCGAAACGGAAGACGAAGCGGTCGGGCACAGCGCAATCGCTGGGCGTATCGAGATGGGCCCATGAAGCCGTGCGGGTCCCGTGGCCGAGGAAATCGTTCTCTAGGAAGCCGAGGCGCTTCTCGTATTTCTCGGCGGCCTCTTGGAGGATCGCACCGCTGTACTCCAACGGATTCAGGCCCTCCCAGGGCATGGAGCCATGGCAGGAGCGACCCGTCACCGTGACCTCGATCTGCATGCGCCCGCGCTGACCACGGTAGATGCCCAGGGCTCCCTTCTTGGAGCAGCCCGTGCCTTCGGTAAGGATCACCACATCGGGGATCAGTTCGGCCTTGGCGCCCGGCAGGACCTTGCTGGTGATGAACATCGGGCCACCGCCATCGTTGTCCTCCTCGGCCACAGTGGCGTAGGCGAGCACGATGACGCCTTTGAGGGCGCCCTCGGGCAACAGTTCCAGAAGGATCTTCGTGGCCACTGCCTCGGCGATGACACCCCCCAGCTGATCCGCGGATCCGCGGCCGAAGAGGAGGTGTTCCCATTCGGAATCCGGGGGAAGCCAGCCCAGCTCTTCTTTCAGAAAAGCTTTGTTGAGCCTCGCGGGATCCACCAGGCCGTCATAGGCGTCCACACCGCCGCCGATCTTGTCGAGCCACAGCGGACGCAGGGCCTTCACTGTGTCCGAGTGACCGTCAAGGTAAACAACTTTTTTCTTTTCGGACGGAATGCCATCTTGGGGATCTTCGACCACCCAGACCAGGTTGCCGAAATCGTCGAAACCGACATCCTCGGGTTTACGAACGGCCTGGATCTCGATGATCTTTTTGCGAAGGTATTCAATACGCGGGAATTCGTGGTTGGACAGGCCACACAGTGGGTCACCACCAGCATCCGCAGCTTTCTCCACATAGTCGGCGGGGATTCGGATTACCTCCCTGAGCATCTCCGCAGCAAGGGGGCGGTACCTTGCCGCCAGTTCGGCGACACGGGTGTCCAGGCTCGTCTCAAGGCTGGTGATTGGGTTTGGCATCGGATTCTCCAGGTATCAGGAAAAGGAAAAGCCACAGATATTATTAAAAAAAAGAAAAGGGGAGCCGCAGATGACGCCGATTACGAAGATGAAAATATAAGAACGGGGAGGGGTAGTATTCCGGCCTCCCTGCTGCCTTGTAGTTGTTGATTTGTGGCTGTTTCATCTGCGTAATCTGCGGCTTCTATTCTTTTGTTCTCATTGCGGCACGGCCTAGGGCTTCTTTCCCAGGGCCTTCATTTCGCGCATGGGCAGGGTCGTTCGGCGAAGGCCATCGAATTGACACAGCGCATTGGCCACGGCCGCGGCGGTGGGCACCAGGCCGATCTCGCCGACGCCCTTGGCGCCGTATGGCCCATGCTCATCGGGCACTTCCACGCCGATGACTTCCATGAGCGGCATGTCGCGGGCCCGGAGGATGCCCAGATCCGCCATCTTGAAGGAGACGGGCCAGCCATCCTTGGACGGGAAATCCTCGGTCAGGGCGTAGCCGAGGCCCATGTGCAGGGAGCCTTCGATCTGTCCCTCGAAGAGGGTGGGATTCATGATCCTGCCCGCGTCGTGGGCGGCGGTGAGGCGGGTGATCTTTCCCGTCTCGTCCAGCTCGACCATCTGGGCGGCGAAGCCGTAGGAATAATGGGTCACCACATCTTTTCCGGGCTGCGGTTCATGGCCCACCTTCGTGGTCCAATCGCACACCCATTCGCCCCGGTACTCCTTCCCCACCAACTCGTCCAGGCTCCTGCCGCCGGCCAGATCGCGCTTGAGATCCTTGCAGGCCGCACGCACGGAATTCCCCACCAGGGAGGTTCCGCGGGAGGCGGTGGTCATGCCGGCGCTGGCGTCTTCGTCGGTCTCGACCCGGACCTCGATGAAGCGCGGATCGATGCCGGTCTCCTCCACCAAGGTCTGGATCGCCATGGTGTAGACGCCCTGGCCCATTTCGCACCACCCGTGGTGAATAACGATACGATCAGCGGCCTCGATGACGATCTTGACCTTCCCGAAATCCGGCATGCCGCAGCCGATGCCAGTGTTCTTGATGCCGGCCGCGATTCCGGCGCATTTGGCCGCGTAGAATCGGTCCTTCAGGGCCTCCAGGCAGGCACGCACACCGACACCGGAACGCAGGATCTGGCCTGTCGCAGTGGCTTTGCCCTCGACCAGGGCGTTGTCCCACCGGAATTGCCAGCGGTCGAAGCCACCCATCCGGCAAAGCTCGTCCATGCAGGATTCAATGGCAAAACAGGCCTGGTTCGCCCCGAAACCCCGCATGGCGCCGCAGGGGAGATTGTTGGTGATGACCGCCGTGCCGCGCACGTGCACGTTGGGCACAGTGTAAGCACCGGCCGAATGAGCGACCGCGCGTTCGATGACCTTCATGCCGACGCTGGCGTAGGCGCCCGAATCGGAATGCATGGTGGACACAAGGGCCGTGAGCTTGCCGTGCTCGTCACAACCCAGGGCGTATTCCATGACGATGGGATGCCGCTTGGGATGCATGCGAAGGGATTCGGCCCGGGTCAAGCGCACCATCACCGGGAGGTCGGTGTGCCAGCAAAGCAGTGCGGCGTGGCCCTGGGTGGTCATGTCCTCCTTGCCGCCGAAGCCGCCACCGTTCTGCACCTGCACCACGTTCACCATGCGCTCTGGCAGGTCGAGCAAGTCCGCCAACTGCTTGCGATCCTCGTAGACGCCCTGGCCGCAGTCGTAGACCTTGACACCGCGCCGGCGGTCCTTTTCCCAGGGCAGGGCGAGCGTGGCTTCCATTTCCAAAAAGGCATGTTCGACGCGCTGGGTGGCGAAGCGATGCCGGGCCACAAAGGCCGAGGTTTTCAAGGCCGTTTCGGCGTCCCCAAATCGCACTTCGGAGACAGAGAGGACGTTTCCCTTCTCGGTGATCTGCGGGGAATCGGGCTTCAGGGCCTTGAAGATGTCCGTGACAGGGGGTAGCGCCTCATAGTCCACCCTGATGCGCGCGGCGGCTTCCCGGGCGGCCTCCTCGGTGGACGCCGCCACCGTGGCCAGTACGTCGCCGATGTAGCGGGTGACTTCGCCTTCGGCGACCAGCACCGGCCAATCCTTGAAGATCATCCCTACGAGACGCTTGCCGGGAATGTCCTTCGCCTGGAGGATCCGCACCACGCCCGGTACCAGCAGCGCGACGGAAATATCGATGCGGAGCACCTTGGCTCTCGGATGGTCCGAGAACCGGAGGGCGCCATACACCATGCCCGGCTCTTTCATATCGGCCACGAACACGCGCTCGCCGAGTACGGATTCACGGCCGGTGTACTTGCCATGCCTGGATCCGACCTTGCCCGTTCCTTCGGCCACCGCGACGGGACGGCCCTCGCGAAGCGCTTCCGCAGCGCATTCGATGGAATCCACCACCTTCTTGTAGCCGGTGCAGCGGCAAAGATTCCCCGTGAGCCCGTCCGTGATTTCCTGCCGCGATGGATGGGGATTCTTGTCGAGGATTGCCTTGGCCTTCATCACGATGCCGGGCGTGCAAAAGCCGCATTGAACGCCACCCTTGAGCACGAAGGCGTCCGCGAAGGCATCCCTTTCAACCGGAGAAACACCTTCAAGGGTGGTCACCTGCTTGCCGGCGACGTCCTTGATCTTCATCCGGCAACTCAGACGGGCGACCTGATCGACCAGGATGGTGCAACAGCCACAGATGCCTTCGCCCGAGCAGCCGTCCTTGGGGCTGATGATGCCTTCGACCTCACGCAGATACGTCAGCAGGTTCAGGTCGGGATTGGCCTCGTAGGTTTTGGAGTGGCCGTTGAGCACGAATTCCATGGCTCCGGCTCCCGAGAAAGGAATGAGGTTATTAAAGATAGGAACCATCCGGTCAGCATCATCGCCTTGGGACCCTCCAGCTATCGGGCGCAGTGCGCCCTCCTCCTCACTGCGTTCGGAGAGCCGGAGCCTCTATTCTAGGACCCTCCAAACGGGTGTCAAAATATTTATCGCGGTAGATAAATAATTTAGCACTCATTTTCAACCTGGAAAGACTCCCGAAAGCACCTCAAACCCCAAACATGGCAGCGTAATGAGTTGCGACCTTTATCCGCGCTGCTTGGCGAATTCGTCTGGAGTTTCCGGCGGAGGCGGGTAGGCTAGGCCTCACTCCACTCCACTTTCCGGATTCTCCCATGTCGGATGTCCCAGACCCCCGGCGCTTTGATCGCCTGAAACTGCCGGACCCGCTCAAGGCCCGCTTCATGGCCGAAGGCATGTGGGTAGAGGGCGTGGAAATCATCACCATAGGTGCCGGGGGATTTGGCGCCTGGGTGGAGGAGCGCTACGCCCAGCACTTCCTGTTCGAGCCAGGACATTCCCTAGAGTATTTCCGGTGGGAGGATGGGAGCCTTCCCGCCCCGCCAGCCCGGGCGCGCATCGCCTTTTCGTCCCTGCGGGGGCAGTCGGCAAGGCCCGGCTTCCTGATGATCGGCGCCGAGTTCCTGGAGCCAAGCGAGGCCTTCGTCTCGCAATTGATAAACGTGGCGCGCAAGGCGCTTGAAGGTTAGGGGCCGTTACACCTTGGCCAATGCTTTTCTGGCCAAGACGTTACGGCCCCTGTCATGAAAGCCATTCCGAAAAGCTGAAATAGGAGTTTTTAGGAAAACGCCGGAATGGGTGTGAGCTGGACCATCAGGCCGAGTTTTTCGAGGTCGCGGATGTGTCTCTGGATGCTGCGGTGGCGGGACCTGGAG
>JANXQX010000329.1 GCA_025353305.1 Holophagaceae bacterium
CCCTGAACGAGACCAGCGAATTCTTAGTGGTCGCCATGCTCGGCGGCGCTGCCAACCCGGCTGAACTCAGCTCCCGCCTGGTCGCCGAATTCGAAGTCGAGGCACCCCAGGCCGAAGCTGATGTGATGGCGTTCCTCGCCACGCTGGAAACCCAACTCAAAACTCAGCTCACGGGCCACTGATTTTCAACTTATCCCTGTAAAGCCTTGTTTATCCAGGGGAAAAGATTTTTCAGCCGAGGCTGCCTGGGGATGAAAAACCTCCAAACAATACAAATACAGCCACGGATTACACGGATTCACACGGAGCTACATCACGTTTCCAGCACCGGCGGGACAGCGAATCCTCGAAGTCCAATACCTAGCTTTCCAATCCGTGAAAATCCGTGGAATCCGTGGCCAAGATTTTTTTCAGCTTTCCTTTTCCTCGGCCTTGTGGGACTTGGAATTCCGTGGCTCGAAATACCGCGCGAGCAACACGCGCAAGGATGCGATATCGAGCAACAGCTTGCTCTGGGCCTTCTTCATCGCCGCCCGATCCGAAGCTGTTTCCAACTTCGCGAACAGCAGTTTGTACAGCCCATCCAGCGCCAATGCTTCCTGCGGTTCCACCAAGTGCTCCAATTCGGGCCGAACCCGGTCGCGGATGGCGATGGTGCTGGCAATGAGGCTCCGTGCCTCCTCGGAAGAAACCTCGCCCGCCTCCAGGCGGCGAAGCAGGGCGCAGCGATACTCCCGACATACCGAGGGACGGCCGTCGTAGACCGAGCAGCAACCCTGACAAAAGGCCGAACAGGGCTGTAGGAAGGAAGTCTTTTCAGCCGTGGTCGAGAATCGAACGCCCACTGCCTGCAAGGGAGCAACAATGTCGCCTTCGCCAATGTCCACGGACCGGTACATTGTCCCGTCGCAGCACATGCCGCAGTCTATGCAGATGCTTGATTCCACGACTTGAAGGGTGGCACAAGCCCACGCGATGGGAATACATTTTCACTCCCAACCAACTGGCATGTTACCAATTGTTAGTAGGGGCAGGCGAGGATAGGCCTGAACAAAAGGAGCATACTCAACCTCATGAGGAACACCTTAAGGATCAGCTTCAGGCAACGGCCCAGTTCCCGATGCCGCCCTCCGGCAATGAACTAGCATGGGCGCCATCTTTGCTGTCATTCCACGGAACGGCGCCATTGGTGCAAGCAGCCTTGCCGAAGAGGCTTTTCGTCGGGCCGCGGCGCGGTCGCCTTACCGGGGCGTCCCAACCTCCATCACGCTTCCTCAAGGTGTGCTGGGCATCCAGGCCATTGGCGAAGATGCCAGCCTCGGCTCCGAGGGCCCTTGGCACGTGGCCCTGCACGGGTGGATCAGCAATTGGGATGACTTGGCCCAGCGGTTTTCACTCCGTTGGCCACCCGCGGCAACCCCAGCCCATCGTTTCGCCATCGCCTATGCCCGCTGGGGCGAAGCCTTTCTTAAGGCCGCGCGGGGCGAATTTTCAGCTGTGGCGGTAGATACCCGTGATGGGGTCGTGGCCGCCATTCGTGGGCACCTCGGCACCAAACCGCTCTTCTACATGCAATCCGACAGCCTTCTAGTCATCGCTACCGAAATACGGCAAGCCATAGCAGGATGTGGAGGTGCGGGCCCGCTGAACCACACGGTCCTGATCGAACAGATGGTCGGATTGTCCCTCGCTCAGGAAGAAACATGCTGGGAAGGTGTCAATCGGGTGTTGGCGGCGCATGTCGTTCACTTCTCTAGCGGCATGCGCCATGGGATGGAGCGATACTGGCTGCCCGAAGCGCCGGAACAATACCCGAATCGCAGTCTCGACGACCTGGCAGAGGAACTGCGCGGGTTACTGTTCCAAGCTGTCGAGCGAAGCCTACCCGATTCGAAATTCGCCGTGGCCATGAGCGGAGGACTTGATTCTACGACGATCTGGGCACTCACATGTGCACTTGCACGGCAGGGGCTGCGCAAGGCCGATTATGGGACAACGATCTCCATGGTCTTTCCTGGCGACCCTCTCTGCGATGAGTCTTTTTTTATTGATGCGATGCTGGCCCACACTGGCTCCGTGGGATTGAAGATCAATGCCTCCGATGCAAACCCCCTCGAATTTCTGCCCGGGCAGACGGAGGCGATGGATGTGCCGATGTCAGGATCTAGTTACCAGGTGGATTTACTCGCCGGGTGCGCGCGGCAGCATGAGGCATCGGTCCTACTGCTGGGACTAGGCGGAGATGAGTGGTTCCTAGGCAGCTCCAGGGCTCTTGCGGACGATCTCCTTGGGGGACACACCATTCGCAGCTTTAAAGACTCTTTGAACATCGCGGTTCAATGCGGATTACCCCGACTCGGATCAATCTGGTTTGATGCCTTCCGACCGCGAAACCTGCGATCTCGGCTGGGCTTGCTTCCTCGGCCTGACTGGCTGTCAAATGCGGCCCGTTACAGGATAGCGGCCCGTATTCGGGAATCCATCCGATCACCGGTCCCCCATTGGTCTAAAGCTGTGGCGAAGTTGTATAACACTTTGATCAACTACTGTGGGTGTAAGGTCTATGAGTGCATCGAGCAGCGTGCGGGATCTTTCGGTATAGAAATTCGTAATCCACTGCTAGACCAAGATTTGGTTGATTTTATTTTCTCGGTGGACCCGCGGAGTCATATAGCTGAGGGCCAGACCAAACATCTTCTGAGGCGTGCCCTGCGCGGTTATTTACCTGAGCCTGTCCGACTGCGTTCAGATAAGACAGTGTTCGATACGAGCCTTGTTGCGCCGGTTCGGACGGTCTTGGGACAAGGCTGGCGTCCCGGTGCTGGAATTTTGGCACGAAACGGAATGCTGAATATAGAAGCAGCAGACAAGCTTGTGGATAAACTTACTTCTGATTACACAACTATATTAGCGTTGTGGGACCTATATTGCCTTGAGAATTTTTTCAATTATACAATCTACGAAAAAAAGAAGAATTGACCAAAATCACAAAATAGTAACAATTGCTTTAATTGATTCAAGAGGTCCATACTTTTGTAGAACCTTTGCAGCGTCTGGGGGAATTTATGAAAAACAAGTTTGATGACTCAACTGCTGGATCAGTTGTGAATGGGTCAGGAAAGCGCGCCTACGAATCCCCTAAGATGAATGTCGCTCCCCTTTCTTCGATCGTGCATGGTGCTTCCGTAGGCAGTAGAGTCGACGCCACGGGCACCAGGAAGCCTTAGTAAGCCAAGGATTTGATTGGATACCTGGAATGAAATGTTTTCCTGGATCCAGAAGTATTTCATGGAGGGATTGATGAGATTCCTAACTGCAATGATGGGTTTTCTCCTGCTTGGATCCTGGACCGCTTGGGGTCAAGAGGTTAAAAATCGTGCGAGTGAGGTCAAAAAGGAACCAATTTTTGATCCAATCTATCAAGCTCGTATTCCACCAGGATTATTGTCTAGACAGGGCAAGGGCTCGGGCTCGATGAAGGTCCAGGGAGGTGTTCTGAGTCCCACTACACCACCAGCGGTCTATCCACTTATTTTTTCTGGTTCAGCCGCAGCACATGTTTTGATGACCCATTCAGGTGATATTTATGCGGATGGCATAATGCTGAATAAGGGGCTCATCGGTGGGCCACAGCCCAAGACTACGATATTCTCAGTTCCATTCAACATCGCTCCTGAAAGCACTTATGTGGATGTGATGTTTGTGTGCAATTTGATCCTTTACCCGGGCGCCGATGTAAAACCAGGTTCAACAGGTCTGGGTGCGACAATTGACTGTCGAGTCGAGCAGGATCTGGATGGTAGTAACAATTTCGCAACGGTCTACCACTGCTCAGGTATTTCGGATTCCCTTAAACCATGGCTGGCCTTCAACCCGAGTTCCGACTACACCGGCTCTACATACATGGGGCAATTTCGCGGATACGCCCCGGTTACTAGCCCGATCATGACGAGCGGACCGAACGTAGGGCTGCCGACTCCCACGCGTGTTGTTGTAGATCTTTATGGAATCGAATGGGATAACAGCATGTCTGGAAACGGGGAAGTTTGGGCCTTCAACCGAACCTTGAAAATCTTGTACTAGTATTGAAATACATGCGATTGGCTCGAAAGAGCAATCCTAAGTGCCAATCGTTAGTTCTAAAAGATCCCGCACTACACTTACGGGCGAACCAAGTAGATTTGGACCGAGTCGTACCCTGAAGCAGGGGACTGACTGCACGACTTTGATCAGTTGGGGGAGAAGCGAAGCGCGTTCCGCCTCGTAGCGTTTGCTGATGAATAGCGGACTGCCATTACGAAGTAGTGAACCGAGGGCCTCGGCTTGGCTCATTTCGACCACACGTAGATCCCTGGGCCGCTGGGTACCTTCCAGGAACCAAAGCATCTGGGGTAATACATCGGCCAGGAATGCGTTAGGCGCTAAGTTACGGCTCAATCCCAAACGGCCATCGTCCGCGCCATCTCTTGAGAAAAGCGGCCGCAGACCGGTCGGAATCAACTCGAAGCTTCCTTCCCGAATGTAGAGATCCCGACGAAGCGCACTTACCACGAGCCGACCAGCCACCGAACGTGCGAGGAGAAAATCGTCCGACACAATCCGCCCACCAGCATGGAGAATTGCGAGCGCCAGT
The DNA here is from genome assembly GCA_025353305.1 of Holophagaceae bacterium. Next base: position 4,634 of record JANXQX010000329.1, read on the forward strand.
GTGGACTTGCCGGCCATCGAATCCCCTAGACCGAGCACCCCGATGCCATCAATTTCGGCGGCTATGCCGTGGAGAGGAAGGCCTCCGACGAGCGCCATGGCGTGCGTCAAGGCGACTCCAACCAACTCATTGAGAGCTAGCTGATCCTCACAGTCCGGGACCGTTGCCACCCGCGCGATTCGGCCTCCCGGCGCGATCCAGACAACACCGCCAATGCCCACCAGCGCGTCTTCGTGACCGCAGGGCAGATGGGCCAAGCCATCTGGCTGAACCTTAACATCCACAGCCTTCTCATTCAGCTGGACCTTCTCCTTCTTGCGGGCGATTGCGCTTGAATGGACTTGTTGAGCCTCATCAGACCAGGGCTCTCGCACGACCTGATAGCAGCCATCGTCAACTTTGGCCACAGGGGTTAACTCGAGACGCCAGTCACTCACAACCGCTTGAAGTTCTTCCTGGCAAAACCCCTTGAAGACCGCGAGGTCGCCGAGGCCGGTGCTGGGGCTGGATGCGAGCAGTTGCGTATTGTTCATCCAGGCCATGACACCACGGCAACCGAGCTTGCGTCCAGTGCGGCCACGGCAATGCGCCATGCACGCCAAAAAATGGCCTCGGAG
>JANXQX010000006.1 GCA_025353305.1 Holophagaceae bacterium
GCCGCTTTGGATGAAGGGCTATACGAAGTGGTTCACAGCGGCACCGCCCACAAATCGGCCCTCCCGGGCATCACCATGTGTGGCAAGACTGGCACCAGCCAGGTCACGGCCTTCGTCGACAAGGCGCATTACCGTACCCTGTCCAAACAGTTTCGGGACAACGCGCTTTTTGCGGGCTATGCGCCACGCGAGAATCCTCAAATCGCCTGGGCGGTTGTCGTAGAGAACGCCGGATTTGGCGCCGATGCGGCCGCGCCGATCGCCCGGAAATTGTGCCAGTACTGGTTCCTGGACCGATTGAAAAAACCGTTGCCAGCCCCGGGCGGGAAATTGCCTGACGCTTTCGAGGAAACCCAGAGCGATGATTCTGATGAAGAACCCAAGGCCAAGCCCATGGCGGCGCCCGAAGCTTCAGCAGGGAAGACTGTACATAAGGCCACTGATGCCGGGCCCCAGCGATGAATTTGCCGCTGACCCCGACCGGGCTGAACAAATCGACCCGCAACCTCGATCCCATATTGTTGTTCCTGGTGCTGGTGCTCACGGCGCTCGGTACGCTGACCCTTTACTCAGCCGGGAAAGGCACCACTCATCAATCTTTGTGGATCCGGCAGAGCGTGTGGAATGGACTTGGCCTTCTGGCAATGTTGCTGTTCTCCCGCTTCGACTACCGGCGTTTGGCGCAAAGCAGCTTGTCGATCTATGTCGCGGGCCTTTTGAGCCTAATCGTGGTGCTGGTCATCGGGCACACGGTGGCAGGTTCGAAGAGCTGGCTCTCCTTGGGCGGCGTGAGCATTCAGCCCTCTGAATTCGTAAAATGGGTCGCCCTGCTTTTCGTGGCCCACCGCTTGGGCACCAAATCGCCCGAGGCCCTCACCAACTGGGATCTGGTGGGGGCTGGGGGGCTTTTGTTCTTTCCCATGTTCCTGGTGCTCAAACAACCCGACCTGGGCGTGGCGATGACCTACACACCCATCCTGCTGCTCTTCCCATTGCTGCGGGGTATCCGCTGGCGCTGGGTGGCGGGGGGAGTCCTGGGCTTCACGCTGCTCTCCACCGCGGTCTGGAACTACCAACTGAAGGCCTATCAGAAGGAGCGCATCCTCACCTTCATCGACCCTTCTCGAGACTTGAAAGGCAAGGGCTACCAGGTGAATCAAAGCCGCATCGCCATTGGCGCAGGTGGATTGTGGGGAAAGGGCTACATGAGCGGTTCGCAGACCCAGCTGAACTTCCTTCCGGTGAAGACCACGGACTTCGTATTCTCCGTTTGGGCCGAGGAACGGGGGTTTGTAGGCATCTTGATGGCGCTGGCGCTTTTCGGCGTGCTGCTTCATCGGATACTCGCCATCGCCGGTGAGGCGACTTCAGCCATCGGGACTTACTTCTGCGTTGGGGCCGCAGGGATATTCGGCTTTCACATCCTGATCAACATTGGCATGGTGAGCGGCGCCGTACCCACCACGGGCATTCCCCTGCCCTTTTTCACCTACGGTGGTTCCAGCACCCTAGCCTTCTCATTGGCCCTGGGCATCATCATGAACATCCACCACCAGGCCAAGTCAAGGTAACGGGGCCCCCTCCGCGACCGCGAAGCGGGAGCGGGAGCACTGTCCAGTGGACAGTGCGATCGGGGGGTAGTCACGGGGCCCCCTCCGCGACCGCGAAGCGGGAGCGGGATCTGATCCATCGAAGCTCGATTCCAAGAATACCTGTCTCAGGCGCCAGCTTGGAGCTATGGCGGACGACGGCTGCCCGGTAGCCTAGGGGCATGGATCTCCGTGCCCGCATGAAGGAACTCGCCGCTCAGGTGCTGGAGCATCGTCGGCGCTATTACGTTCACGATTCGCCTCTTGTTTCTGACGCCGAGTATGACGAGTTGGAGCGCGAGCTGCGCGGCCTCGAAGCCGCCCATCCTGAATTGGCGGATCCCAACAGCCCGACACTTCGGGTTGGTGCGCCGCCCATCGAGAGCTTCGGAAAAGTCCGGCATCGCACACCCATGTTGAGCCTGGACAACGCCTACACCGAAGCCGAACTGCGGGACTGGAATGCCAGAATGCTGCGGCTTCTTCCTGTGGAGAAAAAACTGGATTTCTCCGCGGAACTGAAAGTGGACGGCCTTTCCTTGAGCCTGCGATATGAAAACCGGCTGCTGGTAGAAGCGCTTACCAGAGGAGATGGCGAAGTGGGCGAGAACGTCACGGCGAACGCGCGCGCCATCCCTGATATTCCGCTTCTACTGGATTCTGACGCACCGGCCGATGTGGAGGTGCGGGGCGAGGTCTTTCTTTCCCGCCGGCGCTGGGAAGAGATCAACGCAGAAAGGGACGGGGCGGGTGAGCTTCGTTTCGTGAATCCGCGCAATGCGGCCAGTGGCACCATGAAGCTGCTGGATAGCCGGATCGTGGCAGAGCGCCGTCTGCAGTTCCTGCCCTGGCAATGGCTGGGCGCCGAGGATCACGCCGCGGCCATGAAACAGCTTTCCGCATGGGGCTTCACCGCCATGCCGGGAACGGCCGAAGGGGATCTGGACACAGTGCTGGCGTTCATCCAGGAGCAGGCGGAAGCCCGATTGCGCCTGCCCTTCGACACGGATGGCGTGGTGATAAAAGTCCGGGGCGCGGCGCTCCAGCAACAGCTCGGCACAACCGATCGCGTGCCCCGCTGGGCCATCGCTTTCAAGTACCCGGCAACGCAGGCATCCACAACGGTTCTGGCCATTACCTGGCAGGTGGGCCGCACAGGCAAGCTGACGCCGGTTGCAGAACTGGAGCCGGTCTTCGTGGCGGGCTCCACCGTCAAGCGGGCCACCCTGCACAACGCTGATGAAGTGGCGCGCCTCGGGCTGCGGCCCGGGATGCGGGTCTTCATCGAAAAGGGTGGCGATGTGATTCCAAAGGTGGTGGCTTTGGTCCCTGGCCAGGATGCAGATGCGCAGCCGCTGGTGGCCATTCCAGAACAGTGCCCCGTGTGTGGTGGTGGCGTGGGCAAAGATGACGAAGGCGAAGTGGCGATCCGGTGTCTCAACCCTGAATGCCCCGCCAAACTCGAAGCCCGGTTGCTTCACCTGGGTGGCCGCAGCGCCTTGGACATCGAGGGCCTGGGTGACGCGATGGCGGAGCAATTGGTGGCCTCCGGTCGTTTCGCGCAGCCGTGGGACATCTTCACGATCCCAAGTCTCGAAGGCGAAGGCCTGCCCTTCGTGGCCGGCCTGGACCGCATGGCGGAGAGATCCGGGCAGAACTTCATAGATGCCCTGAAAACCGCTCGGACCAGGCCTTTGTCGCGTTGGATCCATGCCCTGGGCATCCCCTTCGTGGGGGCCAAGACTTCCGAATTGCTGGCCGATGCTGCTCCAAGCCTTGAGCAGCTTTGGAACACCACAGAGGATCAACTGCAGTCCGTGGAGGAAGTGGGCCCCAAGGTCGCCTCGGCGATCCGCGCCTTCGCAGCCTTGCATCCAGACCTTCCGGCCAGGGTTCAATCCATGGGCATCTGCCCGGAGCCTCCTGCCCCAAGGGACATGAGCGCGCTCCCTCTGAAAGGGCAGGTGGCCGTTGTGACGGGCACGCTGCCGACCCTGAGCCGCGAAGCCGCGGAGGCCCTGCTCAAGCAACTCGGCGCCAAAGTTTCCGGCTCGGTCAGCGTGAAAACCACTTTGCTGGTAGCCGGAGAAAAGGCTGGCTCCAAACTCGCCAAGGCACAGGAACTGGGTATCCCTGTCCGGGATGAAGCGTGGCTTTTGAGGTGGCGAGGTAGTGAGGTTTGAGGTGCGAGGTAATAGTTGTCTTCATGCTCCGCTCTTCTTGCCTCGTACCTCGTATCTCGTGCCTCACACCTCCCCCAACCGATAATCGAAATTGTCCGGTCAACCATCCGCTATGCTGGGGCCTCTAACCCAAGATCGAGCGCATATGAAAACCCGCATTGGCAAATTTGAAATCCAGCGTCGCTTGGGCGAAGGCGCCATGGGCGAAGTCTTTCTTGGTCGGGATCCCATCATCGGCCGTGAAGTGGCCGTCAAGACCATCCGCCCCCAGATCGCCACCGGGGAAGAAGCTCGCGAACGCTTCTATCGCGAGGCCCGGGCCGCCGGGACGCTGAATCATCCAAACCTGGTCACGGTGCATGAATTCGGCGAGGACGATGGCACGCTTTTCCTGGCCATGGAATATGTGCCGGGTCAGGATCTGCAGACGCTGCTGATTGATCACAGCCTTACACGGCCGCAAATCCTGGAGATCGTTGCCCAGGTCTGCGATGGGCTGGCCTATGCCCATGCCCGGGGAATCATGCACCGTGACATCAAGCCCTCCAACATCCGCGTGGACTGGCACCAGGGGCGGCCATTTGTGAAGGTCATGGACTTCGGCATCGCCCGCATCGCGGGTTCGGACATGACGGGCTCGGGAACGATTCTTGGAACCTTCGGCTACATGGCGCCGGAGTACATCTCGACCGGAATTCCGGATCCGCGCGCGGATATTTTTGCCTGCGGCGTGATTTTGTATGAAGCTCTGGCCGGTGAACGGCCGTTCGCCGGCGATACCACCGCCACGGTGCTCTATCGCATCGTCCATGAGCAGCCGAAACCCATGGCTCCGGCCCATCTCCACGGCATCAGCCCAGCAGTGCAGGGCATTCTGGACCAGGCCTTGGAGAAGGATCCGAGCCTGCGCTACCAGCGGGCCGAGGTCATGTCTGCAGCCCTGCGCTCCGCCAAGGACCCGCATTGGCTGGGGGGCGTGGCCATGGGCACCACCGCGTCGGCAAAGCAATCCAGCCGGGAGGCGCAAATGGCTCCCACGGTGGCGACGAACATGGCCAATACCGCCAAGCCACCACCTACTGTCGCGGGCAAACCCAGCACCAAACCCATGTCCAGTGCGGGGGCGTGGGTGGCAGGGGTCATTATCGTTGCCGGTCTTGCGGCTGGGGGAGCCTGGTACTGGAAACGGGATCCAAAGCAGCCTCCCAAGCCGCCGGTGGTCGTTGCTCAGGCCAACCCCGCGAACAGTGGAACAAATCCATCGCCTTCAACAATCCAAGCACTCGCTCCAAAGGCCGAGGCGCCGAAGACAACTCCATCGGAGCCCAAACAAAAGCCTTCACCCAAGCCCCTTCCTGTGACTGTCCAGAAAACACTGGAGCCGCCTATCAGTCCGGAGCCTCCGCAACCTGTTCAGAAGAGCAACGAGAAATCCGAGATCAACGAGGCCGCCGGAGAAATCGAGGGCCACCCCGACAGGGCCCATCGGCATTTTCAGAAGATCCACCGGGAGGACCCGCAGAATGCCAGGGCCTACGCGCTTGACTTGGTAGCTCTCTACCACCTCAACCTCTACGGCGAAATGGCCGCGCTCATCCACAAAGCCAAGGCCAACGGCGTGAATCCTAAATCATTCAATGCCTATCCTCGCTTCCGCGTGATGATGAAGGAAGAATCACAGGCCCACCGCATTCCGAGCGATGTCGCAGCGCGCATGAAGGCCGCGGGACATGATTTCAATCCAGGGGAATGACTGGAATAGCTCACTGATTCGGCCCGGCTGATTCCACGCTTCGGATCTTCCAATGGCCTACGGTCTTGCGCCATCGGATGACAAAGCCACGCCGCCCCATGTCCTCTGGAATCAGTCCGCCCCCTTTGGACGTGAGCACCATTTCGACAACCTGCAACGCATCATCCCGGTTGATCTGAACCCGATTCGCCAGCACCGTCACACCCACCTTCTGTTGCCGGAACACACCCATCAGGTAGAGCCTTGCCGCACCGCGATCCATGCCTTCCGGGCCCTGGAAATCCTGGGACAGCATTTCCGAAGCGCCGCCCGCGTCGCCCTTCTCCACGGCTTCGACAGTTGATGCGAAGGCAGCCCTGACTTGATCCTCGGGGCTGCCTTGCCTGCAGGCCAGGAGGCTACAAAGTGTCAAAGCGGTGAGGGTGAATCGGCTCATGGGCTCTATGCTAAAGCTTTGGCCGGTTCCCGGCCGCGGGGAAATTCATGACCACATCCCAGCACTTTGCCACCACCTGCATCCACGCGGGCCAGCAGCCGGATCCTTACAGCGGCGCCATCATGACCCCGGTCTACTTCACCTCGACCTACATCCAGGAAGGCCTGAACCAGCACCGCGGCTTTGAGTACGCCCGCACCCGCAACCCCACTCGGGATGCGGTGGAAGGCAACCTGGCCGCCCTGGAAGGCGCTGACTTCGGTATCGCCTTCGCCTCAGGTCTGGCCGCGACCCAGGCGATCCTGGAACTGCTCTCCAATGGCGATCATCTGGTGCTGGGCGACAACGTCTATGGCGGCACCTTCCGCCTGGTGGACAAGGTGATGGGCCGCTTCGGCCTGACCTACACCCAAGTGGACACTGCGGATCTGGACGCCCTTCGCGGGGCCATCCAAACCAACACAAAGCTCGTGATGCTCGAGACGCCGACCAATCCCATGCTGGGCATGACGGACATCGCTGCGGTACGCGGGTTGCTCAAGCTATTGGACACCCCCGCACTGCTTGCGGTGGACAACACATTCGCAACACCCTTCAACCAACGGCCCCTGGAACTGGGAGCGGATCTGGTCTTCCATTCCACGACCAAGTACCTGAACGGCCACAGCGACAGCATCGGCGGCGTGGCGGTCACCAATTCCGCGGAATTGAGCGAGCGGCTGCACTTCATCCAGAACGCGGCCGGCGCCATCCTTTCACCCATGGAGAGCTGGCTCATCCTGAGGGGGACCAAGACCTTGCACCTGCGCATGGAGCGTCATAACGCGAACGCGCTTCAGATCGCGCGCTGGCTGGAACAGCGCAAGGATCTGAAATCAGTCTACTATCCGGGCCTTGAATCCCATCCCCAGCACGAACTGGCCAAGCGCCAGATGAAAGGCTTCTCGGGCATTGTCAGCTTCGACACCGGCGACGCTGAGCGCACGCGGCGGATGGCTTCAGCCTTCAAAATCTTCGCACTCGCAGAATCCCTGGGAGGTGTGGAAAGCCTGATCTGCCATCCAGTATCCATGACCCACGGCAGCGTTCCCGAAGCCGACCGCGCCAAGCTGGGCATCACCGATTCCCTGCTGCGTTTGAGCGTGGGTGTTGAAGACGTCCGCGATCTCATCGAGGATCTGGAGCAGGCGCTGAAGGCGTAGAGTCCTGGGTCCTGGGGTTCAGTTCGGAGGCGGCCCTAGGCCGCGACATGCTTGGTGCGCCGAAGGCGCCGCCAGGTTGCCTCGGGACCCTGGGACCCGAGACCCAGGACAATCAGGCGGGGACCAGATCCCCGTCATCCTTTTGCCGCTTGCGCAGGAAGTCGTGGAGGGCTTCGTAATCCACGGCGGGCTTGCGCTTTTCCCAGGGTGCGCCGACATGCCACAGGCCGACCATATCCTCGGGGCAGCCCACTCGTTCCCAGATGCTTTCGAGGATGATGGCTAAGGCTTCGCTAGTGAGGTCGGCTTGCAGGGCATCGCGGATGAGTGCCAGGCGCCAGCGGTCCTGTGCGGCGGACCAGCATGCACCCCCGGGACGCGGCAGCTTGCCGGTGCAGTCGCGGCAGGCTTCCCATAGCGTTTCCTCAAAGCGCTCCAGACCTCGGCCTTCCAAGCGCACGAGCCGGTCGCAGGCGTCACTGTGGAAGCCATGGCTGGAGACCCAGGCCTGGATGTCGATCTGTTTCAATAGGCCAAAATCGTAGCCCACCACCATCTCATTCCAGGTGATAGGTTGGTTGGCCTGGGACTGCCGCTGCAGCAGGGCCATCCAGTTGCTGATGTGCATGGAACACCTCTCCTGAATCAATCTAAAAGGTGGGTTCCAGGCGTGAAGTCCCCGTGAAGGATCCTGGATTTTCGTGGCACGGATCAGGGAAATAGCTGTAACGCGGCGTGGGCCGCAACTCGCGCGCTGTCTCCGGCGCCTTCCAAGGTCGGTGCCAGCTCCATGACATCGGCCCCCACCCAGGGTGCCGGCCAGCGGTGGATCGGCTGCAACAGCGCGATGAGCTCCACCACGCTCAAACCGCCGGGAACGGGCTCCGCCACCGCTGGGCAAAAAGCCGGATCAAGGACATCGAGGTCCAGGGATACATAGGCGGGCCCCTGGGCAACCCGCGCGATATCACCCTGCAACTGGGCCGCCAGCCGGCCGTCCCTGAGATCCCACGGAGTCCACATGCGCACCCCGACATTGGCGAGGAAGGCCAGTTCCTCACTCTCGAAACGGGATGCGCGCAGCCCGATCTGAACGGTGCGCCGGGGATCGATCAGGCCTTCTTCGATGGCCGCGCGGACCCAGGTCCCGTGGTGGTGGGCTGTGCCCCAGGCCTCGCCGCTGCCGGCATCCGGATGGGCATCGAAATGCAGCAGGCCCAGCTGTCCGTGCTTCCGCCAGTGGGCCCGCAGTGCACCGAGCGTCATCAAGTGGTCCCCGCCGAGCATCAGTGTCCGCGCCCCCAGGCTGATCCACGCCGCCAGAGTGTCCTGCACGGCTGCCAGTGCCTCTTCAATGCTGAAGGGCCGTGTGGGGATGTTGCCGCCGTCCACCCAATCCAGGGCCGCAAATCCCCTGGAGATTTCGTCGGAGCCACCACCTTGCAGACGCATTGGCATTGGCAGCCGGCCTACGCCAAGGCTCGCAGTGCGCAGCGCCCAGGGGCCCATGCGCGCGCCGGGGCGGTTCAGCACGCCGCCATCGAAGGGCGCACCGAGCACCACGCCTGGGACCTCCGTGGGTTCGAGCTGGAGGGGCAGGCCGAGAAATGGAGTAAGGCCTGTGCGAAGGCTCTGCAGAAGTAGATCGGGCGTCAAGGCAACCTCAATTCTAGTGTGGGTCTAGATGGTTGCGAAGTGCCCGCAGCCAGGCTTCTTCATCGCCAGTGGGCGCCACCACGGGACCAGGGTGGACCCTGACCCTGGTCTGCTGGCAGCGGCAGAGCACCTGGATATGGGGAGGAAGGGAGGCCTCACCGACCCAGGAATAGTGGGCGTCGGAACTCTCAATGCGCAAGGGCAGGACGCTCAGTCCTAAGCGGTAAGCGGCCCGCAGGCCGCCCTCATGAAGGGGCGCCAGGCCGTCCCCGCGCGTTGTCGTACCTTCCGGAAATAGCAGGAAGGGCGCGCCCGTCCGCCAATGGCGAATGAGTTCAAGCAAGGCCACAGCGCGATGTGCCGGATCATCCCGATCCACGAACTGAAGCCCGGCCCGGCGTGCGTGGCGGCCTAGCATCGGGTAGGAGGCTACTTCAACCTTGGCCAGGGTTCCCATGGGCCGCTGGGCCATGAGGACCGCGGCATCCAGCCAGCTCAGGTGATTGGCCACCCAGATCTGGGCCCCCGCAGGAAGAGGCGAAGTGAACTGAACCTCCACATTGAGAGCGCGCAACAGATTTCGTGACCAGCGGCTCAGCACCCGGGCGGGATCCTCGGCCTGACCTAGCTGGGGCAGAATGTAGCCGGTCACCGCGAGGGCTTCCGCCCAAGCCCAGAGGGTCTGGGGATGCCATGCCGCCCTCAATTGGCTTGGCTCCAATGCTGTATCCCCGAACTCCCAGGCCGCGGCAGGCAGGCCCTGGATTGTGCTCACGACACCAGCCGCAAGCGTGTGTATCGGGCCCTAACGCGGTCGAGATCATCTTTGTTGATGGCGGACCAGAGGCGGTGGTCCCCGACTTGGTAGTAGTCGTCCACCTCACGCACGACCCTGGCACCGAGGGCGTTGTGGACACTCCGGGCATCCCGGTTGTCCGGCTCCACGAGAAAGCGGCACTCAGCCATGTCCTCCTGGAAGAGCTTGCCCAGCATGGCGCGGATCAGCAGGTAGTTGACCTTGCCCTTCTGGTACTCGGGATGCACCGCGAGCGTGGCGCAGTAGGCCACCTTCCCGTTGGGAAAGTTCAGCACATACCCCACGGGCCGCTCGCCAACCAGCGCGATGAAGCACCATTCCGGGTAGAGCTCTGTGCAAAGCCGCAAGTAGTGGGGGCAAAGCTGACCAGTGGCATCCCCGCCCCAGATCTCGGCCTCCATGCGTCGCAGATGCCAGAAGTCATCGCTCTCTAAGGGACGAACGAGGTAGTGGGGTGATTGGATTTCGAGGGGAGCTGGGACCATGGGTGCACCTCTTGGCTCCCAGCATCGAATGTGCCTGTGAAAGCATCGTGTCCTCTGTGTTGCTTGTGCGCAGATTTTTTGGAACAGGTGTGTGACTATGCGAGCCCGTGCTCCCGGTAAAGCATCGCGTAGCTTCGGGGCTCGATGTGGGATGCATCCAGGCCAAGATGGTCCATGGCAAGGCTGATGGATAATGGATCGCCTTCCAGTTCCAGGTAGCTGCCAAAGGGCGTTTCATCGAGACAGGCCTCGAGCCCGTCCCGCCTGAAGGTCGCCCGGTGCTTCGTTATCTGCAGAACGGGCAAATACCCGAGGGCTCTGAGAATACCTTCCATGGCTTCATGATCCGCGATCACCGTCTGGATCTCCGCACGGATCTTGAGCTTTGGGTCTGGCTGCTGGGGGCCCTTCCAGGTGAGCAGGGACTTGCCGGCGTAGCGGCGTAGGCGCAGGGCGCTGCCTTCGGTGAACAACTCCCCATCATGGTCCCAAAGGGTGCTGTCCTCGTCCTGCATGGGTTCGACCGGCGTGAAACTCAGGGCCGCCAGCAGGGGGAGCAAAGCTTCCGAAGATGGAATGCGGAGTTTTACCTCGGTTTCTATCGGGATGCTTTGTGCCATCCCGTTAATCTGTCATCGGTGCCACAGAAACGCTACCTCATAGCCACGCTTTTTATCGCCGGCATGCTTTTGCTGGTGGCGGTGGTGCAGGCGTTCAAACCGCCGCGGCAAGGCGGCGTGGTTCCTGATGCGGCGGTGCTCAACTTGAATCTGGATAGTTTTGAGACCATTGCGGACCTCCGCCTCGAGGATGGCTGGGCTCCACGTTTCACGAGTGCCCTGGACCCGGATCAATTGGAATCATGGCCACCGGAGGGTGGATTCGGAACCATGTGGGAACCGGCCTCCGCTTTCATGTCCGATCAGGCTTTGGCGCTCAATGGGCCGGGTGGGCGTAGCGAAGTTGCGTTATGGCGCGGCCTGGAATGGCGTCATTACCGGTTTGATGCGCCCCTGGTCTCGGCCCGGCTGGGTCCCGGCAGGCACAACCGGTTGCTGGTGACGCTCAATCTTGGCCGTGGACACTTCCAGACCAAGCTCCTGGAGGTGCCTGAAGGGCGTGTGCTTTGGGCTGTGGACAGTGGTCCCTGGAGCCGTTTCAGCTGGGATGGAAAGGCGGTGCTGATGGGTTTGATGGATCCTACCCAAGCCGCCACCCGCCTGTTGCTCACCGTCTTGCCCGTGGAGGGAGACTGGCCTGATTCCACCCTCGCTCCCTGGAACGAGGAGGGCATGCCCGGAGCTCCGCGTGGATTCGCAGTGCGCCTTGAGCAACTGTGGGATGACGGCAAGGATCTGCCGGGTTCGAAACTGCTCCTCCCCTGGTATCCCGGCAGCAAGCTTTGGATACCTGGGTGGGACCGTCTTTGGGTTTCTTCCGAAGGTGTTTGGACCCTCTGGAGGTTGAGGAAAGGCCTTTGGCGCCGAGAGGCCAGCGGGCCGGGGGTATTGTCGGCTCAGCCACCCTGGCGGATGGGCCTCGTCGCTTCTTCCCCCGAAGGCGCTCTGCGATCCCTCAGTCAAACGGGTGGCGCGGAATGGGAGGCTGTCCCGGCGGAGCTAGAGCCTTGGCCAGCCTACGATGCCGCCTGGCTATGGCGTAAAGATGCATCCCAAGGGGCTCTGACCGCCTGGGATCTGCGCTGGCATGATGGCGAATCACCGCTTCCCAAAGAGCGGCAACGGGGTTCCTTGACGAGTGCCTACCGGGCCGAATGGCGGGCCGCTTCGAATTTACGGGCCTCGGTTCGGGATTGGCTCCCCAATGGACCCCAGGTGGCGCTGCGGGAACTGAACGGGGTGGCCTGGGTCTGGGTGGGAGATCGTGTTCTGCTGGTTCGCCTGGTGAATACAGAACGCTTGCGGAAGCTAAAAGGCGCCGCAGAATGAAACACGCTCTAATTCATTCGCAGACTTCCCCTTGATTCTGGTAGCTTGATCGCAGTAACTCATGTAGTGACCCGCCCGAGGGAACCATGCCCCGCCTTCTCCTTGTGGACGACAACCCCAGTATTCACAAGATTGCAGAAACGCTTCTCGGCTCGAGCTCCATCGAGTTGTTTTGCGTGGCCTCCGCCAGTGAAGCGCTGATGATGCTGGATTCTGGCGAACGTTTTGACGTGGCATTGCTGGACACTGCGATGCCCGGCATGGATGGCTGGGAATTGCTTGCACAAATGCGCAAGCACCCGGATTCCGCCTTCATTCCTATCGCGATGATGGCGGGTGTGTTGGATACGGTGGATCCGGAAAAGCTCAAGCACGCGCCCATTCAAGGCTTCATTAAAAAACCCATCGAGTTGCGTGAACTGGCGGAACGGGTTCAGCAGCTTCTTGCTACGCCTGTGACCCTTGCAGAAAATGAGGGGACCGATGAGGGCCCCACTGTTCTCTCCCCTTTCGCCACAGTGCCAGGTACAAAATTCACGAGTCTGCCTGAGTTCAGAGGCGTGGTTGACGGTCCCCCGCCCGAAGAAATCCGGCCAAGGGGAATGGCATTTGTCGATGAAACGAATCAGAGGAATGACCAGGAAGATCTGCTGCTCCTGACGCCAGAGGATTTCTGGTTCGAAGAAGCCCCGGTCGAACCTGGATCTCCCGATTCCCTTCTAGCCCAGGCTACGGCAGAGGCCATGGCCAAGGCCGAACTCGAACCTCCGGTGCATTTAATGGCTCCGGTCGACTCGACTTTGGACCTGGAGGAGCTGGATCTGGAGGCGCTTAAGGATCTGCCGAACGAAGAGCCTCTAACACTGCTGGAAGTTGCTGCTCTCCCTGAAGCCTCCCATGCACAGCGGTCCGAGGAACCCCTCGAAGACCACTTCGTGGAGACCGCTGAACTTCCTGCCACCAAGGCTGAGTCTGTTCTCGCTACCGAAGCATCGGTCCTCACGGACGAACTGCCTGAGGAAGAGACGCTAGCCATCCCCGGTCTTGCCATCGACGATCAACCCCTTTCCACCCACGAACCGATCGCAGCTGGATTCCCCGCGCATGAATTTCTCACCGAAGACATTCCTGCGCATGCCTTGTCAGATCTTGGAGAAGCACCGGATTTTGAAGCTTTCACACCAGAGATCGTTCATACCGAAGGCCCCGCCTCCCCCATGTTCGAGGAAGCCGCAACGCACGCTGAACCCAAGGAAAACGGGGCATTCCCCTCCGCTGCCGCTTATGCCTTGCCAGTCGCTGCGGTGGTTCTGCCGGCTGTCTTGGCGTTGCGTGGTGCCGCAGAGTCAACAGAACCCCCGGTGCCATCAACTCCCGCAGCACCCATTCCCGGTTCTCCGCTGAATCCCCCTGCCGTCGCATCAGGCGAGGAAGCCCCGCGTGACGCGGCGGCTCTGGCCCAAGTCCTTATGTCCGACCCGGCTCTGATGGATGCCTTGGCCAGGGCCGTGGTGGCCAGGCTGGGTGATCAGGCCCTTCGTGAGATAGCATGGGAGTTGATGCCGGAATTGGCTGAGAAATTGCCACGATAGCTTAATTCTTGGCAATCATCTTTCCCGCTTCCGGAACCGATCCCGGGTTCACGTCAATTTCGCCCATAGGCCCCTTGAATGATCACTGGCTACAATACCGACGTCCGGCACGGCAATCGGATCTACCACGCCCAGACCGAGGATAAGGGGTTCTCCAATCCGAAGATTGAAACGCTCATCTATGTGGGTGGCGAAATTCTGGATAGCTACCGATCTTCCTACGAAGATCTGCTGGCCAATCCCCCGGTCTCCGATGCAGCCATTCAAATCAGGATGGATGAGCAGCACAAGGCCATCATCCGGGACATCAAGAATGGCAAATACGACAGCACACCGCCTGATATGCAAGAGCAGCAGGTATTCAACGAGCGCAGCCTGGATCAGGCCATCTTGGAATTCCTGCAGCACGAGGGCGAGGTGGACACGCTGGAACTGGTGCTTGAAAAACCCTTGGCGCCGATCTTTGGCAAGCTTTTCAGCGTTCAGATGCGTGCCCGTCTGACCAATAGCCAGAATCCGGTCCGAGGCGCCGATGTGGCCATCCGCTTGATCTCAAGCCTGAAAAAGGCCGCGCCCCTGCTCAATGGCAAGACCGATGAAGAGGGTGTCTTCCACGGCCAGGTGGAACTTCCCCCCAGCCAGCCCGGGCATTGCGCGATCGTGGTGAGCTGTGCCTCGGAATATGGAAATGATGAGTTGAAGGCTTTGGTCGGCTCCTGATCTGCCTCGGGGCGTCTGGATAGCTGCCGCAGTGGGGCATTTCTTTGTCAAAATAAAATCCTCGACCAATTATGTCCATATTATAATCTAGACGTAATTGACGAGGAGGCACCGATGACCGCAGGCACCGAGTTGCTCAGCATTGGAGACATCTGTTCTGAGACAGGCTTATCCCCGGATGTGGTTCGCGTGTGGGAGCGCCGGTACGGCTTTCCCATGCCGGTGCGCCTGCCATCGGGGCACCGTCGCTATCACGTCAGCGATCTCAACCGATTGCGGTTGATTGCCGAGGCCGTCGCCGATGGCCATCGCCCGGCTCTGGCGGTGAAGGCGGATGAAGCCTCGCTGCGCAAACTGCTGGTCCGTGGGCAATCAAATGCCTGGTCGCCGGTTGTAGATCCACTGATCAAGGCCGTGATGGAGATGGACAGTGCGCAGATTCGTACCCTGCTCCAGAAAGCGTTCTCCCAGTATCCCTTGAAGGATTTTCTGGGGCACGTAGTAGACCCCCTTCTGGAGTGGGTCGGATTCGCCTGGGCGGAGGGTTCTCTCGGCATTCACCAGGAACATCTGGTCACCGAAATTCTGGAGGATTTTCTGCGGCAGATGCGCCTGGCGCTTCCGGTGCAACCCAGCAAGGGATCCGTTCTGCTGGCCACGTTGCCAGGTGAACGGCATCGCTTGGGGCTTTTGATGGCGGCTCTGCTTTATGCGTCCAAGGGCGTGAGAGTGGAGTTGCTGGGCATTGATCTGCCGGTGGCGAGCATCGCGAACGCTGCTAGGACCTTGCACGTGGACAGGGTGGCCGTGAGTCTCTCCATCCAGAGTTCGGGTGAACTCACAAGACGCCTGCTGATGGATCTGCTGGAACGCCTCCCTCCAAATTGTCGCCTGCTCATCGGCGGCCAGGGCGCGGCCAGAACCCGCAAAGTGGAAGGCGTGGAACGCATGACCGGAATCGGGGACATTTGAACGAAAATGATGATGGAGGTCTCATGACGCGATCATTATTCTGGTCCACTTTTGTGACGGTTTTCCTGGCGGAACTGGGTGATAAAACCCAGCTTGCCGCCATGACCGCCACCGTCAGGAGTGGCGCGATGCTTACGGTGTTCCTGGCGGCCAGTGCGGCCCTGATTGTCGCCACGGCCATCGGAGTATCCGTGGGCGAGGCCCTGTTTCGCGTGGTGCCTGAACACTTGATTCGCTATATCGCAGGCGGGGCGTTCATCGCCGTAGGGATCTGGGTCGTGGTGAAGGGGTGAATGAGGGGGACGAACTTTTTTATGACGGAGGCTGTGGCCTTTGCCATCGGACTGTGAGCTTCATTCTCAAGCGTGGGGAGAAAGGCGGAGTTTTCCGTTTTGCACCGTTGGGTGGTGAAACATTTCAACACAGGTTGACCTCTGAACAACGCGCGGGTTTGCCCGACAGCGTGGTCATCCTCACAACTTCGGGAGCTGTCCTGGTGCGATCCCGGGCCGCATTGCACATTCTCCATGCTCTTGGCGGCGGATGGCGCCTGCTTGGATGGGTGGGACAAGTACTGCCGATGTTCCTTGCAGATGCCTGCTACGACTTCATTGCTCACTTCCGAAGCCAGCTCTTCGCGAAGCCAACAGAGGTCTGTCCGATGGTAAGCCAAGAGCAACGAAAACGATTTGACGCCTAGGCGCCCCAACGATTCAACTGGAATTGAATGGCGCCCACCATCGCGATGGGGGCGGTGACGGCGCGCAGGATGCCGTGCCCCAGCCAGACGGGCTCCCAACCGGAGTCCCGGAGAGCTATAAATTCTTCATCGGCAATCCCGCCCTCGGGGCCGCACGTGAATGCCAGGGCTTCCATGCGCAAAGCCGGATTCGCTATGCCTGCGCAGTTCTCATAGGCGACCCAGCGCTGGGGGGTTTTCCAGTCCAGCAGGGCATCGAAAGGCTGTACTGGGAACAATTCTGGAATATGGTTCCGATGGCTTTGTTCTACGGCAGAAGCGATGATCCGGGTCCATCGTTCAGTTTTGGATAGCGATCGGCGGGCATCGAATTCGCTTCGAGAGTAGATGATGGGATGGATATGCGTCACACCCAGTTCCACCAGCGGAGGCAGCCAATCCTCCCAGGTTGCAAGGTGGGAGGTAATGGGAAGGCAGGCATGTATGGCAATGGGCGCCTCGCGCACCTCATACAAGCGCGCTATGAGCCGGGCATGGGCCGCGTCACGGGTGATTCCTGTCAGATCCGCCTGCCAGGGGCCATCTTCCGTCAACAGCTCTAGAGCCTCACCGGCCTTGAGTCGCAGGGCATGAAGATGCCGTGCCTGCTCAGGGCTTAGCGCGACCACTCGGCCTTCATGATAGGGACCCGGTGAGGGAACGATCAACCGCGGCAAGCTCATACCCCATTCTCACGGCCTGTAGACTGGAATGGGAGGCTTCTTGTTCCAAATATTATTGAGTGCGGCACCTTGGTGGGCCTGGCTGGGTTTCCATGTTTTCGTGTTCGCCATGCTGGTGCTGGATCTGGGAGTGTTCAACCGGAAGGTCCACGCGCCCAGCGTGAAGGAGGCCGCAGCTTGGAGTTGCGTCTGGATCACGCTGGCCCTCGTCTTCAACTTGTTGATATTCAAGGTGAAAGGGCCCCAGCAAGGTTTGGAATGGCTCACGGCCTACCTGTTGGAGAAGTCCCTCAGTGTGGACAATCTCTTTGTCTTCGTGCTGATCTTTGCCAGTTTCCGGGTGGAACTGCGGCATCAGCACAGGGTTCTTTTCTGGGGGGTGCTGGGCGCGCTGGTGATGCGCGCGGGAATGATCCTGGCGGGAACCGCGCTACTGAATCGATTCGAATGGATGATCTATGTTTTCGGTGGTTTCCTGGTTTTTACCGGGATCAAAATGCTGCTCTCCGAAGATCAGGAGCGGGATCCTTCCCAGCACCCGGCGGTTCGGGTTTTCAAGCGGATGGTCCCTTTTGACGAAAAGGGTGGTTTTGAGCACTTTTTCTCGATCCATGACGGTCGGTGCTTCGCCACGCCCATGCTCCTGGTGCTCTTGAGCGTGGAGATCACTGATGTCGTTTTTGCCGTGGACTCCATTCCTGCGGTGCTGGCCGTGACGCGGAATCCCTTCGTTGTCTATACCTCCAACGTCTTCGCCATCCTCGGCCTTCGCAGCCTCTATTTCCTGCTGGCGAAGATGATGGACCGCTTCCACCGGCTCAAGACAGGGCTCGCGGTCATTTTGGCTTTTGTGGGTGTCAAGATGTGCATCACCGAGTGGATTAAAATTCCCACGGTGGTTTCCCTCCTGGTCATTCTCGCGGTATTGATTTTAAGCGTGGCCATCAGCCTGGCTTGGCCGGCAATCTCAGAAGAAGAAGAGTGATGGAAGTCTGGCATCATAAGCTGGAAGCCTCGCCGGCCCTGGGTCCGCACATTGTGACCCTCGGGAATTTCGATGGCGTCCATCGGGGCCATCGCGAACTGCTGGAACACGCTGCCTCGCGGGCGAGAGAACAAAAGCTGCCGGCCGCGGTGGTCACCTTTGATCCCCACCCCAAGATAGTCGTGGCGCCGGAACGCAAGCCGCTGTTGCTCATGACGCTGGCGCAGCGCCTCGCGGAATTTGACTCCGCGGGGATGGATCTGGCTTGGGTGATCCCCTTCTCCAGGGCTTTTTCAGAATTGAGTCCCGGTGCCTTCCTTCACGAATTGAAACGCACCCTTTCACCAGTGGAACTGCACGTGGGTCGGGCCTTCGGGTTCGGGCGAAATCGCTCGGGAGATTTTCATACTCTGGAGGCTTGGGGCAAGCAGGCTCCTTGTGTGGTCTATGCTCATGCCCTGAAGGCGCCAGACGGCGGGCATCTATCCAGCACGCGCATCCGCCAGGCGCTGAATGCAGGGGATGTGGGCCAAGCTTCGGAGCTTCTTGGCCATCCCTATGTCCTGACGGGAATTGTCGTCGAGGGCGAGCGGCGCGGGCGTCATCTCGGGTTCCCCACGGCGAACCTTCATTGGGAACAGGAGCAGCTGCCCGGCCATGGCGTCTATGTCACTGAAGTGCACAGCCGATATTGGAAATCCCCCCGCTTGGGCCTGACAAACATCGGCGAGAAACCAACCTTTTCCGGCCAGGCCCTATCAGTGGAAACGTTCCTGCCTGGTTTCGAGGGAGATCTGTATGGGGCTTCATTGGAGCTGCGCTTTCTTCGCCGTATTCGTGGCGAGCGGCGTTTCGATGACATCGAGGCCCTGCGCGCCCAGATTGCCTCTGATGTGGCGGAAGGCCAGGCATGGTGGGACAATCATCAATTAGGTTGAATTCAAACCGACTCTCCTGGAGTTCCAGAATGCTGTTGAAATCGCTCTGCACCGCTACCGCTGCCGCCATGCTCTTCGCAACAAGCCTTTCTGCCGACACCAAGCAGATCACCGCGGCTTCAAAGCCGGTGGAAACGACTGCCGCCAAGCCGGCCGCTGCACCAAGTGGGACCAAAATCGTTGCCATCAAGAAAATGATGGCCTCCTCCGGTGAAGTGGAGGCCAATGTGGAAGCCGCTCGCCAGTCCATCAAGGCGATGACGAAAAACAGCCCGGGCATCAATCCAAAATTTTGGGAAGAACTGGAAAAACGGGTCAACCACGCGGCGTTTGAACAAATGCTGATGGGAGTCAATGATCTCAACTACACGCTTGAGGAGATCCAGGACATAGCCAATTTCTACGAGTCCGCCGCTGGGAAAGCCTTCCTTAAGAAAAACGGGAAAGTGCTTTCCGAATCCGGTCAGATCCTCCGGGAATACATGGAAAGCAACTCCAAAGAATTGATGAAGAAGTACTCCCAACCTGCTCCGAAGGCAGGAACCAATAAAAACTGAGTCAATTTTTCGGTCCCTCCAAACGCCATCCTTCAAGCACTCGAAACCGCTCGCCCATCATGCCTGGCATGGTGAGTTGCAGCAGGTTCTCCATGCGTTTGATGCGGACCGGAGGTTCCAACGCCTGCCATTGGGCCTCCCATTGCGCGAGCGGCGCATGGGTTCGGATCCAGCGGCTCAAGGATTCGTGTTTGACCTCCTGTAATCCCGTTTCTTCAAGAATTGCCAAAAGCCTTGTGAAATCCACGTCCGCAGTGAGATCGCATTCACCTAACGACTCCCACCACTTGCCATCCACCGCATGGCCCTTGAAACGGCGGAGGTCTGCACCTTTGGCCAACAGGTGCGATGCCTGATCGCCATAGTCGATGGTGATGAAAAGGCCCGCCCGCAGTGCACTCACAAGAGTCGAAGCAACGAGGGGGAGGGTCTCGCACCAAACGCTTCCATCGCCTAATTCGGTTCCGTCACCTTGGGATTCAAACCAGCCAGCGCTGATGGGTTCATTGTGGGCTTGCCACTCAGGACCGTTTTGCGAGAGCACTTCCCGCACCCATTGCTTGCCATCCCAACGCCAGGGTTGCGCGGGCAGGGCATCGAACAATTCGTTGCTGAGGACCGCCCCAAGAAAGGGTTCGATGTCGTCGGATTCAGCCATGAACTGCGCGCGGCCCGTGGCAAGAAAAGGTGCCAGCGCTTCTTCTGCCGCCATCCTGGCTGCAGTGTTGTCATCCCGGTGGATGTATCGCAGCGACGCCGCGAAAGGTCCGGTGGCCGCAGCGAGGATGTCCCTGCCCAGCCATCCGCGGCCCGCGCCGGGTTCCAGTACCGTGAATTCCGCAGGCCGTTTCAGCCGTTCCCATGCCTGTTCCATGCGCAGCGCCAGCGCTTGTCCCAGCAAGGGCCCTAAGTCGAGTGCGGTGTAGTAATCCTTGCCTTCAAAACCCCAGGGTCCGACCGCCCGGCGGTAATACCCGTGCTGCGGATGGTAGAGCGCCAGGGCCATTACATCGGCAGCAGGAACGGGCCCACCGGCCAGTCGGGCGTCCAGTTCAACAGTCAGCGGGTTCAAATCCGTTCCTTTTGCAGGGGCCACTTTTCCAGCAGCCAGGGCAACACCCATTGGGTGATGAGCAAGGCGAGCGCGACACCCCCGACGCAGGCGAGGCCGAGGCTCCGGAGGCCACGGTAGCTGCTGAAAATAAGACCTCCGAAACCCGCCAGCGTGGTGCCCGCGCAAACAGCGTTGACCCGCGCCACTTTAGCCGCGGCGTAAGGTTCCAGGCGGGCGCGGTGCAGCAGGTTCAAGGCGGTGTCCACGCTTACCCCCAGCGCGATGGGGATGGCCATGAGCGAAAGGAAACTGAAGGGCTCGTTCGTCCAGGCGAGCATGCCCAGCAGACCGATCTGGCCTGCGGCGATGGGCACCAGGGCCAGCACCACGAAGCGCAAGCGGCGGCCGAAAAATGCAACGATGATAAGGACCAGCGCGAGGGCAACGAACACGGAATCGCGTGTGGCCTGACGCGCTACTTCCTTGATGGCGGAAAAAAGAGGGCGGGTTCCCACCAATCGCGCGCCATCGGAATCAAGCAACTGCGCGAGCCGGATTTGAGCCTCTTCCGGCAGGCGGATGGGAATGGTGACCGTGCGGACTTCGGCGATGGAAGTCTTGGACTTCAGTGCTCCGGCCAACGTCCAGCGTTGGGCAATTACAGTCTTTTGGGTGGGTGGGAAAAGTTGTTGCAGGGATGCGGGCACGGCGAGCGGGTCTTCAAGGCTCCGGCTGAGGGCAGCGAGGGGATGTTCCAGGGCCGTGGGATCAAGGCCCGCGGCGGAGGCAGCATCCAGGGTGCGGCGGCGCCAGGTATCAGAGGCCAATACGAGCCGCAATTCGGGGCCGGCCTGTTCCCAATCTGGCAGCGGCATGCCCTCCTTCCGCAATTTTTCTGCCACGCGATTCCACCGGTTGTGCAACTGCGGCGCATCGTCCAAGGTGAGTTGCAAGGCAAGGGGCTGAAGACTGGAGCCCAGTACTTTTCCAAGCTTTTCTTGCAGCGCGAGGGCAGGGTTGCCGCCGATGCGAAAGCGGCGCAGGTCGTCTTCCCAGTGCAAGCGATAGGTACCAAGCAAAGCGATGACCAGCAGCCCCAGGGCCAGCATGGGTTTCCACGTGGCGAGGCGGCGTTGCGAGACTGGCTGGTCTGGTGCTGGCGCGAAGGCTCCGCGGCCCTTGTCCAGGGTCAGAAGAAGGGGCGGCAACAGCAGGAAGCTGGCGAGGAGACAGGCCAGGAGCCCTAGTCCCGCCGTGATGCCAAGGTCACGAAAACCGGGAAATGGCGCCACGATGGCAGAAAGGAAGGCCAGAGAAGTGGCCACGCAACCCATTACCACACCGGGTCCGGTGCCCAGCATGGCCGCGCGCAATGCGACCGGCTTGGTCCGTCCTGAACGGCGTTCATCGCGATAACGGCTGTAAAGCAGGATGCCAACATCGTCGCCGATGCCCAATAGCACCGCGCCAAAGCCAGCGCTCATCATGTTCATTTCACCCAAGGACCAGCCCACCAGCCCCAAGGCCCACACCATGCCGACCAGTAGCGGGCCGACCACGAAGCCGAACCCTGAGAGCGTCCGGAATCCAATCCAATAGACGAATCCGATGAGTAAAAAGCTGAGCGAAAGGCTGAGCAGGATTTCCTTGGTGAGCCGCTGGGATTCCCAGAAAGCCACCGCGTGAGCACCCGTGATCTGCAAGGGGAAAGCCCGATCGCTGTTCGGGGTGAGCGCGGCCTCGACGTCCCTGAGTGTTGCCCGGGCCGGCAGCTCGCCGCTGGCACCCTCGCCCAACCAGCGGATGATGCGGGCCGTGGCCTTGGCATCGGCACTGGGAAAATCCACCACCAAGGGCACCAGGACATAGCTGCCATCCTTGGATTCGAGATACCCAGTCTTCATGCGAAGTGGAAAATTCTTCCCTGCTGATGTGGCACGGAGCAGTGTCTCCTGATCATTGGGAATGAGATCACGCAGGTTCAGGGGATCCAGCTGTGCGAAGCGAGCCTGGATGGGATTGGGTGAAGCAAGGGCCTTGGCAGTGTTTTTTAATCGCCGGTTTACTTCGGCGGAATCCAGGAGCGGTTCCAGGCGGTCGCCAAGGAGCGCAGGCGCCAGGGAGTATAGCTGTTCAGTGATTAGACGGCCCACGGCTGCGTCTCCATCCACCAGGCTTCCAGCCGCCAGCAGCGGTGGCCAGAGTGAGACGCCCTGGGGACCTGGAACGGGCTGCGGGCCGGAGAGACGCCCTTCGCCACTGAGCCCATTGAGAGGGAGAGTGCCACGATCGAGCAAGCGGCTCACCAGGTTTTCCGCCCACTCGCGGCGGGACTCGATCGATGCGACATCACCCTCGGCCACGAGCCACAGCAATTCCTGCTGTCCCACCCCGGCTTCAAGGCTGGCGCGCACAACGGGGTGATCGGTGGGCAGCAAACTCATGAGGTCCAGCCGCCTTTCGACTCGCAGCACGCCCCAACCCAAAAACACGGTGAGAAGGGCCGCAAAGACCACGATGCGCCTGGGATGCCGAAGATGAAGCCGCAGCAGGGTACGCAGCAGCCGATTCAGCATTGAATCCTCGAACGTTTCACAGATGACTCAACAGGCGATCCAGGGTTGGTTGCAGCAAGACGCGATGACTTTGGCCCAGGCGTCGCAGCAGGCTCGGATCGTTCAGACGACCCAGTGCATAGCCATCGTCATTCTCCAGGCTCTCAGCCCAGCGCGAAGCGGTGATCACTGTGGGTCGCAGGGCCGCGTAACGGAAATCCAGCAGCTGGGCCATGGCCCGGGCCACGCGGATGTCGGTGTCCAAGCGATCCAGATCATCCAGGACCAGGCAGGGCGCTTCCAACAAGGGCGCCATGCGATCCCGCTCGGATTGGAAATCCTGATTCTGGTAGCTGCGCACATCGTAGTAGGTATCCTTCAATTCCTGGCTGAAAGTCCGCACCGAGACGAAGAGGCCGGGTTTTCCCGTGCGGGAGCACCATGCACGCAAGGCTGCGGCGGCAAGGCTGGATCTGCCACTGCCAGTGGGGCCATCAATCCACCAGAGATCGGTACTGGCGCGATCTTTTTGAGCCCAAGCCTGAAACGGCTGGAAACCTGAAGGCTCCTGGGCAGGCCGTATGGTTTTCCAGGTGGTATCGGTGGGTTTCTCGCCACTTGGCGGGCTTTGTGCCCCGCACTTGTGGACGATGTGGTCCAGCTTGGATGCGATATCGGACCCGAGGGATTCCCGGCCGGCGGCATGCTCCAGTAGCTCCAGGGCCTTGCCAAGGTTCAACAACACGGACTGGCGGGGATGCCGGTCCTTCCACCACTCCCAAAAACTTTCAAATGTCGATTCAGTGTACCGTTCGGGGATTCCCAGTTCGCTTCCCGATGAGATCGCGGCATCCGCGCAACCGCAGGCCACGGCGGGCTGCATGGGATCGGGGTCCAAAATGAAGCCCTTTCCGCCGCACCTCGGGCAAGCGGGATCCCGCTTCAAGGCAGTTCTCCCCGCAGAAAATCGCCAAGAACTTCCCGCCTTCGCTCACGAATCTTATTGAAAGCCCGTTCTTCGATCTGGCGCACACGCTCCCTTGAGATGGGCGGAATGAAGCTGCGACCGATCTGCTCCAGCGTCATGGGCTCATGGTTGTTGAGTCCGAAGTGCAGACCCAGGATGCGCCGCTCTTTTTCAGAAAGACTGTCCAGGCACTTCTGGAGCTGTGAGAGGAAAGCCTCATGGTCCAGGGACCGCATGGCGCTGGGTTGCACTTCCTGCTCCAGGCTGTCGCCGACCGTGAGGTCCGTGTCGCCCATCCCCTGTTCGGTGGAGATGGTGTTCGTGGTTTGTTGCAGCACCTGGAGCCGGGTCACTTCTTCGGGGGAGAAATGACTGGCTTCGGCAATCTCCGCCACGGTCGGCTGGCGGCCGAGGGACTGAGCCAGCTTGCCGGTATGGCGATTGAGCTGCACCAAATGGCCGGCGACCTTTTGGGGCAGGCGGATCTTGGTGCCATGCTCGGCCAGCGCGTGGAAGATGGCCTGGCGCACCCACCACGATGCATAGGTCAGGAATTTGTTTTCGCGCAATGGATCGAATCGCTTGGCGGCCTCTATGAGGCCAAGATTGCCTTCGCTGATGAGATCCAGCAGATCAAGGCCCATGCCTTCAAATTTGCGGGCTTCCTTCACCACGAAGCGCAGGTTGCCTTCCACAAGTTTTCGCAGGCCCTCGGGATTGCGATCGTCCTGCCACATGTGCCCGTAGAGCCGCTCCTCCAGGGCTGTCAGCAGTGGCAGGTGGCGGATCGAATCAAAATATTTGTCGAGCGCGCGCTCTTCGAGATGCCGAATGGGCACAGGGATTCCTGACGGGGAGATTCCAGCATACAAGAGGATCGTTGGAAATTTCGACGGACGATTCTTACCGCTTGACGAGTCCCTGGCGCGGCAACCTGACCAGCCCGGTCGATTTCGACGGAGCGCGGGTCTCGCCGGGATCTAGGCCGGCATCGCGCATGCGTTGCTTCATCGCTTCAAGGGCACCACCCATTTCATCCTGCATCTGCTGCATGCGGCTCCGCAGATCAAGCACCACCTCCACCCCTGCGAGGTTCACACCCAGGTCGCGGATCAGACTCAGGATGAATTCCAGGCGCTCCAGATTTTCGTCGCTGTAAAGCCGCGTCTTGCCTTCAGTGCGGCTTGGGCGCAGCAGCCCTTCGCGCTCATAGAGCCGAAGGGTCTGAGGGTGGATGTTATAGCGCGCGGCCACTACGCCGATCATGTACACCCCTTGTTTCGGATCACGGCGCATCAGGTTCTCCAGGACTTCGCGCGGATTGCGCCGTCGTTGATTTCCCCCAGTTCCCGGAGCAGTTCCTTGCTGCGCTCATCGTGGATATCGGGCGTGATCACCTGGATCTCTGCGATGAGATCACCGCGCTGATCACTGCTGGGAATGGGCATTCCGCGACCCTTGAGCCGCAGTTTCCCACCGCTTTGGGTTCCCGGTGGAACTTTGATGGTGGCAGTTGATTCGGGCGTAGGGATTTCCACTTTTGCTCCGAGCGCGGCTTCGCTGAAACTGATGGACAAGCGCAGGTACAGATTGGCCCCCCGGCGCTCGAAGCGTGGATCACCATCGACCTGCACTTCCAGGAAAAAGTCCCCTGGACCACCGCCGCGGCGCCCAGCTTCACCCTTTCCCTTCACGCGCAGCCTAGTGCCATCTTCGACTCCGGCGGGAATGGCCACGGTCACGGACTCATGTTTGGGATTGCGGCCTCTGCCCTCGCAGGCCGCGCAGGCGGGGGCTTTCTTGCCGGTACCGCCACAATCGGGACAGGCTTGGCGGGTCTTGAAAAAACCCGAACCCTGCTCAAAATGCCCGCGACCGCCGCAGAGCCGGCAAGCGCTCTTTGGACCACTGCTTTCACCACTGCCATGGCAGGTTTTGCAAGTCTCTGTGCGATGGAGATTCAAAGCGACCTTTGTGCCGGTAAAGGCCTCCTTGAATGGAATGCGCACAGTGTGCGACAGGCTCTCCCCTTTCATGGGGCCAGGCCGATGGCGATCCCCACCGCTGAAAAGATCGCCGAACATGCTCCCGAAATCAAACGAATGGGAACCGCCCCCTTGACTGAAATCAGCGGCTGAAGGCATGCCCGACGGGTCCCCGAACTGGTCGTAATTTCGGCGCTTTTCAGGATCCGACAATACATTATTGGCCGCGGTCAAATCCTTGAATTTGGCCTCGGCCTCCTTGTTGTCGGGATTCAGATCGGGGTGGTATTTCCTGGCCAGCTTGCGATAGGCCTTCTTGATCTCCTCGATCGAGGCGTTCTTGGAGACTCCAAGAAGTGCATAGTAATCAGGGTGGGCCATGGCTTCACGCTAGCACGATTTGCGTGCCATGGACTCAGATTATAGGAGCAGAAAAAGAGAGGCCAGAGTGACTCCGGCCTCTCGTGGACCTAAGTGATTGGTGCCTAGTTGACAACTTCGGCATCGATCACGTTGTCTTCTTTTTTGGGCTCCTCGGCCGCAGGTGCCTGACCGGGCGCAGGGGCGCCCTGCTGATAAAGGTGCTCGGCCATCTTGTGGGATTTGGCGTTGAGATCCTCGAGCGCTTTCTTGATGCGGTCGGCTTCAAGGCTGCTGAGGGCTGCCTTCGCTTCGGCCACGGAGTCCTCGACTTCCTTCTTGTCGGCCTCGGGGAGTTTATCGCCGCTTTCTTTAAGCAGCTTTTCGACCTGGTAGACAGTCTGATCGAGCGTGTTCTTGTCCTCCAGCAGCTTCTTGCGCTCCTCGTCTTCGGCCTTGTGGGCCTCGGCCTCCTTGACCTTGGCTTCGATATCATCCTTGGAAAGGCCGGTGCTGCCCGTCAGCGTGATGCTCGCGTCCTTGCCTGTGGCCTTGTCCTTGGCGGTGACGTGCACGATGCCGTTGGCGTCGATGTCGAAAACCACTTCGATCTGAGGCATCCCGCGGGGGGCTGGGGGCAGGCCACCCAGGTGGAAGTGCCCCAGGAGCTTGTTGCCTTCGACCAGCGGGCGTTCGCCCTGGAACACTTCGATGTCAACGCCGGGCTGGTTGTCCACGGCGGTGGTGTAGATTTCGGATTTCTTGGTGGGGATGGTGGTGTTGCGCTGGATGATCACGCTCATCTGGCCGCCATTGGCGTTGATGCCAAGGCTGAGCGGCGTCACATCCAAAAGCAGAACTCCCTTCACATCGCCCGCCAGCACACCGCCCTGGACCGCGGCGCCCAGAGCCACCACCTCATCGGGGTTCACGCTCTTGTTGGGCTCCTTGCCGAAGACGGACTTCACGAGTTCCTGGACCTTGGGTGTGCGGGTGGAACCACCCACCAGGATGATTTCATCGATCTCGTGGTGGCGTAGTTTGGCATCCTTGATGGCGTTCTCACAGGGAGGACGAAGCTTTTGAATAATGGGTTCGATCATGGCTTCGAACCGCGACCTGGTGAGTGTCTGCGTCAAGTGCTTGGGGCCTGATGCATCCGCCGTGATGTAGGGCAGGGAGATGTCGGTTTGCGTAGTGGCGGAAAGTTCCACCTTGGCTTTCTCGGCGGCTTCCTTCAGCCGCTGCATGGCATCCGGCTGCTTGCGGAGATCAATTCCTTCGGCCTTCTGGAATTCCTCCACGAGCCAATCCATGACCACCTGGTCCACATTGTCTCCACCCAAGTGGGTGTCGCCGTTGGTGGATTTCACTTCCACGACGCCTTCGCTCACTTCGAGAATGGAGATATCAAAGGTGCCGCCACCGAAATCGAAGACCGCGATGGTGCCATCCTTTTTCTTGTCCATTCCGTAGGCCAGCGCCGCAGCCGTGGGCTCATTGATGATGCGCATGACTTCGAGGCCCGCGATGGCGCCGGCGTCCTTCGTGGCCTGGCGCTGGGCGTCATTGAAGTAGGCAGGCACGGTGATGACCGCCTGGGTGACCTTCTCGCCCAGATAGGCCTCGGCGCTTTCCTTCATCTTGCCGAGGATGACCGCGCTGATTTCCTCGGGGCTCAGGTGCTTGCCCATGATGTTGACGGCGCAGGCGCCTTTGTCGGTGCGCTCCACGTCATAAGGCACAAGTTTTTGTTCCTTGTCGGAATCCGCGTAGGGCAGACCCATGAACCGCTTGATGGAATAGACCGTGTTTTTCGGTTGAGCCACGGCCTGTCGTTTGGCCGCAGCGCCCACCAGCCGTTCGGTGGTCTTTGGGTTGAAACCCACGGTGCTGGGCGTGGTCTGGGAGCCTTCCGCGTTAGGAATGACTTTGGGCGCACCGCCCTCCATCACTGCGACGCAACTGTTGGTGGTGCCTAGGTCAATACCAATGATCTTGCCCATGGGTTCTCCTCTTGGGTGGTTGGACGGAGAGTGTCAACACCCGTAGAACACAGTTTATGAAAGGCTGAAAAGATGTCAACAAAATCTTCAATTTTTGATTTATATTTTATAAATTGAAATTGTTTAAATTAGTTTGTTTTTCCGCGTCGGTTCTCTCGGATTTGCGATTTGGTCAAAAGTGTAGACGGGTCGGGGACATAGCTGCTTCACAACAACAACTCAACAGGCTCCCCCAAACGCGATCCGGCTAAACTGAACCCCATGCCCACTCTCAGACCATGCCCCAAATGCCGGAAACCCACAGCCTGGGAAGGTAATGCATGGAAACCCTTCTGCTCAGAGCGGTGCCGCACTTTTGATTTGGGGGCCTGGAGTTCCGAGAGCTATCGGATAGCAGAGAAGCCTGACGAAGAAATGGGGGAAGGATGGAATCCCGAATCCGGTTCTGGGCCTGGGCCGGATGTATGAGCTGTTGACCGGATGAGCGACCATTCCTTTTTTGAGAAGCTCCATGCCCGGCTCGATGCAGAGGAAGGCCTGACCTTGGGCGCTTTCGTCGAAGAAGCCGGAGATCAGACGTTTGGCCTGCTGGTTCTGTTGCTTTCGCTTCCCAACTTGATCCCGGGAGTGAATGTGCCCTTGGCGCTGCTGGGAGGACTGGCTCTCATCGGGCTCGGTCTTCAGATGGCAATTGGCTCAGGGAAACCGGCTTTGCCCTCCCGTCTTCGACGCCAAAGTCTGCACAAGGGCAAAATCAAGGAGGCCTTGGCAGCCTTTGAACGTCAACTGGACCGTCTGCCCAGTGGTCCAAAGCGAGCTTTGAACCGGCGTTGGATGGGCTTATGGGTGGCCTGGACAGGCTTTCTCTTGTTCCTACCCGTGTGGCCGCTTCCCTTTGCAAACATCCTTCCAGCTGCAGCCTTATGCTTGCAGGGCGCGGCGCTGATGGAGGAGCGCCCCCTTTGGGGCTGGCTTGGAGTGCTAGGAAGCCTTGGTGTCACTGCCTACTTCGGCTATTCCTTCGACATTGTCGTCAAGAGCCTTCATCACCTTCTTTCTTGATTGGTCGCATGCGTTTTGATGCCCTGACTCTTTTGCCGGAATACTTCGAGTCCACCCGGCTCGGCGTGACGGGCCGCGCCTTCCGAGAACTGGGACACGAGCTGCATACCCACAGCTACCGGCCCTTTTCTGGGAACGCGTTTGGGCATGTGGATGCCGCACCTTTCGGGGGTGGGCCGGGGATGGTTCTACGGCCGGATGTGCTGCGGGACACGCTCGCATCGGTGCCACGCCAAGCTTCAAGCCGCGTCATCCATTTCAGCCCGGCGGCGCCCCCGGTGGACCACGCGAAAATCCTTGAATTGATGAAATTCCATCAGCTCATTTTGGTCTGCAGCCGCTTTGAAGGTCTGGATCAGCGGGCCGTGGATCTCTACGTGGATGAGGAATTGCGTGTAGGGGAGGCTGTGCTGAGCGGCGGTGAGCTGCCCGCGCTATTCCTTATCGATGCCCTCTGCCGCTGGCTGCCTGGGGTGCTTGGAAACGACCATTCCGCATCTCAGGACAGCTTCGTCCAAGGCCTGTTGGATCATTCGCATTTCACGCGACCTGCGGTTTTCGAGGACCGGGAAGTCCCGTTGGTGCTTCAGGGCGGGAATCACGGGGCCATCCGGCTTTGGCGCCTACGCGAAGCCATGGCGCGGACCAAAGCCCTGAGGCCGGATCTTTGGGGCAGATACCTGGCAGAGCGTGTGGGGAACCTGGGTCGGGCAGAACAGTGGTGCGCATGGCAGGTGGAACACCCTGAGACTTGGAAGCAACCCAAACCCAAAGGCTGGAAGGGGATTTCAGCTATTTAGGGCTTTCATTCGCTTTGGATTTAGATACACTGAGGGACTCCGCAATGCGGAGCTTTCGCGTCTCATGTCCGCTGCTTCCGAGAAGGAACTGGACCGCTGGGCCCCATGGAGATTGCATGAACATCATCGACAAACTCGAAGCTAGCCTTGTCCGGAAAGACCTTCCAAAGTTCGCGCCGGGCGATACGGTGAAAGTCCACGTGAAAGTGAAGGAAGGCGAGAAAGAGCGCATCCAGATCTTTCAGGGGCTCGTCATCAGCATCAAAGGTGGTGGCATGCGCACGAGCTTCACCGTGCGGAAGATTTCCAGTGGCGTGGGAGTCGAGCGCGTCTTTCCCTTGAACAGTCCCACGGTCGACAAGCTTGAAGTCATCCGCAGCGGCAAGGTCCGCCGCGCCAAACTCTATT
The DNA here is from genome assembly GCA_025353305.1 of Holophagaceae bacterium. The sequence continues at coordinate 30,454 of JANXQX010000006.1, forward strand.
TCCTGCGCGCCAAACTCGGCAAAGCTGGGCGCCTCAAGGAACGCCAGCATCACGTTGCAGTGTAAAGGTTCTGGATTTCTCGAAACGCCCCGCCTTGCGGGGCGTTTTTCATTTGAACTATTCGCGGTTTTCGGCCATTCGTAGAGAAAGGCCGTCCAACAGGGCGTTGGTCTTTGGAGCAGCCATGAAACCCTTTGCCCTTATGATCTCCAGCGCGTTTCTGTCCCTTATGGGATCCGCAACCGCGCTTCAAGCCCAGGACGTCGGCTACGGCCTGCAGATCCACGGGAACATCCCGATGGGTGACTTGAAAGAGGCCGCTGACAGCAAGGCCGGGTTCGGCGGCGGTGCCCACATGACCATCGATTTTGGAGATGGCCATAGGCTGAGGCCGCGCCTTGATTACGTGGTCTACCCAGAAAACAAAGCGTTCGGAGGTTCGGCCTATGGAAAGTCCAAGGTGAATGACGCCTCTCTGGGACTTGATTACATCTACGATTTTGGCGGCAAGGACGGCGGCTTCTATCTAACGGCGGGCGCGGCCTGGCATCGGTGGAAGGCCGAATACGACTACCCCGCGCCATATGGCAATACCACCGTGAGCGTCCGTTCCAGCAGCACCAGCAGCAAGGCAGGGGCAGCCGCTGGAGCAGGCTTCAACTTCAATCCCAGCTTCGGTGTGGAAGCCCGGTACGTGGCCACGAAATTCAAGCAGGGCAGCACGGATCGAACCGCGGGTGCAGTACAGGTGGCAGCTTTGTACCGATTCTGACCAGAAACAGGTGAAGAACCAAAGACCCCGGCTCGGGTTTTTTTCATAGCCCGTATTCTTTCCAGCGTGCCGCGATTTTCTCCAGCACCTCGCTAGGGAAAACCAAGTCCTGCGGCCATTCACGCTTGAAGCCATCAAAGGGTTTGTTCTTGCGTGTGGCGTCGATGCCCACTTTGCTGCCGAAGGCGAAGCGGTCCGACGAATGGTCCAGCACGTCCAGCGGGCCGTCGGTGAAGAGCAGGTCCCGGCGCGGGTCCACGTTGCTGGTGACACGGAATAGGACCTCGTTCATGTCGTGGGGATCGATGTCCTCGTCCACCACCACCACGCATTTGCTGAACATGATCTGGCCGGTACCCCAGATGGCGCTCATCACTTTTTGCGCATGGCCGGGGTATTCCTTTTTCAAGCTGACGATCACCAGGTTGTGGAAGCCTCCGGCGGCGGGCAGGTGCATGTCGCGAATTTCCGGCAGGACCATGCGCAGCAGCGGCAGGAAGATGCGTTCCGTGGCGAGGCCCAGGTAGGCGTCCTCCTGGGGCGGGCGGCCCACGATGGTGGCCGGATAGACCGGATTCCTGCGCATGGTGATGGCTTCCACGTGCAGCACCGGATAGTCATCCGCCAATGAGTAGTAGCCCGTGTGGTCGCCGAAAGGCCCTTCCCGCCTGAGTTCCCGAGGATTCACATAGCCCTCGATGATGATCTCGGAATCGGCCGGAACTTCCAGATCGTTGGTGATGCACTTCACCATCTCGATGCCGCTCCCGCGTAGGAACCCCGCGAACATCAATTCGGATAAAAAGGGCGGCAGGGGCGCCGTGGCGCAGTAGGTGAGGCCCGGGTCGCCGCCGAAGCTCACGGCCACGGGCATTTTCTCGTCGCCATAGCCATGGCGGTTGCGCGCGCCGTCGTGGTGCAGTTGCGTGTGAAACCCCAAGGTTCGGTCATCAAACACCTGGAGCCGGTACAGGCCGACGTTTCGATGTCCATTTTCCTTGTTGCGGGTATGGCTCAAGCCCAGAGTGATGAAGGGGCCGCCATCCTCGGGCCAAGTGGTGAGCACCGGGAGTTGGGAAAGCTTAACCTCGCTGCCCTGGAGCACGACTTCCTGGCAGGCGCCTTTGCGGACGGTCTTCGGCATCCAGTTGCCGACTTCAGCCAGCATCGGCAGCTTGGCCAATTTGTCGAAGAAACCAAGCCCTGGCTTGGGCATGGCTTCCTGGATGAGTTTCTCGATTCGGTCCGCGATGGCATCCAGCCCGCGTTCCTCCTTGTCCACACCCAAAGCCATGGCCATGCGTCGAGTGGAACCGTAGGCGTTCATCACCACCGGGATCGAATGACCTTTGGGTTTTTCAAAGAACAGGGCTTTGCCCCCGCCAGGCTCCTTGGAAATCCGGTCCGCGATGGCGCCCATCTCTAGGAAGGGATCAACCTCCACGGGAACGCGGTGGAGTTCACCGGCGGATTCAAGCTGTTGGAGGAAGGTCTGAAAATCTTGACTCATCAGGAATCCAAGGAGATGAAGCATGATCCCCTAGGCGGGAAGTCGCCTGGTGGAATGGCACATCCGTTGGACATCATCCCATCCCTATTGGTGCTCCGATACAGGCCATCCGTGCGAAATCCTGGACCTCGGGGGCCGGCGGCCGGATGCTGCTTCTATGGCCTATTCCGTCAGCCAACGCCACAGCTACATTCGCGAACACCCCCTGCGGTGGGCCATCCAAGCCTTTAGCGTTGGTGCGCTCGCCGGGATGGGCGTCGGGTTTTTCTTGGGGGCGCGAAGGCCCCTCGATTTTGTGATGAATGCACTCGTTGGAGCCATTTTCAGCAGCGTGATGTGGGCGGGCTTCGACATACTCCACAGTCCATTCGAGTCCTATAAAAGTGGCTGGTCTCCAGAGCGTGTGGGCCTCATGTCCGTACTATGGATGCTGTTGCTCTACGGGATCCTGCTCCTGGTCGCGGTGGGCCTGATCCGCCTTCTGACGGGATTGAACCTTCTCGGGAACCGCAGCGCGCTCGTGTTCACCGTGCTGGTGGGCCTAGCGGTATCGGGGTTCATCGCCACCAAGGAAACCATCTCGGCGCACGTGGCTACAGAGCGAAGATTAGTGCAGGCAGAGGCCCGGGCCAGCTTCCTGAGCCTTCAAGCCCAGATTCAACCCCATACCCTTTTCAATGCGCTGAATACGATCGCCGCCCTCATCCCCGAAGACCCACGCCGAGCCGAGGAGGCAACTGAACGGTTATCGGCCTTGCTGCGCCGAATCCTGGGGGCCCTGGAACAACCCGTCTGGAGCCTGCAGGAGGAATTCGCGCTCTTGGAACACTTGCTCCGTTTGGAGGCACTGCGCTTCGGTGAGCGACTCAACTACCAGCTCATTTTGGAGCCCGCCATGGCCGAGCAGCAGATCCAGCCTCTGCTCTTGCTGCCCTTGGTGGAAAACAGCCTCAAGCATGGCTTCCGCCCGAAAGTCGAGGCGTGTCATATCACGGTGCGGGCCGAGGGGGGGCATATCCGCATTCAGGATGACGGAGTGGGCCGGGCAGAAGGCGCCCCAGAGGGAGTGGGCCTGCGCACCGTGCGTGAGCGGCTGGAGGCTTCCGGGGGTTCGTTGCATTGGCTTCCGGCGGAGGAAGGTTGCGCCCTGGAGGTGAGGCTCTCATGAAGCCCTTGCGCTTTGCCATTATCGAAGACGAGCCGCCGGCCAGGGCCCGCCTCAAGCGGCTGGTGGCAGAACTGGAACCAGAATCTGTTTGCATCGCCGAAGCCGGGGATGGCCGCGCGGGTCTGGTGTTGTTGCGGGAACATCCAGTGGACCTGCTCTTCCTGGATATTGAATTTCCCCCGTCAGGGGCCTTCGGGCTATTGCGCGAGGCTCGGGAGGCTGGACTCCGGCTGCCTCCCATCGCCTTTGTCACGGCCTTCGACCAGCATGCCCTGGAGGCTTTCAAATGGGCTGCCTGTGACTACCTGCTCAAGCCCGTGGAGCGGGAGCGGTTGCGCGAGACATTGGACCGCCTGGTCCCTGCACCGCCGGATTTTGGTCTGCTGCTCCAAGCCTTGGAGGCCGCTCAATGCAAGCGGATCCCTGAGCGATTCTCGGTATCCGTGAAGGGCCGGTTGCGAGTATTGAGTTGGGCCGAGGTGAGCCACCTCTCCACGGAGAATAGGCTGCTCTTCGTGCACACCGCCGAGGGCCGCTTCGTCTTGGACCGCACGCTGGATGAGTTGGAGGGCCTCCTAGCCCCACGGTTCATCCGCACCCATAGGGGGGCTATGGTGGCCGTGGATGCGATCAGGGAATTGATCCCAGATCCGGGTGGCACGGGCGAGTTGCGGCTCAAGGATGAGTATCGAGTGCCCGTGAGCCGGGATCGCATGGCGGAGCTACGAAGGCACCTCGGGGGCTGAAGTCCCTCCTTTCGTGCGAGGGATCCCGCCGTTGGTGCGTCAGGGCCGGCGAAGGGGACCATAACCCGTGAATCTGGCTCCATCGCGCCGTGCGCGCCTGGAGTCCACCATGCGAATGTACTTGCTCTTGCTGCCCGTCCTGGCTTTCACACTCAGCGCCCAGGAAGCTGATCTGTCCGTCCAGCTGCAGCGCACCCAGCGTCTGGGCACCGAAGCCCTGAGAGGGCTCCAAGCCAAACTGGCGTTGGACCCAGCTTCTCCTGAACAGAAGGCCTACTTCCAGGCCCTCGTGGGCTACACGCTGGCCTCCCACCTGCAACACCAGGATGCGAAGGCCTCCGAAGCCCTCCTGGATCGCACTTTGAAAGGCCTCGAAGGGCGCAAGGATACCGATAGCCTTGCCTTGATGGGCGCCTGCTTTGGTCTGAAGATCGGCTTCTCGCCCAATTCGGGGATGACCCTGGCCCCGAAAGCCATGGGGCTGTTCCAGCAGGCCCTCAAGCTGAGTCCCGGAAACCCTCGAGCGCTTTTCTTCCAGGGCCTGCACGTCTACCACACGCCCGCCTTTTTCGGAGGTAGCGCCGAGAAAGCCATGCCCATCCTCGAAGCGGCAGTGAAAGCGGCTGAGAATGAGAAGCCCGCTGAGAACGCCTGGACCCCGCGCTGGGGCAAAGCCGAAAGCCTCGCCTGGCTGGCGCTCGTGCAGTTGGACCGGCAACAAACCGAAGCGGCCAACCTGAGCCTGAATGCCGCATTGGCGATGGATGAAGATTACGCATTCGCTGTCAAGGTCGTGAAACCGAAGGTTGACGCGGAATTGGCCAAGGTACAGAAGTGATGCTCATCCTGCTTCAATCAGCTGCCGTTCTTGGCGGCGTGGTGATGGGTCCGGGCGGCGCGCCGATCGCCGGCGCGATGGTGGCCGCAGGAGATCAACACGTCCTGACCGATGCCAAGGGGGGCTTTTCCATTAAGGTGCTGGGGTCGACGATCCTACGCATCTCTGCCAAGGGCTTCAGTCCCCAGGAGCGGGAAGCTAAGGCTGGGGAGACGCTGCTGGTGCTGCTGGAGCGGGAGGCACAGGGCGCCACGGTGGAGGTGGTGGAAGGTTCGGGCTATTCCACCGAAGGCCCTTCCAGTTCCATTTCCAGGCTGGAGATCTACATGACTCCGGGGGCCGCGGCGGACGTGTTCCAAGCCACCAAGGCTCTGCCGGGCGTGAGCAACACCAGTGAAGGCGCTGAGCTTTTCGTCCGGGGTGGCAAGCCCGAGGAGGTGGGCATCTATCTCAATGGGGGTCGCCTGCCGAGGCCTTACCACCACCCCAACACGCAGGGCGGCATCTTCTCCTCCGTGGACACGGCCATGATCACGCGCTTGGATTTCATTCCCGGCGGATTCTCGGCCAAATATGGGGATGCCCTCTCGGCGGTGCTCGACCTAAGCACGGAAGTGAATTCCCCCGTGCGCACCGGCAGCGCCCTCATCGACCTGGCCAGCCAGGGAATCCAACAGGATGAGCCGGTGGGGGGCGGTGTGCTGCGGAGTTCCTACCGACATGCCTCGCCGGCCTTGCTGGACAAGTTCTACGGCCTCGCGCCGAATTTCACGGATGCCCCCATCAGCGATGACCTGCAGCTGAACCACCAGACCCCACTGGGGACGGGCCGCCTCACCATGACCGCCCTTTTCTCCCAGGACCACCTGGCGGTGGACACCCGCATCGCCAACGAACTTGGCATCTACGACAACCGCAGCCGCACACGTTTTCTCACGGCCCAGTTCACCCAGCCTCTGGGAGAGCGGACGGTGCTGAACCTCACTGCTTCCGACTCTCGCTTCCACGAGGCGTGGTCCTTCAAATCTTGGGGCATCATCCAGGAGGAACACGATGGTTTTTTGAGGGCCGAAGGGGTCCTCCAGGTGAATGAGTCCATCACCGTCGAATCGGGATTGGACCGCGACCAGCTACGGCTGGATCCCCGCGGCCAGGTTCCCTTCGATCTGGCCAATTGGGCCCCGGAGGCGACGCCCAGGGTCTTCGCCTACGGTTTCGACGGTGTTCGGAGCGGTGCCTACACCACAGTGCGGTGGCTGTTTTCCAACCGATGGGGCCTCTCCCTTGGAGGTCGCATGGATCACTATGGCCTGCTGCACGAATCCACCCGGGATGCCCGAGCCACGGTGTCCTACCAGGTTTCAGATGGCATCACGCTGCGTCTCGCGGGGGGCAGCTTCCACCAGGCCCCGCCGCTCACCCAGCTGGACCCTCATGCGGGAAATCCGGATCTAAGGGTATTAAGGGCGACCCACGCGGTCCTCGCGCTCGATGCGCGCTGGAAAAGGCGTTGGGATACCCAAGTGCGGCTGGAG
>JANXQX010000113.1 GCA_025353305.1 Holophagaceae bacterium
AACCTCGCGTGCATCCAACACCTCGGCCCCCGTTTCCACTGGGACCAGCGTCCTCCCATCCTCACCCATGTCGCCTCCTCGGCGACTCAAGGGGTCAATAGTTCTGTCGCCAGGGGGTCAGTTTTGGCTGTCGCCCGATAGCAGGGAGGGAGGGGCCCGCCTCCGCGAGCCAAAGGCGAGCGGGAGCATCGTCCTGTGGACGATGCATCAGGTGGGAGGCGAAGGGCGCGAGAGCGACCGCAGCCGGTCCGCCAAAGGCGGATTCTCGTGCGCAGCCAGTGCCGGGGAGCGAAGCGAATCCTTCCTCCCCAACCAAATGGCGGCCCCGAAAGGGGCCTTCCAATTGGGAGGAAGGATTCGAACGGCAATGGCGGCCCGGTCGGAGGGGTCTGCCTTCGCGAAGCTGAATTCCAAAGGCCAGCCAATTCCCAGGAGTGAGGCTACTCCCGCCTCGCCGACCCATGGCCCAAGCATCTCTGAGCAGGTTACGCTTGGGTTTGCCATTCCCAAATTTGCCTCCGAGGCTCCCATGCCAGCTCCCCTCAACCGGCGCGCCTTTCTTCAAACCAGCGCTGCCGCCGGCGTTGCGACAACTCTGCAAGCAATAACCTCAAAGTCCCAGGCACCAGCGGTCAAACGCTCCGGTCCACGGCCCGTGGTCATCGCCAGCGCCAACGGCAATCGCTTCAAGAACGGGGGGCCGCATACCTGCGTGGCTCAGGCCTTCGAGATGATGGAGCAAGGTGCTGATGTCCTGGATGCCCTCATCCAAGGGGTGAACATCGTGGAACTGGACCCAGAGGATGACAGCGTGGGCTATGGCGGCCTGCCCAATGCTGATGGCATTGTGCAACTGGATTCCTGCTGCATGCATGGGCCGACCAGGCGGGCAGGGGGGGTTGCCTGCCTGGAGGGCATCCGCACACCTTCCTGGGTTGCCAAGGCGGTCATGGAACAAACGGATCATCACCTTTTGGTGGGCCACGACGCTCAAACTTTCGCGCGGCAGTTGGGTTTCACCATCGAGGCGGATCTCAACACAGAACACTCCCGCAAACTCTGGCTGGAGTGGAAGCGTCGCATGGATGGAGAGCACTGGCTGAACCCGAAGCAACAATCAATGCTGGGTTTCGAGGTGGGCCTCCAAATGGTGCGGGAGGGGCTCATCGACCCCGAGCACTACTACGGCACCATCAACTGCAACGGCGTGAATATGAAGGGCGAGCTTTGCGGTGTAACTACGACCAGCGGCTTGGCTTGGAAGATTCCAGGTCGCGTGGGTGACAGCCCCATCCTGGGTGCCGGGCTGTATGTGGATGGTCAGGTTGGCGCGGCTGGTTCCACCGGGCGAGGTGAAGCGAATCTCTACGGACTCTGCTCGTTCCTCATTGTCGAAATGATGCGCCGGGGCATGAAACCCAAGGACGCCGGGATGGAGGCCCTGCGCCGAATCCAGGCCAACACGGTGAGGAGGAGTCTCTTGAATGGCCGCGGCCTGCCCAATTTCAACGTGAGTTTCTATGTCCTGAACGCGGCCGGCGATTATGCTGGCGTTTCGCTATACGCCTCCATCTTTGCTGTTTGTGATGCCAACGGCCCCCGCATCGAACCCACGGAGGCACTCTTTCCGGGCAAGTCGAGTGAGTGAGCCAGACCGGAATCCGGGAACTTTCCCTCCGAGTAGACTGTCGAATCTATGAACGCGCTGCGATTGAATGAGGAGTCGGAAGATGTGGAGCTGGTGTCAGCCTGCCAATCGGGGGATGCGGAATGGTCCGAGCGCGCCTTCGAGTGGCTGGTGCGTCGCCACCAGAAGGCCATGTTGAATCTCGCCTACCGCGTGGTCGGTGATTACGACGAAGCCTGCGAAGTAGTGCAGGACGCCTTTGTGGCCGCCTACAAGAATTTAGGGACCTTCCGCGGAGACGCCCGTTTCAGCACCTGGCTCACCACCATCACCCTGAACCACGCGCGCAATGGCCTGGTGCGGATCAAGACCCGACGCAGCCATGAGGCCTATTCGTTGGATGCCACGCTGAAAACCGAGGACGGCGAAATCCGCCACGACCCGCCTTCTCTAGCGCCATCGGCCTTGGACCAGATGGAAGAAGCTGCAGTGCGCCAGAAAATCAAATCCTGCATTGACGGGCTTCCCCAGGATTTTCGGGAAGTATTGGTGCTGCGGGATCTCCAGGAGCATTCCTACCAGGAGATCGGGGTGATGTTGCAGGTGCGGGAAGGCACCGTGAAATCCAGATTGTTCAGGGCTCGGGAGGGCATCAAAGACTGCCTGAAACGCGCAGCGGGGGTCGTATGACGGCCTGCCACGAATTCCTGGAAATGATGTCCACCTCCCTGGACCAGGCACTCTCGCCGAATGAACAGGCGCGGCTGGATAACCATCTGGCGGGTTGTCCGGAATGCCGCACCGCAGGGAAGGAACTCCAGTGGACCCATTCCCACATAAGGAAAATTGAAGCGGTGGAGCCTCCACCTTGGCTGGCCTCGAAAATTATGGCGCGGATCCGGGCTGAAACTGCGCCTCAGGCCTCCTTTTGGAGACGGTTCATCCGGCCCATGGTGCTGAAACCGCAGCTTCAGGTTGCAAGCATCCTGTTGCTGGCGGCCACGGGTTTCTACCTGCTGAGATCCCAGCGGGCCCAGAGCGATGTCTTTGGTGAACTGAAGCAAGAAAAAGCTGCCGCCTCGACGCCAAGCCAGGCAGGGAAGCCTGCTGAGCCACGCGACAAGCTCGCCCCAGGATTCATGAGCGCCCCGAAAGAAATGCAGGAACCACTTTCCGAAGGGGTCAACAAACTCAAGCTGGAAGATTCCAGGCTATCGGAATCAAGCTTTGCTCCGCCTCCAAAGGTAGCTACCCCGCCCATGCAAACCACGCCATCCGCACCCGCATTGGCGAAACAGGAAAGAGACATCGCACGATCCGAACCGCTTGCAGCGGCGCCCTCGGCGCCTTCCGCTCTGGCCGGATCCTCCGCGAGCACCGTAGTAGCGGTGATGGCAGAGTCCGAAGCAGCCCCCGCGCGGCAGGCCAAGAAAAGTTCAAAGGGTGGCGATGGACCAGCCGGGGCCAATCGAGCCAGTGAAGATACCCGAGGAAAGGCCGCTGAGTCTGCCGGCCAGCTGATGGATCAGACGGAGCGCAAAGACAAGTCCGATACCGCAATTTGGATGATCCGCCTTGAAGTGGCTGACCCCCGTTCCGCCCGGACGTTGATCGAACGAGAACTCTCCAGGGCAGGGGCCACTGTGATGCCCTTGCGTGAGCCTGAAGCAACCCACCTCCTGAGAGCCCGGATTGACTCCCATCGATTGGCGGACCTGCTTTCCCGATTAGCAAAGATCGGCAAGATTCTGGAACAGCCGTACATCCCAGGTGAAAAGCCAGCCCAGATCACCATCAGCATCAGTTGGTGATCCCTGACCCAGGATTTGGGAACTTTCGAATCGGGCCTCTTGTCTAACAGAGCAGGCCCATTTGATAGGAGGCTCCCATGAAATCCCCCATGATGCTCTTGCTCGTAGCAGGACTGGTCAGCTGCGCAGGCCCGGCGGTTGCGGACAGTGCCGGCCGTGCCGTCACCCTGGAAATCCGGACCGATTCCGGCCGCACGCTTTCTTTCTATCCGGCCGCGAATCGAGGCGCCAATTCCCGCGTCTACGCCGAAGCGGTGAAGGGTGAGAACTACCGCATCATGGTCCGGAACAATCTGGACCGGCGCGTGGGCGTGGTGATCGCGGTGGATGGCCGGAACATCCTGTCGGGCGGAAAATCCTGGCTGCGGAACAACGAACAGATGTACATCCTGGAACCCTACGCCACCGCGGAATACGGCGGTTGGCGCACCGGGCGGGACAAGATCAACCGCTTCTACTTTACCGAGGCGCCGGATTCCTACGCCGCGGCCTTCAACGATGAATCGGCCATGGGCGTCATCGCCCTGGCGGCCTACCCGGAAGTGCGGCATCAGCCAGTGCCCCAATACCGCGATCAATACCGGAATGAGCAGCCGCGGAAGTCGATGTCGGGTGCCGGGGGCCTGGCCCCGAGTGCCGCTGCCGAATCGAGCCGGGATTCAGCTCAGCGGGAAAAGAAAGCCGAAGCGGGCACCGGCTACGGCAGCGAAGAGTATTCCCCCTCCATTGCCGTGGCCTTCGAACCTGAAGCAACAGCCTATGAAAAGACCTTCATCAAGTACGAATGGCGCGAAACCCTTTGCCGCCTGGGCGTGATCCGCGTCCAACCACCCCAGCCCCCGCGGAACCGCATGTGGGATGGTGATTTCGCGCCGCCGCCGCCGAGGAGATATTAAGAGCCTGTTTCACCCCGGCGTGCTCTTGGGCGTGAAGCCGAATTCCTCGACACCAAGCAGGTCGGGGCGGACCGGACCGGGTTCGCCCTGCTCAATTCGCGAGATGGCTTTGCGCCCGGTGGCTTCCTCGAAGGCGAGCAGGACCTTCTCCTGGATGAAGTCCTTGGCTCCGGTGTTCAGAGGGTAGGCAATATCCTTGAAACTCCCGTCGCGCTTACGTTTGCTGGGCATGACCACGTAGTAGCCTTCTTCGTTTTCAAGCACCCTCAAGTCGCCGACCAGGAAACATTCGTCGATGACCAGGCTCGCGAAGGCCCGCAACTTTTCGTCGCCCTCGACCTTATTGATTCGCACTTCGGTGATGTTCAGCATCCTTCCATTGTCGATTGGCCAAGGATGATTGTCGATTGATCCATGCAAAGCCGCTGCTCCGCTGCCTTTCAAATCGGGAATCGACAATCGGGAATCGGAAATTCAACCGATCTCGATCCAGCCCCACTGCCGCTTGCTGAGATCGCCGCGCCGATAGGACCATAGGAGGTCCTTTTCGCACACGGTGCAAAGATGCACGGAGCCCTCGTTGGCGGGGTTCAGTCCCAGGCTCAGGCCTTGGGCCCGCAGCAGGCCGTGGAGATCCAGATGAGGCTTGCCCGGCGGGCCTGTGGATGCCAGGGCTTCGTGCCACGCGGGGTCACCTTGGGCCGCCTGGATGACTTCCTGACCCACTTCGAAATGGCAGGGCTGGATGCAAGGCCCGAAGGCCCACACGAGCGATGAAAGCTCGCCGCCCTGCGCTTTGAACAATTCGAGGCCCTTTCGGAAGATTCCGCCAGCAGCTCCTCGCCAACCCGCGTGCAGGGCCGCGACCCAGGGTTCCCCAGCCACCAAGCCCGCAAGCAGAATGGGCACGCAGTCGGCCACGCGAACACCGATTCGTAAGCCGGGCTTAGTGGTCCAGATGCCATCGGCCGATTGCACGCCTTCCGAGGCATTGACTACCTGACAGCCATGCACTTGCGAAAGCCTTACCGGCGGCAAATCCGCAGGATCGTCCAGCTTCGTGGAAAACCCCCAAGTGAGCGGGAAGGGCTGGGCGACCTGGGGTATAAGCATGAATGCCGGGCCTCAGAATTTTCGATTTATCTTTTTCGATGGGACTCTCAACTCTCGACTCTCGACTCTCGACTCTCGACTCTTGACTTGGGGCTCAAACAAGAATCGCCGCGGACGCGCATTGCCAGAAGGGAGACAGAGCTATCAACCGTAGCTCGGCCTCCTGGAGGTGGAGGAACTCCAGATACCTTTGGCACCGCGCTTCCACGGCGAAGTTGTTCCCTTATTTGAGTAAGGGCAGTGCGAATTCATAGGAGCTGACGGGCCGCAATTTGGCCAATTTCTGGTCCAGTGTGGTGAAGCGGCGCTGGATCATGAAGCTCTGCTTGCGGGGCTGCAGTCCCATTTGCGTGGCAAAACCCTGGACTTCCTCGTCCCGCTGATAGCGGCTGCGCTCGAGCATCAATTTCCGCTGATCCTCCTGGGCCTTCTGGATCTGCTCTTTCACATGGCTCATCTCATAGCTGAGCCGCGTGTTCTGCAGGTTCAGGTACACCATGGAGGCGAGGGGCATGGCCACCGCGAAAACGAGCATCAGCATGCGCAGGATGCCCTCGCTTTCCACGGCGCGAACACCTTGCTGCTGGCGGGTCTGGGGGGTGTAATGACTGCGGTTCATGGGAACCCCGTTGGAAATTGTTGATTTACGATTTGCGATTTTCGGTTGAAAGAACGAGCCGTTCGGCGATCCGGAGGCGCGCGGAACGGGAGGGGGGATTGTCTTGGCATTCGGCGATGGAAGGCGTGAGGCCGCCTGTGTGGATCAGGCGCACGATTTTGGGAAGCGGCGCCGGTGACTCGCGGCCGGGACCGTCGTAGATGCCCGAAAGGCGGCGCAGGGTCTGCTTGACGATGCGGTCCTCGAGGCTGTGGAAGCTGATGACCGCCAGCCGCCCGCCGGGGCGCAGATGCTGGACCGCCCGTTCGATGGCTTCCGCAAGCCGCACCAGTTCGCCATTGACAGCGATTCGGATGGCCTGGAAGGTGCGGGTGGCGGTATCCGAGCGATGCTGGCGCTTGAGCGCCGCGGTCATGGGCAGGACGGAATGGACGGCTTCGGCCAGATCGGCCGTGGTCTGCAGGCGCCCTTCGTTGAAAGCCCTCAGGATCGCCCGGGCGATGGGGCGGGAGGCCCGCTCTTCGCCGAACTGGTAGATGGCGTCGGCAAGGGTCGTGTCGCTCTGCTCGGCGATCCATTGCAGGGCTGTGGGGCCGTCTTCGGTATCCATGCGCATGTCCAGCGGACCTGTCGAGCGGAAGCTGAACCCGCGGGCCGGGGATTTGAGCTGGAGGGTGGAAACGCCCAGGTCCATCAGGATGGCGTCCAGGCCTTCAGGTGCCTGCAGCGCTTGCCAGGCTTCGAAGGCGTGATTCGTCCAGACGTCTTCGTAGTTGGCAGCCAGGATGTTCAGGCGGGCATCGGAGCCCAGGCGCTCCTTGGCGGCCTGGCGGGCTTCGGGATCGCGGTCCACGCCCAGATAGCGGGAGTCCGCATCACAGCGCGCCAGAAGAGCTTCGGCATGGCCGCCCAGGCCCAGGGTGAGATCAAGGATCCGGGCCGCCGGGGGCAGGATGAGATTATCCAGCACCTCGAAAAGAAGCACGGGAGTGTGGACGGGGGTCGAGGTCATCACCTAAATCCCCAAATCCGCGAGCTGGGCCATGTCGTCGGCCGTCAGGGGCTCGGTGGCCAGACGGCGCTCGAAGTTGGCGCGGCTCCAGATGGCCAGATGATCCATCTGACCCAGGATGGCGACTTCGCCCTGCAGCTTGGCCGCTTCCCGGAGAATTCCTGGAATGACGAAGCGGCCCTGGGCGTCCGGTTCCACTTCGGTCCCGTAATAGGCGGTGATTTCAAGAAACTTGCGCTTGGCTGGATTGGTGGAAGGCAGGGCTCCCAGGCGGGCCTCGATGGCTTCCCAGACTGGCATGGGATACAGGCGCCCCGCGATGCCGTCGATGGAAGTCAGGTAGTGGCGGGAGTTCCCTCCGCCCTCGCCCGTGGCGAAGGATTCGAGATCGGCTTTGAAGGACGTGGGCAGCTTGAGTCGCCCTTTTTCGTCCACCGTGGCCGGCGAATTGCCGCGGAGTCGCAGCACGTGTCCCACCTTTCAACAAAGAGCACCAGGACTCGGATGGGGAAGTGAGTTGTAGTGAGTTGTGCCACTATTACCCACTTCATTCCATTTTTTGCCACTGATTGCCACTCACGAGTGTAGGACTGCCATAAAAGCGCTCAAGCCAAAAGAAAAACGAAAAATAAACTATATGAACGAAAATAACTCCAGCCGTTTCACGCTTGTTACAGCCGAGAAACACGGAAAAAGAGCCTATTCACCCATACTTGGTAATCCCATGAACCGTGCGCCGCAACTCCCTGCCCCATCCCTTGCCGCCTTGGCATTGGTGGTTCTGGGCACCTGGATGGTGGCAGCCCTGGGCCATCCCCTGGGGCTCGTCCTGGGGGGGCTCTGCTTCCTGACTGGCGTCGGGCTGATGCTCCTCCAAGGGTTCCTTCACTTTGGAGCCGAAGCCCGGGTCAAATCGGATCTGGAACTGGAAAACCGGTCCCTGAAGGACCTCAGCCGGAAAGAGGATCATTTGCGCCAGGGCATCCTGCTGAACCTGCAGGAAGGGGTGTTGCTGCTGGACTCCAGAAAGGAAGTCCGTCTCTACAACCCAGCGGCCCAATTGCTGCTCAGCAGCTCCAGCCGCCTCACCATGGGTGGTTCCCTGCATGAAGTTTTCCGGGAGCCGGAGACCCTTCGAAACATCGATATGGCATATTCCGGCAAGGAAACCGAGTGGACGCTGCGCCGGGATCCGCGTTCACTGCGCCTACGGGCCATGCCTTTCGATTCCGCGGATGGAAGTCAAAGCGTGCTGCTTACGCTGGACGACATCACGCGGCAGGAGGCCCTTGAAACCACGCGCCAGAAATTCATCTCCAATGCCAGCCACGAACTCAAGACGCCCGTCACGGGCATCCGCATCGCCGTGGAAAACCTGCTGGACGGAGGCTTCGTGGCACCAGGAGGAACCAACAATCTCAAAGCCATTTTCCGTTCCGTGGACCGGATGACCATGTTGCTGAATGACATCTCGGAACTTTCGCGCATCGAGACTGGGGCGTTGCGGCTGGAAGCCCAGCCCCTTCAGCTTGGCGTCTTCGTGCCTCAATTGGTAGAAGAGATGCGCTACCAGGCGGACCCGCGGCGGATCACCTTGAATTCAGAGCTGGAGCCAGGCCTTGAGGATCTGGTGATCAAGGCAGATGCCTTAAGGCTTCACCAGTTGTTGGAAAACCTGCTTTCCAATGCCATCAAGTTCAGTCCCGAGGGTTCTGAAGTGATCCTGCGGATTCAAAACCAAGCGCCCTGGCTCCTATGGATCGTTGAGGATTCGGGACATGGCATTGCCGAAAGCGACGCCAGGCGGATCTTCGAACGGTTCTATCGCGCGCCCTCCACCCGTGGCGTCCCCGGCACGGGTCTGGGCCTCGCCATTGTCAAGCACCTGGCCTTGCTCATGGGCGGCGAAGTCAGCCTGCGGAGCGAACTGGGAAAAGGCTCCACGTTCACCTTGAAGCTGCCGCTTCAGGGATGAGGTATGAGGGTTGAGGTATGAGGAAGATGCCACGCTTCCTCATACCTCGTACCTCACAACCTCACCCCTGGCAAAGCCTCCCTCCCATGGCTTTTCCGCCCAGCAGATGAAAGTGCAGATGGAAGACCGTCTGGCCCGAGTCGGGGCCAGTGTTGGCCAGAAGCCGGTAGCCGCTGGTGGCGATTCCGAATTCCTTGGCCAGTTTCGCGGCCACTGCGGGAATCCTTGCAGCCGCTTTCTCTACTTCCGGCGTCAGATCATTGAGGCCCTCGCAGTGCGCTTTGGGAATGATAAGCAAGTGGACCGGCGCCTGGGGACCAATGTCCCTGAAGGCCAGAAGGTCATCGTCCTCGTACACTATGCCTGAGGGAATTTCCTTCCGCGCGATCCGGCAAAACAGGCAATCACTCATCAGAGGCTCCTTGTTCCACATCATTCTGCACCAGCCCGAGATTCCACAGAACACCGGCAGCATCGGCCGTCTTTGCGTTTCCAACAATGTGAAGCTGCACCTTATCCACCCCCTTGGCTTCGAGACCGGTGACTACTACCTGCGCCGCGCGGGGCTTGATTACTGGGAACATCTCAATCCCACCCATTACGACGATTGGGACGATTTCCTGGCCATCCACCCCGATATGCGGCTCTGGCTCTTCAGCACCAGGGCCACCCGAAGACACACCGACGTGAAGTTTCGGGAAGGCGATGGCCTGGTCTTCGGCCGCGAGACCTCAGGCCTTCCCGATGAGTTGCTCAAGTCCCACCCCGATGCCCTGATCCGCATCCCCATGACCGGGGATTTCCACCGCAGCCTTAACCTGGCCCAGGCCGCGGCTGTGGGGTTGTACGAAGCGTTGAGGCAGACTCAGGGCTGGTAGTGGACATTCGATGCACGATGGATGCTTAGAGATCTTATGAGGGAAAAGGCTGAAATGATTTTTGTCTGGGTGACTGCCAAGGGGATGCTCTTTGTAAATTGTTCATAAAATATTTTTTTCACGCCCCCCATTGGGTATAGACGCCCCAAAAGGGCTTCGAGTAGAGTCAGATCACACCACCGTGACATGTGGTTTTTGCTGATCAAATCCGGATATCCAATCCTAAGTAATCGGCCCTTTGCAAACGCCCTTATGGGCATAGGAGACAGCATGATGAACCCACGCAAGACCGCACTTCTGCTCACCGGCCTGGTGTGCACCATGGTGGCGCACGCCCAGACGAGTTCCACCGCCGGGTCCATCCGCGTTGAAGTCACCGCCAAGGACGGCAGTTCCGTGCAGAACGGCCGGGTCACCCTGCGCAACCCGGAAACGGGATACTCCCGGACGGCTGGACTGGATGCCGCAGGCTCTTTTTCGATTCCCCTGCTGCAGGTCGGGGCCTATCAGGTATCCGTGAAGGCGCCCGGATTCCGTAGCGCCGAAGGAAAAACCCGCATCTCGCTGGGTGAAACCTCGCTGCTGAAAATCGTGCTGGACCGCGACGTGGCCGGCGCGACGGTGGAAGTGATCAGCGAGTCTGCCCAGGTCGATACGAAACAAGTGAATGTCATGGCCACCATCGACGAAGAAGTGTTGAAGGCGGTGCCGCTGGTGACCCGCAATTTCACCGACCTGGCGCGACTGACCCCCGGAGTGGTGGCTGGTGCGGGGAGCCCTCCCCGGCTCGTCTCCGAAGGCGGTCGCCAGATTTTCAACGGCGTCATGATCGATGGCGCCAACACCAACAGCGCCTTCTTCGGCGAGCAACGCGGCGCGGCCTACCAGCCCTTCACCTTCGCGCTGGACACAGTCAAGGAACTGCAGATCATCACCAATGGTTTTGACGCCCAGTACACCAGCGCGGGCGCGAGCATCAATGCCGTCACCAAGGGCGGCTCCAATGAATTCACCGGTTCCGCCATCATGGAGGTCCGCCGCAGCAGCTGGACCGCCAAATCGAAACCCGTGCCCTACGATCCTTCCGGCACCTTCAATGTCGACAAGAACCTGGTCCGCACCAACGACTCGAAGAACCTCGGCTTCACCTTTGGCGGACCCATTGTCAAGGACAAGCTGTTCTTCTTTGTGGGCGCCGAACAGTACAAGAAGGATGTGATGGCCCAGCCCGCCCTTCCGGCCCTGGGGGCGAGCGGGACCGATTACTCCGCCGCCGAGTTCACCCGCCTGGCGAACTCTCCCCTTGGCGGCGTGATCCTGCATCCGAGCGGCATCACCACCATCGGGGAATGGGGGAACCCGGTCACGGGTACGCTGCCGCATGCCTACTCGATGTTCACCGACAACAAGGCTGTTTTCGGCCGCCTGGATTACACCATGAATGATTCACACCGCTTCGTGCTGCGGGTGAACTACACCTCCCTCAAGGACATCCTGCTGCAGACCAGCAACAGCCCCAACAATGGCGAGAGCTTCCTCCTCACCACCCCGGGGCTCAGCACCATTTCCTGGGTGCTGGAGGCCAACGACATCTGGTCGCCCACCCTGTTCACTGAAACCCATTTGCAGATTGCCAACGAGCGCCGCCCCTTCCGTGCGAATTCCACGGGAGGCCCCGCGGTGCGGCTGTTCACGCTGCCCGGAAACCTGGGCCAATTCGATCTTGGCTCCAAGACCTCCGCGCCTCGGGAAAGCAACGAGATCGCCACGCAATTGTTGAGCACCACCACGTGGTTGAAGGGGGATTGGACCTTCAAGGGCGGCTTTGATTACCTGAAGTCCGATGTGGACAACCAGTTCTTCAACAACGGCAATGGACTCATCACCTTCGGTTCGTACCGGACTGCGGCAGATTGGGCCAACAACACCCTTACGGCCGCCAGCGGGGCCATCACCTACTCGGGCGCCGTCAGCCCGACCAAGGGCCGCATCCCGATGTGGACCAGCACCTTCGCGGCTTTCCTCAACGCCCAGTACCAGGGACTGCTTTCCCACCGCCTGACCCTGAACTTTGGCGCCCGCTACACCACCCAGAGCTTCTCCGATAATCCAAACCCCAATCCCAGCCTGCAGGGGCTCGACCGAGGCTTCGGCGGCAATGCCACCGACCCGCGCATCGGTTTCAGTTACGACCTGGATGGCAAGGGCAAGACCGTGATCCGTGGTGGCTATGGGTTCTTCACCTCGCCGACGCCCCTGTTGCTGCACTCCAACACCATGACGGGGAACGGGAAGCTCACGACCAATTACAGCGCCTCGATCGCGAACAATGGCCTTGCGCCCTTCAGCGGCACTGGGTTATTCGCTGCTAGCTCCCTCATTTCCGGCACATCGATCCGAAGTGTCTCGGATGCGGGCCTGCAGACGCTGGTTGCGGGCGGTTCCGACACCTCCGTCTGGGACCCCGATAGCAAGCTTTCCCGTGCCAAGAAAGCGAGCATGGGCATCGACCACGACCTTGGCAATGGCCTGACCATCGGGGTCAGCGCCACGTACACCCTGTACGAAAATCTCCAGTACTTCCAGAACATCAACATGAACCAGGGAAAGGTGGCCGGGGCCGCCGTCAACGGCTACGGTCCCTCCACTCCCTACCGCGACGGATACGGCGATCCCAACCTGGATTCCTGGAGCCTGGGCGGCGGCGGGCTAGTCCGGCCGAATTCCGCTGTGGTTCGCGGCCGCATACTCGATTTCAGAGCTGCCTCGTTCAACCCCGACAACCCCACCGGCGGATTCGGCAATGTCTACCTGGTCAAGACGGACGGTTATGGCCGCTATCGCGGTCTGACCTTCAAGGTGGAAAAGAAATGGAACGCCGAAACCGGCTTCCAGGCCAACCTGACCTTCTCCAAGGCCGAAGACACCTCGTCCATGGAACGGGGCACCTATTCCTCTGGCTCCCTCACCAACCCCTATTCGGAACTGGGCGCCTCCCTTTCCTCGAATCCTAACAACATCGGCGCCACCTTCGGGAACAGCAATAACGACCGCTTCGCGGTGTTCAATGTCGTGGCCTACCATCCCGCGCCGTGGGGCGTGAAGGTGTCCTGGCGCCTGCTCTACCAGACCGGCCTGCCCTACGGCCCCTATACCCAGCAGGACACCAATGGCGACGGCATGGCGAACAATCTGGCCTTTGGCTCCCGGAATTCCCTGCGCCAGGACGACGAGAAGCAGATCGATTTGCGCCTCAGCCGGGTGTTCAAGCTGGCGGGCAAATTCACGATCGAAGGCGTCATCGATATCTACAACCTCTTCAACTGGCAGACTCCACTCGTGGATGCCAACCTGGGTCAGGGGATTCCAGGTGTTTCTGGGGCCAGCACCTTTGCCACCGACTCAAGCGGCGTAAGGAAAGCCGCGTTCGGGAATGCCACTGTTCCGGCCCAGAACACCCGTGAACTGCAGCTCGGGATCCGTCTGAAGTTCTAACGCTCTTTATCGAAAAGGCCCCCGGAGTTCCCGGGGGCTTTTTCATGCTCGTTCAACAGCTTGATTCTGCCCAATTGGCCCGGTTCTGATTGTCATCGAGGCGGCCTACTTCACGCCCTCCATGACGAAGAGCGTCGAAAGGCGGCGGCGGTAGTTCGTGACCAATGTGGTCCCGTCAGGTGTCAGGCGGGCATTGTCCAGGCGGGCATCCAGGTAGCCGGCGGGCGCCACGGTGCGCCAAGGAGTTTGCAGTCCGGTAGCCGGATCGAGCACGTTGATGGCGATGGGGAGCCGGCCGGGCCGGTAGACCAGAATGCGTTTCAGATCAGGCGTCCACTGGAGCACCCACTGTCCGTCCTGCAGACCTTTCACGGCTGTCGGCGGCCGCTCGGGCGCCTCCAGATCCCAGAGCGCGGGGCCTTCGTGCCCCCGGGCCAGAAAGTGACGTCCATCTGGCGATAGGAAGGCGCCCCTGAGTGGCAGGGTCGTCCCTTCTGGCGTCAGTGGCCGGGCCTGGCCTCCATCGAGGTCCTGGAGGAAGACACGGCTACCCTTGCCGGCTTCCCCGCCCGAGTAGATCAGGTTCCGGCCATCGGGGGTGAAGGCCATGGAAAAGTAATTGTCGATTCCGTGGGCCGGCAGCGACCTCGCCTCGCCGGGCCCAGTCCGGAGCAGCGCCACATGGGGCTGAGGGCTACGCAACACCGTGGCCACCCACTTCCCGTCGGGCGAAAGCGCGGAGGGCGCACCCCGGCCCAGCATCACCGCGGGGCTGCCATCCGTGCGACGGAGGAACAAATCGTAGTCGGGGCCCGAGCTTTCGCCCTCCTCGTCGAAGAGCACGGTGCTGCCATCCGCGGACAGGGCCCATAGGTAGGACCAGGTCCGCCAGGAAAGATCCCGGACCTCCTTGTCTTTCAGGAAAAGGATGCCCGTGCGCTGGTTCTCCAGGCTGACCAGCATGTGGCCGTCCAAGGCGATGTCATGCAGGTAGAGCGCGCCGGGAATGCGGAGGGCCAGTCGCGGCTCGCCTGAGGAACCAACCGCATAGAGGGCACTGTCGATGCTGTCCTCCGCGGCCGAGAACCAGATCTCCCTGCCCTTCCAGGCGAGACCATTCGCTGAACTCCAATCCTTGGTGAGCCGCCGGGTTTTGCCGGAAGCGAGGTCCAGAAGGCAGACCCGTCCGGCGTCGTCGTTGGGGATCGGGTGTTCGAGGTAGGCCAGGGCGTTTCCCGCCGGTGAAAAACGGAGATGGCTGAACCAGCCCGTGGTTTCCGCCCTTACCTGTCCGATGGGATACTCCACGCGCCAGCGGCCCTCCACGTACCTCACCACCGCTGGTTCGCCCGAGGGGGACCAGTCGGCCCACTCGACGCCGGGCAGCATCTCCCGCGGTGCCGAGGCATCCATCGTCGATCTGGCCAGGGTGCCGCGGAAAATCCAGATGTTCGGCTGCTCGCAATGCAGACCCAGGGCCAGTTCCCCTTTCGATGAGATGCCCAACAGCTGGGCGTTCTCGAGGCCCAGCGGACGATCCTCGATGTTGTCCAGACGGCTGGTGAAGAGTCGATAGGGTTCCTCGCCCCAGGCGGCGCTGTAGACGACGCCTCCGCCATCTGGAGTGAACCGGGCAGCATGCAGCTGGCCCTGGCGGAAACTCACGCGCTTGTACAGAGGCTGGGGGGCGGGACCGAAGGTGTGGCCCCGCATGAACCAAAGGGAAAACGACCCTGCGACGAGCAGCGCGACCACCGATGCGCCGATGGCCCACCGACGCCGGGTGGCGCGGAAGAATCCCGCCACCACCGGAACCCGGAATCCGCTCCCCATGGCGGATTCCAGGTCGAAGGCCACGTCGCGCATGCTCTGGGACCGTGCCTCCGGGCGCTTTTCGAGACAGTGGAGGATAGTCCGCTCCAGTGCGGGCGGCAGGCCTCCCCGCATGGAGCCCGGCGGCTCGGGTTCGTCCCGGATGATGGCCGCGAGGATCTCCGGCGCCGAGGGCCGCTGGAAGGCCTGGCGCCCG
Organism: Holophagaceae bacterium; assembly: GCA_025353305.1. Next base: position 15,456 of record JANXQX010000113.1, read on the forward strand.
CTCAGCATCTCGTAGAGCACCAACCCGAAGGAGAAGATGTCCGATCGCTGGTCCACCGCTTCGCCGCGGGCCTGCTCGGGGCTCATGTAGCCCACGGTGCCCAGCAAGGTTCCCGAGATCGTGCTGACGGTGTCTTTCCGTTCCATGGGCTGCGAACCCGAAACGGCCGTCTCACTGATTGGCCCGCTCCTCGGCGCCCGCTTGGCCAGGCCGAAGTCCAGGATCTTCAGGCGCCCATCCCGGGTGATGAAGAGATTCTCCGGTTTGAGGTCCCGGTGGGTGATGCCTTTGTCGTGGGCCGCCGCCAGGCCGAGGGCCATCTGGTGGGCCAGCTCCAACGCTTTTTTGGGAGGCATTGGACCAGCGGAAATGGCCGCCCGGAGGGATTCGCCCTCCAGCAGTTCCATGGCGGCGTAGTGGATCTCGCCTTCCTGGCCGATATCGAAGATGCCCAGGATGTTCGGGTGCGAGAGCGCGGCCACCGCCTTGGCCTCCCGCTCGAATCGTCCCAGGAATTCGCCCTGGTCCGCCAACTGGCGGGGCAGCACTTTCACCGCCACCTCGCGCTCCAGCTTGGTGTCCAGGGCCTTGTACACCTCGCCCATGGCTCCGGCGCCGATCAGGGCCAGGATCCTGTAGGGACCGAGCTGGGTGCCTGGTTCGAGCGTCATGAGCTGGTGCACAGGGAAAACAAAATCCCCATTTTGAGAAAACTTGTGGCCGTATCCCGATTGATCAGCCAGCAGCGAGGTCGGCCAAAAGTTCCGGGAAGGGCTGCTGAGGCAATGCAAGCTGTTGACATGCGGGGATTCCTGGTCCTGGATACACCCGGCACCAAACTGGGTCAAGGAGAAGACGAACCTTGCGCGTTTGGTGGGAATTGGACCAAATATTCAACTGTTGTTCAGGTGCCTGGCGGATTCAGGTAGCTGGAGATGCCTTGCGCCATGTCTCGCCATTGTGGTTGGTACTGTTCAATCGCTCCCAGCGAGCTGGTGGGTGTGCGATTGACGTCGAACACAATTGCCTCGCCATCAGCCAGCACGTAATCGAAACGGCCAAAGTCCACCCCCAGTCTGGACCGGACGGCTGCCAGGCCCGGCGGCGTCACGACTTCCAGCACCTCACGATGGATGATCCCGCTGCCTCTTACGATGGGCTCGCGGGACTTGGTCATGACATGAAAGCCCCTGTCTCCGAGAACATACCAGGAGCGAAGACAATAGAGGCCCTGGTCGTCACGCTCGGTACGTAAACGCTGCACCACCAGGCGGGGGTTTTCCCATACGCCTTCCGGAACCAGATCCGGACTCGCGTAAATGGGATAGTTCAAGGGATCGATGACCTGCAGGTCGCGCCATGTTCGTCGCAGCCGGACACCGGGTTCGATCGATCCTGTTTCCACCATCATCGCCAATTCGGGGAAGCCGCCGCAATTGAGGCTGGTCTTGACGATCACAGGTCCACCATAGCCATCGCCAAGGCGAACCAGCGTGTCCTGGCAGACGACTGCTTTTGAGATCTGAGTGAGGCGGCCGTTGATCGCAACCGGGAATTCTTTGAAATACTGGATGTAGGCTTCTGGCGTTGTGGTCAAGTCAACCTGATTTATCACCGCGCGCGCCTGGGGTTGGCGGGCCAACCCTTTCTGGTACGCGACCTTGAGACCTGATCCAGCAAACAACCGAGCCATGAGATTGATCGTGTAATTCGAGTCCGGGTTTACCGCATCGTGCGCATGGGAAAGGATGAGGATGTCGTTCATTCCCGTGTCGCCCCCGTCAAACATTGCAACAGGAAAGCACCAGATCGTAGGAAAGGAAGGTTCTGCTGTCCTCTCCGGCCTCGGCGATGCTGAACCCCGCGGGAACATCGGGGCGCACGGATTCCGCCAGCAGTTCACCGAGGCGCGTGGGTTCCCGCACCACTACCTGCACGCCTTGCTTCCCGCTTCGAAGCAATTGCTCCAGAACAGCGCGCTTTGGCATGACATGATTGGCCACGAATACGAAATCGGCACCGGAGAAATCAAAGTCGCAGCCATCGATAGCGAGAAATCGCAATTGGCTTCGTCCAAGCCTGGTTGCCAATCCGGCGGCCAGGGCCGCCGTCTCGGCATCGATATCCAGTCCGATGCAGTCAATGTCCGGGAAATGGTCGCTCAGCCAGAACATGGTGGCGGGAAACGCACCGCAACCGACCATGACGAATCGGCGGCAATCCGACAAATCCAAAAGCCTTCGCAAATCCTGGACGCGCTCGTAGGAGTCGCGGCTGAAGCCGTCCTCAAGGCAGTCAGCGATCCGGCTGGGACATCCGATCAGGATTCGGGTCAGGAGTTGATTGGCGATCCGCTCCTTGTGGGCAAGATAGCGTTTTTGGGCGGCGGAAAAAAAACCGGCATGCCGCGCGATTCCCGCCTGGCTCAGGTGGTCTGGCGAATAGTTGGACAGCCCCGCGACGAACCCTTCGTGGTTTTCCATGAAATCCGCATCGCCGCAGCTTGAAAGAAGCTCCCTCTCCTTCTCTAGATAATCATTCAATACTAAAAGATTTGAATTTTGCACGAAGTGTCGTTCCTCACAGGACTGTTCAATCCGCCCGGTGGGGATCGAGAGAAAAATGGACTGGTTCCCTATTGTGCATTTCGGATCCATTGCCGTCCAGGGCGTGGATCCCCCGCGATGATCGGGGGTGATTGGAACTCCGGATTTTCTGGATGCTCCCCGGTCGCTAGGTTGGCCAAGCCTTTACACTCAAACCACCGAGAAAATCAGGTACCGGCCTTCACCTTTTTTCTGTGTCCCCGTTGATCCCCGTTCGTCCCCGGCCAAAGAGAAATTTTCAGCCGGGGATAAAAAACGGATTCACGGGGATGAAAAACTGAAAAATAAAAAACTAGTTCAGCCACGGATTACGCAGATTCACACGGAGGTGAATGCTGGCTGATATATCGGCGTTGCAACGATTTTTCTAAGGCAGATACCTGAATTTCTGTTCTGTGAAAACCCGTGAAATCCGTGGCTATTATTTTGTTCGACAACCAGGACCGGTAGTGGGAATTCACGGTGGATGACGCCGCACGCTTCGCTTCGGTCATCGGGTCCACACAATGAGCTTCAGGCCATGGTCTTCCTGAACCGCCCGGCGGCGAGGATGAGCATGGTGCTGCCGAGGGCGGTCAGGGCCAGCATCTGAGGCCAGAGCACGTGGACGCCCGACCCCTTCAGGAACACACCCCGGATGATCACCAGATAATAGCGAAGGGGATTCAGGTACGTGAACCACTGCACCACCTCGGGCATATTGGCGATGGGATACACGAAGCCCGAGAGCATGAAGGCCGGAAGCATGAAGAAGAAGGCCGTCATCATGGCCTGCTGCTGCGTGGCGCTCACGGTGGAGATGAAAAGGCCCACGCCCAGGGTGCTGAGCAGATACAGGCCGGTACCAACGAAAAGCATCAAGGGATTCCCAAGCAGAGGCACCCGGAACCAGAAGACCGCGATGATCGTGATGAGGGCCACGTCGATGAAGCCGATGAGGGCGAAGGGGATGGTCTTGCCCAGGATGAACTCCAGCCGTCCGATGGGCGTGACCATGATCTGCTCCATCGTGCCGATCTCCCGTTCGCGCACGATGGCCATGCTGGAAAGGATGATGGAGACCACGGCCACCAGCATGGCCAGGACTCCGGGCACGAAGAAGTTGCGGCTGTCGAGGTTGGGATTGAACCAGGCCCGGGAAACCAGGGAGACGGGTTCGGCATCCAGG